>NEUS01000139.1 GCA_002288455.1 Opitutia bacterium Tous-C1TDCM
ACCTCGATGAAGGTGACGAAGAAGTTGTTCACGCCTTCGCGCAGCTGCTGGACGTAGGCGTGCTGGTCGGTCGATCCCTTGTTGCCGTAGACGGCGATGCCTTGGTTGACGACGTTGCCGGCGAGGTCGAATTCCTTGCCGATCGATTCCATGATGAGCTGCTGGAGGTAGCGCGAGAAAAGCAGCAGGCGGTCTTTGTAGGGGAGGACGACCATGTCCTTGGTGCCGCGGCCGTCGGTGGCGAAGTGCCACATCAGCGCGAGCAAGGCGGCGGGATTCTGGGCCGTGACGGGCACGCGGGTGGCGGCGTCCATGGCGGCGGCGCCGTCGAGCATTTCCTGGATGTCGATGCCTTGCAGGGCGGCGGGCAGGAGGCCGACGGCGCTGAGTTCGCTGGTGCGGCCGCCGACCCAATCCCACATCGCGAAGCGGGCGAGCCAGCCTTCGGTGATCGCGGTTTGGTCGAGCTTGGAACCGGCGCCGGTGACGGCGACGAAGTGTTTCGGATAGTCGAGGCCGTCGGCCTTGAAGGCGGCGATGGCTTCGAGCATGCCGTTGCGCGTCTCGGCGGTGCCGCCGGATTTCGAGATCACGAGGACGAGGGTCTTCGCGAGTTTCTTGCGCAGGGTGGCGAGGACGTAGTCGATGCCGTCGGGGTCGGTGTTGTCGAAGAACGTGACGGCGAGCTTGTCCTTGCGGGGATTGCCGAGGGCGTGGTTGACGAGCTGCGGGCCGAGGGCGGAGCCGCCGATGCCGATGACGAGCAGGTGCTGGAACTTGCCTTTCGGGCCCGCGATTTCGCCGGCGTGGACCTGGGCGGTGAAGGCTTTGATTTCGGCGAGCGTGGTGACGATGGCCGAGGTCAGTTCGGGGTTCGGCGCGAGGTGCGGGGCGCGGAGCCAATAGTGGCCGACCATGCGTTTCTCGTCGGGATTGGCGATGGCGCCGCGTTCCAGTTCCTGCATCGCCGCGAAGGCCGACTGCATCTGCGGTTCCAGGCGCGCGAAGAAATCGTCGGGAAACGGCATCCGCGAGATGTCGAGGGCGACGCCGAGGCCGGCGTGATGGTAATAGTGGCGTTTGAAGCGGGACCAGGTGGACATGGCGGTGAAGGTTGAGGCAATGAAGCTGCGCGGAGCCGCGGACTGGCAAGCCTAGGCACTGTCACCATTGGTCCGGCCGGCAGCTTCGGCGGAGCCGGGTACGCAGATTTTGCGCCAGCATCCGCGGTCTTAATAAACGCGGAACTCCGGGTAGCGCGGCATGCGGTCGGCTAGGCATGGCCGGCCGATTCCCGGCCTTCATTCCCGAGCTTTCATCATGTCGCCCACTCCCGGATTTGTCGCGGTGCCCGCCGCCGTTGTTGCCGAACTGCAAGCGCTCCTTGGTCCCGACCGGGTCGTCACGGCCGAGGCCGAGGTCGAGACTTTGTCCAAGGATTGCTACTGGTATTCGCCGGTGCTGAAGGCCCGGCTGCAGGAGCGGCGCGCGGGGGCGGCCGTGAAGATCGCGACGGTCGCGGAACTCAAAGCCGTGCTGGCGGCGGCTTACCGGCACGACCTGCCGGTCACGGTCCGCGGCGGCGCGACCGGCAACTACGGCCAATGCATCCCGCTCTGCGGCGGACTCGTCGTCGACCTGACCGGACTCGACCGGATTCTCGCGATCGAAGGGGATGTCGTGACCGTCGAAGCCGGCGCGCGCGTGGTGCACGTCGAGCAGGCCGTGCGGGCGACGGGGCGCGAATTGCGCTGCCTGCCTTCGACGTGGGTGAAGTCGACGATCGGCGGCTTCATTTCCGGCGGCAGCGCGGGCATCGGCTCGATCACTTGGGGCGGGTTGCGCGAGCCGGGCACGATCAAGCGCCTGAAGCTGCTCACGCTCGAGGCCGAGCCGAAGGAATTGGTCCTGGAGGAAACGGATACGCTGCGCGCCTTCCACGCCTACGGGACCAACGGCGTGATCACGGAGCTGCAACTGCGGCTCGCGCCGGCGCGGCGCTGGGACCAGATCGCGATCACCGGGCCGGATTGGGCCGTGGTCACGGCCTTTGCGCGGCGCGTGGCCTACGACGACGGGATTCCCAAGCGGCTCCTGTCGCTGCTGGAGCCGATCTTCGGCGCGAGTTTCAAACCGCTGCGCACGTGGCTGCCGGCGGGGCACGCGTTCATCTGGCTCGAAGTCGACCAGACGGCGACCGACGGACTCGCCGCGGAGGCGCGGGCGGCCGGATTGAACGTGGCGCAGATCATCCCGTACCACGAACCGAAGCGGCAACCGATGCTGATGGAGTACGGTTGGAACCACAGCACGCTCTGGATGCTGAAGGCGCATCCGGGGCACACGTATCTGCAACTCGGCCTGGGCCCGAACTTCGAGGAACAGGCCGCGCGGCTGCAGGCGCGTTTCCCGGGGCAGGTGCATTTGCATTTCGAGTTTGTCCGCGGCCGGCGGCCGACCGGCGAATTCGGGCTCGTGATCCCGGTGCTGATTCCGGTGATCGAGTATGTGAGCGACGCGCATCTGCGCGAGGTGATCGCGTTTGCCGAAAGCCTGGGCATCGCGAGCAACAACCCGCACACCTGCTACCTCGGCGAGGGCGGGACGACGCCGGCGTTGCAGGCACAGATCAAACTCAAGGCCGCGACCGATCCCAAGGGCCTGCTGAATCCGGGGAAACTGAAAGGGGCCGCGGTGCCGCCCGGATTGGCGGAGGCAATGCCGCAGTTTCTCGAGGTCTGACGCCGCGGCCGCGCGGCGTCAGGGCCGAAAGCTCAAAGCTCAAAGCTGAAAGCCGAAAGCTGATGGCTGAAAGCTGACAACTGAGAGCTGACCGCTGCCGTGGCTCACTTGCGCATCGGAAACGGCGCCTGCGTGCGGCCGGTGTGATGGCGCCAGAACCAACGTGCCATCGCGGGCAGGAGCAGAATCGCGCCGACCATGTTCACGAGGAACATGAACGTCAGCAGCAGGCCCATGTCCGCCTGGAACTTGAGATCCGAAAACACCCAGGTGCTGACGCCGATCGCCAGCGTGAGTCCCGTGAACACCACGGCGGCGCCGGCGTCCTTCAGCGCGACGAACATGGCGTCCTCGAAGTACTCGCCCGCCTCGAGCGCGGAGTGCAGCCGCGCGAAAATGTAGATGCCGTAATCGACGCCGATGCCGACGCCGAGCGCGACGACCGGCAAGGTCGAGGTCTTCAAGCCGATGTCGAGGGCGACCATCACGACGTAGGCGAGGTAGCTCACGATCACGAGCGGCAGCACGATGCAGAGGGCGGCCTTGACGGAACGGAACGTGACGAGACACAGGACAATCACGGCGCCGAAGACCCAGAGGAGAATCGGCTTTTCGGCCGCGGCCACGACTTCGTTGGTCGCAGCCATCACGCCGGCATTGCCGCTGGCGAGGCGGAATTTGACCTTGGGGTGCGGGTTCGCGGCGGCGAAGGCTTTGGTGGCGTCGGTCACGGCCTGCAGCGTCTCGGCTTTGTGGTCGGCGAGGAAGATGAGCACGGGCATCACGCTGCCGTCGGAATTGAGCAGGCCCGTCGCGGTCTCGATCGGGGAAACGGCCTGCGCGAGCGCCTGTTGGTTCTTTGGCAAAATGCGCCACTTCAAAGAACCTTCACTGTAGCCCGCGTTGACCATTTTGGCCATGCCGGGAAGGGAAACGACGGATTGCACGCCGGGCACCTGGCGCATCGTGCCTTCGAAGCGGTCGATCAGGGCAACGACCTCGTGGTCGACGCAGCCGTTGGGCACGGATTCGACGATCACGGAGAGGATGTCGACGCCGATGCTGAACTTGGAAACGATGACTTGGGTGTCCCGGTTGTAACGCGAGTCCGGGCGCAACTCCGGCACGCCGGCTTGGGTGTCGCCGATGCGGACTTCGGACGATTTCCAGAATCCCCAGCTGCCGAGGGCGAAGCAGAGCACGATGATCACCATCGAGGGCTTCGGCTTCATGCCCTTCGCCAGACGCTCCCAGAGGGCGTCGCCCTTGGCCCGGCGCTGCGCGACCCATTGGCCGTAGGACGTCGGCAGGCGCAGGTAGGAGAGGAGAATCGGCAGCAAAAAGAAATTCGTGATCACGATCACGCTGACGCCGAGGCTGGCCGTGATCGCGAGTTCCTGGATCGTGGGGATCTTGATCACGAGCATCGTGATGAAACCGACGGTGTCGGTGAGCAGCGCGACGATGCCGGGCATGATCAGTTGCATGAACGCCGCTTTGGCCGCGGCGGGACCGTCCTGGCCCTTGAAGACCTCGTTGCGGAACGTGCAGATCTTCTGCACGCCGTGGCTCACGCCGATGGCGAAGACGAGGAACGGCACGAGAATCGAAAACGGGTCGATGCCGTAGCCCAAGGCGGTGAGCCCGCCGAGTTGCCAGACCACGGCGACGAGCGAGCAAACCACGGGGGCGGCGGCGAGTTTCCAGCGGCCGGCGTAGTTCCACACCAGCAAAGTCGTGACGAAGATCGCGACGCCGAAGAGCGTGAGCACGCCGCGGGCGCCGTCGCTGACGTCGCCGATGATTTTCGCGAAACCGATGATGCGGACGTCGATCGCGCCGCCGCTTTCGCGTTCCACGCGGGTGCGGATGGCCTCGAGGCCGGCGGCGACCTGGGTGTAGTCGACTTTGGCGCCGGACTGCGGATCGATTTCGAGCAATTGCGCGCTGACAATGGCGCCGGAGAAATCGTTGGCGACGAGTTGGCCGAGGCGGCCGGATTTAATGATGTTCTCGCGGACCTTGTCGAAATTGGCCGCGGACGGCGCGAAGTCGGCGGGAATCACGTTGCCGCCGGCAAAGCCGTCCTCGACGACCTCGATGTAGCGGACGTTGGGCGTGAAGAGCGATTGGACCTGCGGGCGGTCGATGGCGGGCAGAAACGTGACCTCGTCGGTCACGCGTTTCAGTTCCTTGAAATAGGCTTCGTTGAAGATGTCGCCCTCGCGGACCATCAAGGCGACGAGCACGCGGTTGGCGCCGCCGAACTCGCGCTGGTATTGCTCGAAGGTGCGGATGTACTCGTGGCCGCGCGGCAGGGATTTGTTGAAGCTGGCGTCGACGCGCAGGTTCGACGCGAACCAGCCCATCAGGCCGGTGAGCAACGCAAAGCCCACCACGAGCGGCGTGCGGTACCGGAACATCCAGGTCGTGAAACGCTCGAGCATGGGCGGAAATCAGCGCGGCGCGGCCGGGGCGGCGGCTTCGGGCACGAGGGCCGAGAGTTCGAGGCGTTGCACGCCCGCTTCGCCGACGGCGAGCACGGCGCCGTCTCCAAGTTCCAGATACTCGGCCACGGCGGTGGCCGGCGCGGCGGCGACGGGCTTGAAACCGGCGCCGTAGTCGCGGCTCAGCCACAGGGTGCGGGCGTGGCCGCCGACGAGAATGAAGTTGCTCCGCAGGCGCAGGGCGGTCGCGAGCAGGACCGGCGCGTCGATTTCCACCCGCCGCCAGGTGGCGCCGTCGTCGGCGGAACGGAAGACATGCCCCCGCAGCCCGTGGGCCAGCAAGGTGCGCCGGTCGAGCGGCAGAATGCCGTAGAACGAACCTTCGTAGGGCGCGGGGATCGGCTGCCAGGTGGCGCCGTCGTCGGCCGACTTGAGCAGCGTGCCGCGTTCGCCGGCGAGATAGAGCGTGCCGGCCGGGCCGCGGGTGATCCGGTTGAAATGGTAATCGTCGTCGCGGACCTTGCGCCGTTGCCAGGTGGCGCCGCCGTCGCTGCTCGCGGCGAAGAGCCCGTAGGCGCCGACGGCGAGGATGCGTTTCGCATCGAGGGCGAGCACATCGAGAAACGAATCCGCGTCGCCGCCCTCGGGAAACTGCCGCCGCCAGGACGCGCCGGCATCCGTGGTCGCAAGCACGACGCCTTCGTGACCGACGGCCCAGCCGGTGCGGCGGTCGGCCCCGGGCGCGAAGGCGATCGCGGTCAGCGTGGCCGTGGCGCCGGACGCCGCCGCGGCCCAGGTCCTCGCGTGGTCGGAGGAGCGCAGCACGAGACCGCGTTCGCCGACGGCGACGACGGCATCGTCGGCCGCGAGGGCCGCATCGAGGACGAGCACCTTCGGCGGCGGTGCGGCATGCAGCGCGGCGGCCGCGACGAGGACAAAAAGGGGCGGGCCGAACGCCCGCCCGATGCGTTTTAACCAAGTCATGCCGACCCGCGCGGTGAACCAGCGTTGGGCTCGAAACGGAAACCGCGCGAGGGCCGGAGAGCGGGGCAGCGACGCATCGGGTTCGTGGACTCGATCACTCAACGCTCAACTCGCAACGCGTAAGTCCTGATATCCGCTTCAGCGCAGGCCGTCGCGCCGGAGGGAATCGGGCGTGTAGTCGGCCGGGGTGCGCTTGAGCGTGAAGTCGTACATCTTGTTTTCGTTATCGAGGCCGATCGCGAGGTAGCGGCCGTTCTGCAGATCGAGATGGACCTCGAGTGTGCTCCAGAACGTCTGCGCATCGTAATAGTTGATACAATGCGCCTCGGACACGCGCCAGATCTGGCCGCGGCCGTCGTACTGGTCGGCGGCGAGGATCTGCCAGCTGTCCTCGTCGATGTAGAAGGTGCGGCGCGAGTAGAGGTGCGAGGTGCCGGGCTTGAGCTTGGCCTCGACGACCCAGACGCGGTGCAGTTCGTAGCGGGCGAGGTCGGGATTCGGGTGCAGCGGCTTGAGGATGTCGGCGTGCTTCACCTTGTCGCTGTGGAGGCGGTAGGCGTTGTACGGCACGATCATCTCCTGCTTGCCGACGAGCGTCCATTCGTAGCGGTCGGGCGCGCCGTTGAACATGTCGAATTGGTCGCTGGTGCGCTGGCCGTCGGCGGCGGTGCCGGGGTTGTCGTAGGCGACGTTGGGGGCGCGGGTGACGCGGCGGCGGCCGGCGTTGTAGACCCAGGCGCGGCGCGGTTCCCTGACCTGGTCCATCGTTTCCTGCGCGAGCAAGATGGTGCCGGCGAGGCGGGCCGGGGCGGTCACGGCCTGCTTGAAATAGATGAGCGTGTTGCTCTCTTCCAATTCCTTCGCGGTGATGTCGGGGCGGGTGTAGTTGAAGAGAAACTCGTCGTCGAACTTCACCATCTGGTAGCCGCCGCCGCGCTCGACCGCGGCCTGGTCGATGAAACGCGAGGCCGCGACGCCGCGGAAGCGCGCGAGCGAATTCCAGACGACCTCGAGGCCGCTTTGCGGAATGGGGAAGGGGATACCGACGACGGCGCCGCTGATGCCGTTGCCGTTGGCAACGAGCTTGGCGGCGGTGGCGTTGCGTTTCGTGGCGTCGTACACGCGGGACGGGTTCGAGGCGCTGCGGCGGGTCGGATAGACGGTGAGCTTGTAGGACGGATACGCTTTGAGCACAGCCTGCTGGCCGGCGGTGAGCTTGCCCGCGTACTGCGCGGCGTTGGCCCCGGTGACGGTGTAGAGCGGTTGGTCGGCGGCGAAGGGATCCGGGTGGTGCTGCCCGGGTTTGTAGCCGGTGGGCGGCGTCGTGATGCCGCCGGTCCAGGCCGGGATCGATTTGTCGGCATTGCCGGCCATCTGGCCGCCGAGCGGGGTGAGTTCCTGGCCGAGCTTGGCGGCTTCGGCTTCGGAGACGGCGGCGCGGCCGGACGCGAGGACCGCGGTCAACGCGGCGGCGAGGGCGCAGGGACGGAAAAAGGATTTCATGACGTTCGGGAAAAGGGGTTGGACCGGGCGCAGGGGACGCGCCCGGCAATGACTCAGAACGAATACTTCACCGTGGTCGCGAAATAGTCGCGGTCGGCGAAGAGATTGTAGCGGCCGGCGGCGAAAAAGTTGACGTAACGCAGTTCGAGGGACCACGCGTTGCGGTAGGTGAACTCGACCGCGACGTTGATGCTCTTGCGGTCGCGGATGTAGTTGCCGAGGGGCAGGGGCGTGTTGCCGCTCACATCGTGCGTGAACGCGATCGTGGGCTGTACGTTCACGTTCGGGAGAAGGTTGTTGTAGTCGAGGCGCGCGAGAATCTGGTAGCCCCAGGAGAAATCGTCGGCGAAGGCCTCGGTCGGCGTCGCGGGAATCGTCGGGAAACCGGCCAGCGCCATCGCGGCGGCCGAGGCGGAGGAGAACGTGGCCGAGCCGTCGTAGCGCAGCGTGTTCTTGTCGGGCAGATTGGCCCAGACGCCGCCGACTTCGCCGAGCAGCGTGAGTTGCTGCGAGCCGAGCGTGGGCCCGAAGACTTTGGTGAGCGTGCTTTGCGCGGTCCAGACGCGGTGGCGGCGGTAGCCGCTGAGCTCGCGGTTGTACTGGCCGAGAAAGCTGCCGATCTGGTTGGCTTGGCCGAAATTCGGGGCGAGGGCGGAGAGGGTGGCGAAGAGGATCTCGACGTCGTCGACCTGGAGCGGGACGTCGTTTTTGAGCGAGACTTCGCCCTGCCACGAGATGCCGGTGTTGCCGAGCGACGTGTTGAAGCTGATGCCGCCCATCGTGAGGTCCTCGACGTACTCGTTGAAGTAACGGCCGCTGGCGGCGGCGGTGAGCAACGCGATCTGGCGGGCGCCGGCGATGGCAGCCTGGACGGGCGCGCTTTGCAACGTGGCGACTTCGACCGGCGTGAGCGTCGCGGGGGCGAGCTGCGACTTGACGATCATCTGGAAGATCGCGGCGGCCTGCGGACCGGCGGCGGCGGCGGGTACGCCCCCGCGGATGAAGGCGGCGGTGAGCGGGCCGGTGAGGTTGGTGTCGATCGGGCCGAGCGGCGTGCGCGCGCTGATCACCGGGGAGCGGCTGTTGTACTTGGCGTAATAGAAACCGAATTCCGTGTTGTTGAGATTCGGCGCGAGCCAGCGGGCGGCGACGCCGTACTGGTTGTAGTTGTTGGCGTCGCGGTCGTTCGCGCGGGCGATACCGCCGAGCGTGCTGCCCTGGTCGGCGACGGTGCCGAAGCCGAGCCAGACTGTGCGGCCGCCGCGGGTGGCGAAGTCGTTCGTCGAGAAATAGGTGCCGGCGGGCTCGAGTTCGTTGCGGCGGAATTCCAGCAGCCAGAAGGGCTCGATCGTCAGGTTTTGCGTCACGCCGAGCGACGCCTTGACCATGTTGACGGGGAGGAGCGCTTCCTTGAGTTCGGAACCGGGGACGCGGAGTTTGGAAAGGTCCGCGGAGTTCACGACGTTGATGCCGTTCGGGATGAACGTGCTTTCGCCGAGGCTCAGCACCTGGCGGCCGATACGCAGGTCGAGGGGCATCGTGCCGGCGACGGTGAACTTGCCGCGGGCGTACATGTCGAGCAGTTCGGCACCCTTGACGACGCGGTCCTCGGCCTGGTCGGAGAGAAGCGTGCGGCGGGTCTCGTCGGCCTTGAAGTCCTGGAACCAATAGCCGCGGATCAACGCGCCGTAGTTCTGCCCGAATTTCAATTCGAGGTCGTGGTTGCCCTTGGCGACCTGGGAAACCCAGCCTTTGCCGTAGTTGACGTTGCCGTCGTCGGTGTTGACCGAGTTTTGGCGACCGAGCACGCCGTTGAACGACGTCGTGGTGCCGTAGAAGGACGGGTCCGGATTCTTCAACCGGTACAGGCCGCCGATCGAGAGGGTGGAGTCAAAGCTGCCTTTGACTTCGCCAAGTTCGAATTGAAAAGCCGCCAGAGGACCGGCGGCGCCGGCGCAAAGACCGGCGAGGAAAACCGCGCGCACGGGCCGCGTGAAACCGCGAATCAGCAGGGAGTCGTTCATGAGGGTTTTGGAAAAAACGCAGCAACCGTCCGATTCGGTGCACTGAACAGGGGGTTCGAGCCGACTGCAGCGGGGATATGTCCGGTCGGACTCAAAGAGCGCACCGCGCTCCGCCGCAAGAGCGAAGATGCGACGGCGCAAGCGCTTGGCGCCAGCTCCGGCTTTGACGCCGCGGCAATTTGCGCAACGGTGCGCCTTCCACCATGCAGGCCGCGACGCACATTCACATCAAGGGCGCCCGGGAGCACAACCTGAAGAACCTCGAGCTCCGCCTGCCCCGCGGCAAACTCATCGTCGTCACCGGCCCCAGCGGTTCCGGCAAATCGTCGCTGGCTTTCGACACCCTCTACGCCGAGGGCTACCGCAAATATATCGAGTCCCTCAGCACGCAGGCCCGCCAGATCCTCGACCAACTCAAGCGGCCCGACGTCGACTTCATCCACGGCCTTTCCCCCGTCCTCGCCATCGAGCAGCGCACCGGCGCCGGCGGCCCCCGCAGTACCATCGCCACCGCCACCGAGATCGCCGACTACGCCCAGCTGCTCTGGGCCCTGCTCGGCGAGCAGACCTGCCCGAAGGACGGCGGCCGCGTCCTGCAACGTTCCCTCGACGACAACGTCGCCCACGTCCTCGCCACCTGCCCGGGCGAACGCCTCATGCTGCTCGCCCCCGGCCTGAAGGCGAAGCCTTCGGTGCTCCGCGACGAATTGCCCCGGCTGCGCCAACGCGGCTTCCAGCGCGTGCGGATCGACGGCGAGATCAAAACCCTCGACGACCCGAAACTCATCCCGACCGGCGCCGGCACCCGCGAGCTCGCCGTCGATCTCGTGATCGACCGCCTCGTCGCCAACGCCGAACAACGCAGCCGCCTCGCCGATTCCCTCGAGTTGGCTTTTCGCGAAGGCAAGGACCGCGCCATCGTCCTCGCCCAGAAAACCGCCGACGCCCCCTGGCGCGAATTGCCGCTGAGCCAAGCCCGCGCCTGCGAGGTCTGCGGTGATGTATTCGAAAAACTGACACCGAAGCATTTTTCCTTCAACCACCGCGACGGCGCCTGCCCGACTTGCGAAGGGCTGGGGCGGAAACTGAAATTTGTGCCCGAGTTGATTGTCGCCGATCCGGCCAAGTCCGTCCGCGAGGGCGCGATCAAGCCCTGGCGCATCGGCGGGAAAAATCTCATCATCAAACACAACGCGCTGCTGAAACAGCTCGCGGAGCAATTGCCCTTCGACGCCGACGTCCCCTGGCAGGACCTGCCGGAAAAGACGCGGCAGCACCTCCTGTTCGGCGCCGGCGAACGGCAATTCGCGTTCAAGCTGCGCCGCATGCGCGAAGCCAAGGCGTCCGCGTTTCCCGGCATCATCGCCGACCTCGAGGAAAGCTTCCGCCACACCGACAGCGACGGCTTCCGCGCCCGCCTCTCGACCTTCATGGTCAGCGGCCCCTGCCCGGAATGCCACGGCCACCGGCTCAATGCACGGAGCGGAGCGGTCGGCATTGAAAAACCGGAATTGGGAAACCGGATACCGGATACAGCCGGCGCGAACATCCTGGATTCGGGTTTCCGGCCTGCGCACTCCGGTTCGGCCACTCCGGTCTCCGGTCTCCGCACTCCGGTTTCCCCCATATCTTTCCCCTCCTTCATGGCCATGGACATCGCCGAGGCCCATGCCTTCGCGCGCGCCTTGGTCGCCCAACACGCGGGCAACGACGCGATCCGCGATGTCGTCACGGGCATCGAGCAACGGCTGCATTTCCTCCTCGAAACCGGCCTCGGCTACCTGACCCTCGAACGCGACTACGGCACGTTGTCCGGCGGCGAGGCCCAGCGCGTGCGGCTCGCGACCCAACTCGGCATGGGCCTCATCGGCGTCATCTACGTGCTCGACGAACCCAGCATCGGCCTGCACCCGCACGACAACCGCAAGCTCCTCGAAACCATCGTCGCCCTCCGCGACCGCGGCAACACGGTCGTCGTCGTCGAGCACGACGAAGACACGCTCCGCCTCGCCGACGAACTCATCGAACTCGGCCCCGAGGCCGGCACCGAGGGCGGGCAGCTCTTGTTCCAAGGCACGCCCGCCGACTGCATGAAG
>NEUS01000014.1 GCA_002288455.1 Opitutia bacterium Tous-C1TDCM
GTAATGCAAAAACAGCCGCACCCCGTTCACGTGCGGATCCCGGTACAGGTGGTCGATCCGGCTCGTGTTGAACGTCGACGCCCGCCGGATCACCCCGTGCACCTCGTAGCCTTTGTCCAACAACAGTTCGGCCAAATAGGATCCGTCTTGCCCGGTGATACCCGTAATCAGTGCTTTTTTCATTCAGGAAGCGGCAAAAATACCGGCGGCCCGCGCGCGCAGGCAAGCCCCGCCCTTGGATTTTCGCTTCCGGAAACCCTGATTGCACGCCCGACTCCGGCGGCCGTTTCGCCCGCAGACCGGCGTATCCACCGGCAAATCACGCCGGGAAATTTTTGTCGCCCGCGCCGCGCGGATCTGTTGCTTTTCCTTTCCCGCCCGTGACTTCCCCGACTCCTGCTCTCGCCATCATCGACGGCACGCTCTGCCGGCTCACCCGCAAAGGCACCCGCGCCGCCGGCCACGCCCCGCTCGCGACCGCCGTCGTGGAATTCCTCCAGTCCGGGCCCCGCATCTATGTCCGCGAGCACACCTGCGGGCTGCTCCCGGGCCTCGCCAATCTCTACTGTCTCGACGGCGATTTCCGCCTGCTCTGGCTCGCCGCCTGGCCCGACTTCGCCGATCCCTGCGCGACCATCGCCGGCGAGGCCGACGGCATCCTGACGGCGACGTCCCTCCAAGGCGCCACGGTCCGGCTCGAGGCCGAAACCGGCCGGCTGCTGCGCTGCGAGGTTCCGCTGGCCGTCGCGAGCTGAGGCCGGAATCATGCAGTTGTGTGAGCTGGGTTGAGAGTTGAGAGCAAAACCGTTTGGTTTCGAACGTACCTTGCCGCGATTGCGTGGTCCGTGCCTCGGTCCGGTTCCGATCCTTCAACTTTCACCTTTCAACTTTCAACCGCCTGATCCTGCCCGAGCCCGCCCGGGCCGCGCCCCTGGTCGGCCACCCCGGCGCGATCAGGTTACAAGATTGAAACATCTACGCCCGTGCGGCGTCCTTTGAGCAGCATGCCGAAGGACAGACTCCAGACCCAACGATTCGAACTGAAGTACATCGTCACGGAGGAGACCGCCCGGGCCGTGCGCCAGTTTGTCCGCTGCTACCTGAAGCCGGATGAATTCGCCGCTTCCCTGCCCGACCAGTCCTATCCGGTCCACTCGCTCTACCTCGATTCGCCGGACCTCGCCACCTATCAGGCGGTGCAAACCGGGGAAAAAAACCGCTTCAAGCTCCGGATCCGCTACTACAGCTCCGAGGACGAGGCCGTCTACTTCGAGATCAAGCGCCGGACCAACGAGGTGATTTCCAAGTCCCGCGCCAAGGTCCGCCGCGAATTCGTCGAACCCTTGCTCGAAGGCCGTCCGCCGCAGCTGAAACATCTCGTCGCGCCCGACGGGCGGCAACTCGCCGCCCTGCAGGACTTCTGCCGGCTCATGCACCGGCTCAAGGCGACGCCCCGTTCCCACGTCGCCTATTTCCGCGAAGCCTGGATGAGTCCGGAAAACAACTCGCTGCGCGTCACCTTCGACCGCGACGTGCGCTGCGAGCCGGAATTCGGCACCGCTTTCCGCACCGAGTTCGGCGAGGCCGTCGCGGTCTTCGGCCGCAACGTCGTGATCGAACTCAAGTTCCTCGACCGCCTGCCGCTCTGGTGCACGGAGCTCGTGCGCTCGTTCAACCTCCGCCGCGGCGGCGCGCCGAAGTATGCGCAGGGGGTCTTTTTGCTCGGCGAGCACCGCGTCTCCAACCAGGGCGTCGGCCTGAAACGCCCCCCCGCCCCCAAGCCGCGCGCCGCCGCGCCGGCTTCGGTGGCGGCCGCCTGAGGCCGCGCGGGCGCTTTTTCCGCCATCATGAACGCGCTCCTGCAGGGCGACTACGGGATCGCCCCGACCAATTTCGAGACCGTTTTGCTGGCCATGCTCCTGGCGTTTCTCGCCGGCCAGTTCATCGCGTGGGTCTATATGTACACGCATTCCGGGATCTCCTATTCCCGGTCCTTCGTCGTCTCGCTGATTCTGATGCCGGTGATCGTCGCCCTCGTGCTGATGGTCCTCTCCAACAATCTCGTCACCGCCTTCGGCCTCATGGCCGTTTTCGCGATCGTCCGTTTCCGCAATATTCTCCGCGACACGCTCGATACGTCCTACGTGCTCGCCGTCATCGTCCTCGGCATGGCCTGCGGCACGCAGAAGTTTTCCACCGCCATCGTCGGCACTCTGGTGATCGCCGCCGTCATGATCTACCTCTGGTACACGTCCTTCGGCCACCGCCACCGCTACGACCTCATCCTCAATCTGCACTGGTCCCGCGCCGCCGCGGAAATCCCCGAACTCGAACGCGTGCTCGGCCGCTACAGCTTCAAGGCCCACTGCGCCAACCGCCACTTCGATTCCGATTCCACCGGCGCCGATCTTTCCTACCGGCTCCTGCTCCGCGATCCCGAGCGCGTGCCCGATCTCATCCGCGACCTCGGCAATTTGCCCGGCGTCGAACAGGTCTCGAGCATGAAGGCCGAGGACGAAACCGAAATCTGAGCATGACCGCCCCGCTCGACCCCGTTCCCACCCCGCCGGCCCACCGCTGGCGGCAGGTGCGGATGCAATACCTGCCGCTCGTCGCCTTCGCGCTGGCGCTCGGCGCGGTGGCCGTCCTCTGGACCCAATGGGTCGCCCCGCCCACCCTCATCGGCGAAGCCGAAGCCGACCGCGCCGAACTCCGCGCCGCCGCGCCCGGCACTGTCACCGGTCTCAACGTCTCCCTCTTCCAAGCCGTGACCGCCGGCCAAGTTGTCGGCTATCTCCAGCCGCAACCGCCCGCCGTGCTCGAAGCCTCGCTCGCCGTGATCCGTGCGGAAATCGATGTCATGCGCGCCACCCTCGATCCCGTCTCCGGCCAGCAGCGCGTCGCCCTCGACCGCGAACGCCTGCAACTCGACTGGATGGGCAAACGCGTCGAACTCGCCGCCCTCCGCGGCCAACTCCTCCAGGCCGAGACCACGCTCGCCCGCACCGCCGCCCTGCACCAGACCAAAATGGTCACCGACGAACGCTTCGACGAAATCCGCAACACCCGCGACGCCCTCCTCGCCCAGGTCAAAGCCCAGTCCGAACTCGTCGAGCAACTCGAGCCCGGCATCCGCCGCCTCTCCCCGGCCGAAGCCGACGGCAAAGTTTCCGTCACGCAGGGTCTGCGCGCCGCCATCCAGCAAAAGGAAAGCGAACTCCGTCTCGCCGAGACGCAGCTCGGCCCCCAGCCGTTGCTCGCGCCGATCGACGGCATCGTCACCCAGTCCTTCCGCCGCAACGGCGAGGCCGTCGCCACCGCCGAACCGATCCTCGCGCTGACCGGCGCCCAAGTGAACCGCATCACCGGTTTCCTGCGCCCGCCGCTTCCGCTCGATCCGCAACGGGGCGCGCGCTTCGAGCTCCGCACGCGGACGCAACCCCGCCGGGCCGCCGTCACCGCCATTACGCAGGTCGGCCACCCCTTCGAGCCGGTTCCGCCCACGCTGCTCGCCGCCATGCACCTGCCGGTTGCCGCGCAACCCACCGACCTCGGCCTGCGGATCCAGTTTTCCGTGCCCGCCAACCTTGCCCTGCGCCCCGGCGAACTCGTCGACCTGATCGCCCTCGATCCGTGAACCGCGCCGCATCCGCGGGGAAAGTTTGCCACCCCGCGCCCGCGCCCCTTGCTCGGCCCGCATGACGACGGTGCGCGGCCAATTCCCCGACGAACAAACCGTCGACGGCGAATTCGCCCGGCAGGAGGACGCGTTCCGCAGCCACGTCGTTCCGGAAAGCTCGGCCCCGTTTCCCGCCGTCGCCGGCCGCTACCACCTCTACGTCTCCCTCGCCTGCCCTTGGGCGCACCGCACGCTGATCGTGCGCACGCTCAAACAACTCGAGTCCGTCATCGGCGTCAGCGTGGTCGATCCGGTCCGCGACGAGCGCGGCTGGGCTTTCCGCGACATCCCCGGCGGCACCATCGACCACGCGAACGGTTTCCGTTTTCTCAGCGAAGCCTACGCCGCCTCGATGCCCGGTTACCGCGGCCGCTGGACGGTGCCCGTCCTCTGGGACAAAGTCGCCGGCCGGATCGTCAACAATTCCGAAGACGACATTTGCCGGATGCTGAACGGCCCGTTCGCCGCCCTCGCCCCGGGCCCCACGCCCGATCTGTTTCCGCCCGCGCTCGCCGCTGATCAGGACGCGCTCTCCGCCCGGATCTACGAAACGTTGAACAACGGCGTCTACCGCGCCGGCTTCGCCACCGGCCAACGCGCGTACGAACGCGCCGTGCGCCGGCTCTTCGCCACCCTCGACGAACTCGAGGTCCGGCTCGCGCAGTCGCGTTTCCTTTTCGGCCCGGAACCCGTGGAAACGGACTGGCGCCTCTTCTGCACGCTCGTGCGCTTCGACGCCGTCTACCACGGCCACTTCAAGTGCAACGTCCGCCGCCTCGCCGACTACCCGAACCTCTCCGCCTACCTGCGCGACCTGTTCCAGCTTCCCGGCATCGCGACGACGGTGAACTTCGACCACATCAAGCGGCACTACTACGTCACGCACACGGAGATCAATCCCACCGGCATCGTGCCGCTCGGACCTGTGCTCGACTTCCTGTCGCCGCCCGGGCGCGACCGCCGGTTTCCCGCCTGACCGACCGCGGCGCCCCGCCGCGATAGAGCAAACCCCGCCCACTCCTCCGCAACGGCTGCGCAGGCAGCGGCTCCGGCGCGCGCTACCTTTGCGCCGCCGTTCCTCCCGTCGCGTCGCGAACCCAACCCCGTCCGTCATGAAAGACTACGCCTCCCCGCAGCTCCGCAGTTTCGCCCTGCTCGGCCACGCCTCCGCCGGCAAAACCATGCTCGCCGAAGCCATGCTCGTCTGCGCCGGCAAGATCGGCCGCGCCGGCACGATCGCCGCCGGCACCACCGTCTCCGACTACCACGCCAGCGAGAAACAGCACGGCATCTCCGTGCATTGCTCGCTGCTCCACCTCGAGTGGATGGAACGGAAATTCAACCTCCTCGATACGCCCGGCTACGCCGACTTCATCGCCGAAGGCCTCGGCGCCCTGCGCGTCGGCGACTTCGCGCTCATCGTCATCAACGCCGCGCACGGCATCGGCGTCGGCACCGACGCCGTCTGGGACTACGCCACGCGTTTCGGCCTGCCGAAAATCGTCGTCATCAACGGACTCGACAAAGCCAACGTCCACTTCGACGCCGTCCTCGATTCCGCCCGCGAGCACTTCGGCAAAAACCTTTTCCCCGTCGCCGTCCCGCTCAACCCCGGTCCCGGCTTCAGCCACGTGCTCGATGTCATGCGCAACGAGACCGTGATCTATCCGCCCGGCGGCAACGGCCGCTACACCGAGCAACCGCCCGGCGCCCTCGGCGAACGCGTCCAGCAGCTCCACCGCGAACTCATCGAATACGTCGCCGAATCCGACGACACGCTGCTCGAAAAGTTCTTCAACCAAGGCGCGTTGGCGGAGGACGAATTGCGCGCCGGCCTCCACCGCGCCGTGCAGCAGCAGGTCTTCGTCCCCGTCTTCGCCGTTTCCGCCGAGACCAACGTCGGCGTCGCGCGCCTCATGGATTTCATCGCCAAATACGGCTCCTCGCCCCTCGACCGCGCCGAGGTCCCGGCCAAGGACGGCAGCGGCCTCCCCGGCACCGTGACGCTGGCGCAACCCGAACCCGTGGCCTTCGTTTTCAAGACGATGAACGAGCCCGGCATCGGCGAGCTGTCGCTGTTCCGCATCTACGCGGGCACGCTCAAAAGCGGCGACGAATTGCTCAACGCCAACCGCGGCGTCACCGAGCGCCTCGGCCAACTCTACTTGCTCAACGGCCACGACCGCACGCCCGTGCCCGCGCTCCACGCCGGCGATCTCGGCGCCGTCGTGAAACTCCGCGAAACGCACACCGGCGACACGCTGTGCAGCCCGCGTTTCCAGGTCGTGCTGCCGGCCGTCGAATACCCCCAGCCCAATATCCACGGCGCGCTCCGCCTGCGCTCCAAGGGCGACGAAGACAAACTCGCCGTCGGTCTCGCCACCCTGCACCTCGAGGATCCGACTTTCCAATACCGCGTCGACGACGAGGTCCACCAGACGATCGTCTCCGGCCAGGGCGAGATCCACCTCCAGGTCATCGTCGAACGCCTGCTCCGCCGCTTCGGCGTGCACGTCACGCTCGAGGAACCGGGCATCCCGTACCGCGAAACCGTCCGCGGCGCCGGCGATTCGCGCTACCGCCACAAGAAACAGACCGGCGGCGCCGGCCAGTTCGCCGAGGTCTGGCTCCGCGTGGAACCGGGCGCGCGCGACAGCGGCGTCGCGTTTTCCCAATCGCTCGTCGGCAACAACGTCGACCGCGTCTTCGTGCCCGCGGTGGAAAAGGGCGTCCACGCCGTCTGCCGCGAAGGCGTGCTCGCCGGCTATCGCATCACCGATGTGAAAGCCGACTTCTACGACGGCAAGATGCACTCCGTGGACTCCAAGGACATCGCGTTCCAGGTCGCCGGATACCACGCCTTCAAGGAAGCCTTCCTCGCCGCCGGCCCCGTGCTGCTCGAGCCGATCCAAGCCATCGAGGTTATGGTGCCCGACGTCCACGTCGGCGCCATCCTCGGCGACCTCTCCGCCCGGCGCGGCCACATCCTCGGCGTCGAAACCGAAGGGCATTTCCAGATCGTCCGCGCCCAGGTCCCGCAAAAGGACCTGTACCACTACAGCACCGTCGTCCGTTCGCTCACCGGCGGCCGCGGCCGGCACCGCGAGCAATTCAGCCACTACGCCGAGGTCCCCGCGGACCAGGCGCAGAAGATCGTGACGGAGCGGGCCAAGCGCGCCGTCGCCGCCGAAAAGTAAACCGCTCCGTCCGCCCGACCTCCGCGCGTCGCCCTGCCCGACCCACGCGCGTCGCCCGCCGTAGCCCGGCGCTTCAGCCCGGGTCTATCTTGGTTCCACGGCATTCCGTGGAACCAATATCCGCCGGAACTCCGCGCGCTCCCCTTCGCGCCAAAAAAAAGACCGATCCGGGAAAACGGAATCAGGTGCGCCCAGCGCCCTGCATCCGCCCTCCGGATCGGTCTCTCAATTCTGAGCTCTCAGCTCTCAGCTCTCAACTTATCCTATACACCCGATCCTCAGACCAATTCCACCGAGCCGGGAATCGGCACTTTCGGGAAGAGGCCCGGACCGGGTTTCGTTTCCTTCGGGAAGATGTCGAGTTTCGAACCCTCGAGCAGCCACTTCCACGAGATCTCGCGGCCGGTGTAGGCCGACATGCGGCCGCCGATCGCGGTCAGCGTGCTGAGCGCGACCTGCTCGCCTTCGTTGAGCGGGGCGTTGGCGCGGATGCTTGCGATCAGATGCTTGTGCTCCTCGACCATCGGATTCGGATTCGCGCCGGCGTAGTCGAAGGACTTCTCGCCCTTGATGCTGCCTTTGCAATCCGAGGTGCCCTTCGTGCCGACGACGCGCTCGCCGATGCGCTGCGCCGATTTCGGCGTGTGGCGGCACATGCTCGTGACGCGGGCGCCGTTCGCGTACTCCATCTCGACGGCGAAGTGATCCCAGATGTTGCCCGCAAGGCTGCCGCGGTTCTGGCGTCCGCCCATGCCGTAGAACTTTACCGGATACCCGCCGTAGGCCCAGTTCATCACATCGATGTTGTGGATGTGCTGCTCGACGATCTGGTCGCCGCTGAGCCAATCCCAGTGGTACCAGTTCCAGCACTGCCATTCGAAATCGGTGAGGTTGGCGAGCCACGGCGCCTTGGGATCGTCCTTGGCGCGGAACCAGATGCCCTCGCCGTTCCAGTAGCACTGGCCGCCGACGAGCTCGCCGATGGCGCCGTCCTGGATGCGCTTCATCGTCTCGAGGTAGCTCGGCTGGTGGCGGCGCTGCGTGCCGGCCACGACCGCGAGGCGTTTCTCCTTGGCCTTCTTCGCCGTCGCGATGATCGAACGGCAACCGACCGGATCGACGGCCACGGGCTTCTCGATGAAGACGTGTTTGCCGGCGTTGATCGCGGCTTCGAAGTGCACGGGCCGGAAGCCGGGCGGCGTCGCCAAAATCACGAGGTCGATGTCCGCCGCGAGCACCTGCTTGTAGCCGTCGAAGCCCCAGAAGCCCTGGGCGTTCGGCACCTTCAACTTCGTCTTGGCCGAGGTCACCTGGCGTTCGAAGAGATCGCAGAGCGCCACGATCTCGACGCCGGGGGAAGAATCGACGCAGTTCTGCGCGGCGCCGGTGCCGCGGCCGCCGCAGCCGACGACGCCGACGCGGATCTTGTCCGAACCGGCGGTGGCGCCCATCGCGCGCGGGGCCGAGAGCCCGGCGAGGGCCGCGGCGCCGGCGGAGGCCGCGGAGAGTTTCACAAAATCACGACGCGACAGATCTGGAATCGGGGACGTATTCATAGGGGATTCGGATTGGGGTGGAGAGAAACAGTAGCGGCAAAAACCGGAGCGGTGCAAATCCTCCCCGGGGAAATCCGGCGCCCAGCTTAGCGCGAACGGACCGGAGCGTCTGGTCGCATCTTGCCGGAGGTGTCGCGTGGATTGCCGGGGCCGGAAACGGGAAACGCCTCATTCGCGGGCGGGGGCCGGGGCGCGGGCGGTTTCGTTCCAATAAATGATCACGTTCTTCGTGGCCCGGCCGGCCGCGATGATCTCGGGGCGGCCGTCGCCGTCGAGATCGGCGACCTTCAGATCCTCGACGGCCATGGTGTTGTCGTCGACCGTGGCGAGCAGCCGCCACGTTGCTCCTTGGGCATCGCCGGCGGCGAAGACGCGGATGCCGACCTTGGCGCCGGGAGTGCCGCCGCGCCAACCGACCACGATCTGGTCGCTGCCGTTGCCGAGCAAATCGGCGACGGCCAGGCCGTGCCCTTGGACCAAGGTGTCGTCGAGGAGGATCCGCCGCGCCGTGAGGTCGGTCGCCGCCCCGGCCGGCACCGGATAGACCGCCGCCGCGTTGCCGTGCATCGGTTCGATCGTGGCGAGAAATCGCGCCCCGCCGGCGAGCCGGCCCGCGCGGACTTCGCCGGCCGGGACCGTCGTGAACGTCGCCGGCACCGCGTCCGCCTTCGCCGGATCGACGAGGCGCAACCCTTCCTTCGTCGCCAGCAGCAGCGTCTCCGCCGCGCCGCCGGAGGCCGCGGGCAACAGATCGAAATTGTGCGTCAGGTGCAGCGCGGGCGTCGTCGGCATCAGCGGCACGCCGCGGTCGCCTTCTTTCCACGGCCAGCCGTACGCGTGCAACTGCACGCCCTCGCCGGCGCCGTTCTTGTTGCCCCGGCCGTGCAGCGGCAGCACCGCGAGGCCGAAGCGGCGCTCGCCCGTGCGCACCCAAAACATCCGGTGCGTCGTCGGCTCGTGCGGCAGGCGCCGCGGCGTCCAGCGCTGCGTGCGGTCGGCCGGCGCCTCGAGCAGAAACACGGCGCCGCTGCCGACGGTGTCGGAAGGATTCCATTCGGCCCCGACCGCCACCTCCGCCTTGCCGTCGCCGTCGAGGTCGCGCGCGGCGATGCAGACGTTGTCCTTTGCCGTCAGGTTTTCGGCCATGACGAACTTCCGCCAGTCGGGCGCGCGGTACCAGACGATCTGTTTGGCGTCGGCGAGCAAGATATCCGCGCGCCCGTCGCCGTCCACATCCGCGACGGCCAGCCCGTAACCGATCTGGATTTTCGGATCGATGGTCTGCGCGCGCATCCGCAATTCGGGTACGGCGGCCGCCGCAAAGGCGGCGGACAGGAGCAACAGGCTGAACGCAGGGATCGGGGTACGCATGGGGAGGGAAAATTCGGCACCGCGGCCCGGCTCAACGGGCGCCGAGGGCGGCCAGCACCGCGGGCAATTCGCGCAGGGTCTTGAGTTGGAAAAAACGGCCGTCGGCCACGGGCAGGTCCGCGACGCGTTCGGCCGCCCAGGTGATATGGTAGGGCACGTAGGCGCCGGCGCCGCCGAGCGCGAGCACGGGCAAAATATCGGACTTCAGCGAATTGCCGATCATCAGGAAATCCGCCGGCGCGATGCCGTGGCGGCGGAAGATCGCCGCATAGGAATCCGGCGATTTTTCCGACAGGATCTCGATGTGCCGGAAATGCGGCGCGAGGCCGGACTTCGCGAGTTTCCGTTCCTGGTCGCGCAGGTCTCCCTTCGTGATGAGCACGAGCCGGTGCTTGCCCGCGAGCGCGCCGAGCGCCTCTTCCACCCCTTCGAGCAATTCCACCGGATGCGCGAGCATGCTGCGGCCCAGCTCGATCAATTCGCGGATTTCCTTCGCGCGAATTTTCCCGGCCGTCAGCTGGATCGCGGTCTCGATCGCGGAGAGCGTGAAGCCCTTCACGCCGTAGCCGTAGAGATCGAGGTTGCGCATCTCCGTCGCGAAGAGCGTCCGGTCCACCGTCGCCGCATCGTGGTAATGCGCGAGCAAGGCCCGGTAGCGCTCGTGCGTCTGTTCGAAGATCGTCTCGTTGTGCCAGAGGGTGTCGTCGGCGTCGAAACCGACGACCAGATCGCGCGTCGCCATCGGGCCATTCAGGAAGCGGCCCGCGGCCGCGCAAGCGCACAGACAAGAATTCTCGCCCGCGCCGCGGCCCCGCCCAAAGTCCGTGGCCATGGTCCGATCGTTTTCCGGAATCCTCCGCCTCGCGGCCGTGCTCGCCGGCTTGGCCGCCACCGCCTGGGCCGGCCTGCCCGCGCTCAAGGTCGCCGACAACCGCCGCTTCCTCGTGCAGGAAGACGGCATGCCGTTCTTCTGGCTCGCCGACACCGCCTGGGAACTGCTCCACCGCGCGGACCGCGCCGAGACCGAACACTACCTCGAGGTCCGCAGCCGCCAGGGGTTCACCGTCATCCAGACTGTGGTCCTCGCGGAACTCGACGGTCTCACCGTGCCCAACGCCCTCGGCGATCTCCCGCTCCGCAACTCCGACCCCACCCAGCCCATCGAGGCTTACTTCGCGCACGTCGACTGGGTGCTCGGGCGCGCCGCCGCCCACGGTCTCTACGTCGCGCTACTGCCGACCTGGGGAGACAAGTGGAACCGCAAACAGGGCGCCGGCCCGGAAATCTTCACGCCGGCCAACGCCGCCGTTTACGGCGAATGGCTCGGTCGCCGTTACGCTCAGCGCAACGTCGTCTGGGTCGTCGGCGGCGACCGGGCCGTGGACAACGACAACCATGCCGCGATCGTGCGCGCAATGGCGCAGGGCCTGCGCCGCGGCGACGGCGGCCGCAACCTCATCACGTTCCACCCTCCCGGCGGCCAGGGCTCGTCCAAGTGGTTCCACGCCGAACCGTGGCTCGACTTCAACCTCCGCCAAAACGGCCACACCGTGGAGTATTCGGACCGCTACGCCGCCACGCGCGCCGACTACGATCTCGCGCCCGCGAAACCCGTGATCGACGGCGAACCCGTTTACGAAGGCCATCCCGTTGCCTTCAACGCCAAGGCCCGCGGCCACACGATCGCCGCCGACGTGCGCCGCCCGCTCTATTGGGATCTCTTCTCCGGCGCCTGCGGCCACACCTACGGCCATCACTCGGTCTGGCAAATGTTCACGCCCGCGCGGAAACCGGTGAACACGCCCCTCCTCCCGTGGCGCGAAGCCCTCGACGAACCCGGCGCCCGCCAGATGCAATTCGGCCGCCGCCTGATCGAGTCGCGGCCTTTCCTGAACCGCGTGCCGGCCGACGATGTCATCGTGCCCGATGCCGTCCCCACCGCGGTGCCCGGCGCCGGCGCGTACCGGTTCGTCGCGACCCGCGACCGCGACGGCTCCTACGCCATGGTGTACGCGCCCGTCGGCCGCACGTTCCAAGTGCGCCTCGATACCCTTTCCGGAACCACGGTGACCGCGTGGTGGTTCAACCCGCGCGACGGCGAAGCCGCCCTGATCGGCGATTTTCCGAAGTCCGGCATCCGGGCCTTCACGCCGCCCGCCCCGGGCGAAGCCCTCGACTTTGTGCTCGTCCTCGACGACGACGCCCGCGGCTTCCCGCCGCCGGGCGTGATCCACAACCTCTGAAGCGCGCCCGAACGCGCCCGCGTCACTCCAGCCGCAAGGGCAGCCGGACGCGCGCGGCCTTCGCCTGGCCGCCTTCGACGAGCGGCAAAAACAGCCACGTCCCGGCGTCCTGGATTAGCTGATACTCCACCACCGCGGGCAACTTCGGTTCGAAAACCGCCGTCGTCACCGCGCCGCGCGCGTCGAGTTCGAGGTCCGCGGTGAGCTGCTTCGCCTCCAGCGTGCGGTAGCGGGCCAGATCCAGATCGATCACATAGGGCCGCACCGGCGCCGCCCCGCCCGCCGCGGCGCGCACGTGCTGCAGCACCGCCAGCCGGTGGGTCGAACGCTTCACTTCCGGCACGTCGCCGGCCTGGGCCCGCGTCATCGCCTCGAAACGGCGCAACACATCCTGCGGCCCGAGGTACTCGCCCTGCCGTTCGCTGCTGTAGAGCAGATCGCCGTCCCGGGTCAGCGCCACCATGCCCGGAATGCTCCGCCCCCGCCAGCGCTCGATCAGGTCCACGGCACCGGCGGCGGAAAAACGCAGCACCGGCCACGGCATCATGACCTCGCGCACGTACTTCAATTGCTCGCCGTCGCTCTGGTCGCTGCTCGCGAAAATCAGCTCGAAGCGATCCCCGGCCAGCGCCTTCAGTTGCCCGTAGGCCTTGACCAGTTCGGGGCTGTAGCGCCGGCACGGTCCGCACCAGTAGGCGCCGAAATAGACCAGATAGATTTCCGGTTCGGGACGCGTCCCCGCGTCGAAGGCCGCGAGCCGGCCGTCCCGCAGCACCTGCAGCCGGTTGCGCAGCGCCTTCGTCATCTTCGAGGCCGACTCGCGCCACGGCGCCGAGGCCGGCGGCCGGGCCGCGAGGAAATCCGCCACCCGCCCGAGCCCCGCCTCATCCAGCGCCTCGAGCGCCACCTGCCGCGCGCCGTCCTTTTCCGCCAGCACCGCGATGCCGCCGTAAACGCCGCTCAATTTTCCCTCGAAGCGATCGCCGTGCACCGTCCGCCATTCCTCGGCCGACACGCTCGCCGTCGCCCAAAGGCCCAGCGCCCACGTTACCCGCCACAATGTCCGGTTCATCGCGGGAAACGCCAGCGGACCGGCCGCGCGAACTCCAGCCCCGATTCCACCCGGCACGCTCAACCTCGGGTTCGGACCCCTTGCACCTGCTTCAACGGCGACCGCGCGAACCCGGCCGCGAAGCGCCGCCGCGGCGGACGCCCGGTCTCGCCGTCATCGCGGTTCACCCCGAGGCCAGATGCCATTGCTTGCACAGCGGGCACTGGTAGGCGGTGCGTTTCCCGGCCACCCCGACGAGGACCGCCGCGTCCAACGCATCCCCCTGCGTGCGGTAACGGCGTTTGCGCGTGCACATCCGTTTTCGTTCCTCGGCATTCGGCTTCTTCATCGCGGTCCCCGGATTTGAGCCCTCGCCCCGCCGGCGGCAAGCCGCAGACCGACGGCCGCCCCGGCGCCCGGATTTTCGGCGTGCTCACCGACCCGACCGGCAACTACCTGCGCGACGCCAACGGCAACGTCATCTTCACCGGCACCGGCGTGAACCGCATCCCCGCCCCCGTGCTGCGCGAACCCGCGACCATCAACGACGTCTCCAACGCCCTCGCCGTCTCCCGCCTCACCTTGCTCGAACGCCGCCAGAACGTGAAGCAGGAGTACCTCCGCCGGTTCCCCAGCCTCAACGTGAGCTACACTCTCCGCGAAAACCTCATCGGCCGCGTCTCCTGCTATTGCTCCGTCGGCCGGCCCGACTTCAACCCGTACGCCGGCGGTCTCACTTTTCCGGATACGGAACTGCCGCCCAACACCGCGAACCATCGCATCTCCGTCAACAACACCGGCATCAAAACCTGGAGCGCCAAGACCACCAAGGTCCGCTTCGAATTCGATTTCGAGCGCGCCGGCCCGAGCACCCCCGCCCACGCGCAATTCCGCCCCCGCGAAGACTTCGGCTCCCTCTGGACCTTCGGCGTCAAGGCCACGTTCTGAGCGGCGGGCAGCCAGTGCAGGTTGAAAGGTGAAAGGTGAAAGTCCGGTCCGCGGCCACCGGCCTTGATTCAGCCCCCGCGCCTTTCGGTGCCGCCCGTTCGCGCCCTCAATGCGTCATCACGTAGACGAGGATATTGATCGCGAGCGGGTACGCGATTTTCTCCGCGTACTTCTCGAAGTACTCGTGGTTCTCGCCCTCGCGCTCCCAGCCGTCGCTGTCGTCGGAATTGTGCAGCGCCATCGCGACCAGCCGGCCCTGGCGGTCGAAGATCACGCGGTGCTGGATCTGCGTTCCCGGAATCTTGATGCCCATGCGGATATTCGGCACCTGTTGCTTTTCCCGGATCGTCACGACCGCCCGGTAAAGCGGATGCTCGATCGGCAATTCCTCGAACTTCAATCCCGGCAGCACCGTCGCGAACAGCCGCTCGATCAACCCCCAATCGGCGTCGCCCCAGGAATCCGCCATCAGCAGGAAGCCGCCGTTGAGCAGATAGTTTCTCAACCCCAGGATTTCCGCCTCCGTCAATCCGATCGCCCCCGGCGCCGCCGCGAAAAGAAACGGGTAATTCGGCAATTCGGGATCCGTGGCCGTGATCAGCCGCGCATCCGGATCGACCCGCAGCGAAGTCAATTGCTGCAGCCGGTACGAAAGATTGAGATCCGCATCCGGCAGGTCCGTCGTCCAGCCGCCGCGCCGCCCGCCCGGGGGCCGCGGCGCCGCATCGTAGCGCAGCCGCGCAAACGTGAACACATCCGCCGTGTAGCCGCGCGGGTTCTCCCACTCCGGCGTCCCCACGCTCCGCGAACCGATCTCCCGCGCCGTCCGCGTCCCCGGCGGCACATAGATCTGCCCGCCGCCGAATCCGCGGCTCTGCGCCCAAAGCCCCGCCGCCGCGATCCCGCAGGCCGCCACCGGCAACAGCAACCGGAGCAATCGCGGGGTGAAAGGGACACGCATGCGGCCCGGATTAGTCCGTTTCCTCGTCGCGGCGCAAACCGAATGCCGCCGCGGCCGCTCACTCGATCTCCGTCGGCCGCCCGATCGCACTCTGGTACCCCTGGTGCAACTCGAAGGTCTGCCACGCCCCGAGCTTTTGCCCGAGCTGCGCCCCGAGATACAGCAGCAGCGCCACGACGATCATGCCGCCGAGCACCCACAGCCCCCAAGGCTCCGAATTCGCCACCCATTGCGCAAACGCCAGCACCCCCGAAAACGTCCCGAGCAGGCCGCTGATCAAATAGCCGTACAGGAAAATGCCCCACACTTCGATTTCCGGCCCGTAGGTGCCGTGGATCCGCGTCGTTCCCTCCGTCGTGGCATCGATCGTCAGGAAAAGCCGCGGCGACCAGAACCGGCGCCGACCCTCCGCAATGTGCACGCCGATGAAACCGGGAAACGCCTTCACCTCGAATTTCGGTGCCTGCCCGGAGAAAAAATCCAGCAGCCGCGCCCGCGTCGCGTCCGGCGTCGCGGCCACGTTGTCTTCGAAACGCGGACGGATATGGAAACTGCTCATGACCTGAAGGGGGACAGATCGGATTTCGGCGAGGGGCGTCGCCGCGGGGTCCCCAACGGCATAGGTCGGCCGCCCCGCGCGTCAATCGCGCAGACCGCCCGGCCCCGCCGATCGCCGCCGTTTCCCCGCCTTCACTCCGCCGGTGGCGCCGGGAAAATCCTTCGCCGCGTCGGCCGCACCGGCCCCGCCGGCGCCGCCGGCGCCGCCGGTTTCGCCCGCAACGCATGCCGCCGCCGCCCCAGCCGCGCCGCCTCCTCCGCAAACCGCACCTGCACCGCCTGCATGCGCGCAAACAAGCCCAGCAACTCGTCCGGCCGTTCGTAGCGATCCAGCCCCGCCCGCTCCAGCGCGAGCAAGGTCTCGTGCGTCGCCTCCAAGGTCGAAAGACACCCCGGCTCCGGCTGCCGCTTGATCACATACCGGCTCGGCGTCGCCCCCGAAAACATGATCCGCGGCAACCGCTGCAGGCTCGGGCTGAACTTCCACATCCGCCGCGCCAACCGCCACGTCGCATCGAGCAAAATCACGACCAGCCTCCGGCCGCCCAACTCCTCCGCCGGAAATTCCCCCCGCGACAAATCCCGCGCCTCCGGCCCCGGGTACAGCAGCACCGGGAAATTGCCCGGATCCGCGATCAGCGCCTGCACCGCCTCGTGTTCGTCGAAGCCCACGCCCATGTGGATCTCCGAATCCGTCAGACACAGGTGCGTCAGCCGGCCCGTCGCCGCCTTCACGTGCTTGAATTCCTCCGGATGCATCAGGAAAACGAATTTCGTCTTCGTTCGCAGGGGCGTGATCGACCCGCACCAGCACAGCGGCTGCGGCCAAAAACAGCGGTAACACATCGGTCGTCCCATGCCGCCACCGTGACGCCTCCGCCCTCCGACGTGAAGCCCGCTCTGCCGGACCGCCCGCGCCCCGGCCTCCGCAAGTATGCGTATTCAGCGATTCCCTCGGCTCCGGTAGTCTCTGCCGCCATGACGTCGCCCCTTCGCCCCCTTGTCCGCGGTCTCACTCTCCCTTGGATTGCCGTCTTGGTTGTCCTGCTGCTGCTGGCCCCGCTCCTCCGCGCCCAAACCCAGCCGACGTGGACCAATGTCGCGCACAACCTCGGCACCAATTTCAGCGAGATCACCAGCGTCGCCTACGGCAACGGCACCTTCGTCGCCGTCGCCTCGCTGCCGATCCCCGGCACCACCGTTGCGCCGCTCTACGTCGCCACCAGCACCGACGGCCTCACGTGGACCTCGCGCACCGTCAATGCCGCGCTCTTCCGGACCTACGTGAGCCGCATCCGTTTTCTCAACGGCCGCTTCATCATCTCCTACGGCGGCGATGCCGGCGCCGACTTTACCAGCGCCCGCCTCAATTACTACGCCACCAGCACCGACGGCGTCACCTGGACCAACCTCCCGCAGTCCGCCGGCATGTCGTTCACCGAAATGATCTTTGCCAACGGCCGCTACTACGTCGTCACGGGCTCGGCCCTGATCAGCTCCACCGATCTCACCAACTGGACCTCTCATCCCACGCCGCTCACGGGTATTTTCAGTTTCCTCGACATCGCCTTCGGCAACGGCCGCTTCTTTGCCACCACCAACGGCAACGGCGGCGTCATCACCAGCACCGACGGCACCACTTGGACGCAGGTGCCCTTCTTCGCCCAGCTCGGCGGCTACCGGGCCGAGTTCCTCGCCGGCACCTGGTTCTTCTACAGCCAGGGCAACAACGCCGTGAGCACCGACGGCACGACGTTCACCACCGTCGTCCGCACGAACACCACGCCCGGCGGCACCGCCTCGATCCTCGCCATGAACGGCCGCATCATCGCGCCCGGCCCCGGCTACTACTGGGCGGGCGTCAACGGCCGCGACTGGGCCCAGTTCGGGCTCTGGCCCACGATTCAGGGTTCGTTCTTCAACTCCTACTTCGAAGTCGCCTACGGTGCCGGCCGCTACGTCGCGGTTGGCTCGGCCCTCCTCGGCCGCACCTACAGCGGCTTGATCATCACGTTGGCCGACGCCTCGGCCCCGCCGCTCGTGTTCCCCGTCGCCCCCTCCATCACCGCCGCGCCGGTCGCCACCGCGGCCGTCCTCGGCGGCCCCGCGACGTTCTCCGCGGCCGCCACCGGCGTCGGCAACACGTATCAGTGGCTCAAGGACAACGTCGCCATCGCCGGCGCCACCTCCGCCACCTACACGATCGCCGCCGTCACCGCCGCCTCCGCCGGCAACTACAGCGTCCGCATCGTCAATTCCCTCGGCACCGTCACCAGCACCCCCGTCGCCCTCACGCTCGTCACCGCCAGCAACGCCGGCCGCCTCGTCAACATGTCCATCCGCACCGGCGCGGGCACCGGCGACGCGACCTTGATCGTCGGCGTCGGTCTCGGCGGCGCCGGCACCTCCGGCAGCAAAGCCGTCCTCCTCCGCGGCGTCGGCCCCACCCTCGGCGCCTTCGGCGTCGGCGGCACCCTCGCCGATCCCGTCATGTCCGTCTTCCAAGGCACGACCCAGGTCGCCGCCAACGACAACTGGGACGCCGCCGCCGGCGCCACCTTCGCCTCGCTCGGCGCCTTCGCCTTCACCGCCGGCTCCCGCGACGCCGCGCTCTACAACGCCGCCATCCCCTCCGGCTCCTACTCGATCCAGATCGTCGGCCAGAACAACGGCACCGGCATCGCCCTCGCCGAAATCTACGACGCCACGCCGGCGTCCGCGTTCTCCGCCGCCACGCCCCGCCTCGTCAACGTCTCCGCCCGCACCCAGGTCGGCACCGGCGACAACCTCCTCATCGCCGGCTTCGTCGTCGGCGGCCAGACGCCCGTGCGCGTCCTCATCCGTGCCGTCGGTCCCACCCTCGGCGCCTTCGGCGTCGGCGGCACCCTCGCCGACCCGAAACTCGACGTCTTCTCCGGCACCACGGTCGTCGCCTCGAACGACAACTGGGAGGCCGCCACCGCCGCCAACTTCAGCCGCGTCGGCGCCTTCGCCTTCACGGCCGGATCCCGTGACGCCGCCCTCGTCGCGACTTTGAATCCCGGCAGTTACACCGCCCAGGTCAGCGGCGTGAACAACACCACCGGCGTCGCCCTCGTCGAAGTGTACGAACTGCCGTGAGGCCGGCGGCAGTTGAAAGTGGAAGGTTGAAAGGTGAAAGACCGAGCCCGACGGGCATCGGATATCTCTTCTCAACTCCGTGGCCTCCACCTCCGCTCCGTGGCCTCCGTGACCCCGCCGTCGAAAGCCGTTCCCCGATTTTGGGTTCGTGCCGCGGCCTCGCCCGCATAGGCAAAAGCCCGTGCACGCCTCCCTCGACGGCCTCTGGCAACCCACCTCCGCGGAATTCTCCGGCGCCAAGGCCCCGGCGGAAATCCTCGAACGCACCGAACTCGAACTGAGTCTCGGCCGCTACACGGTGCGCTTCGGCGGCGAGTCGAGCGACGCCGGCATCTTCACCGGCGACGCCTTCACGCTCACGCTCCTGAGCGTCGAAGGCACCAACGCCGGCCGGACCATCCCCTGCGTTTACCAACTCAAGGGCGACCTCCTCCGCATCTGCTTCGGCCTCGACGGCACCCGCCCCCCCGCCTTCGCCACCGTCGCCGGCGACCAACGCTACCTCGTCACCTACCGCCGCCGCCCCGCCGCCAAGTAATCCATTGGGTTACTTTGTTCCCGGCCCGCCCGCCGCCATGTCCGGCCGCTCCCTTGGTCGAAGGGGTCAATACGCGAATCGCAAATTCCTTTTCTCCCATTCGCGCACAGCAAAATGTGCTCGCGCCTTCGCGTCTCGCGATTTGACCCCGTTGCGAGCATCCTGAACTGCCGGACCACGGCGCGCGAATCCGGACGTCGCCGCCTTCGGCCGGAGCACCCGGCTCATTTGTCCAACGCCTGCGCCGCGCCCTCGGGCACCGCCACGGTCGTCGCGCCGACGGCGCTGAACCGCGTGCTCCATTGCTGCATGGTCCAGGCGACGCCTTTGCTCCGCGCATCCGGAAAACCGATACCCAGCACGACATGGTACTCCGCGATCCCGGTTTCCCCGACCTTGAAGATCACGGTGCCGTGCACCTCGGGCGCCCGCTTTGCCTCCGGTCCGCCCCAGGCCAGCTCGATCGCTTTCTCCGGCAGTTCCGCGAGGAACACTCCCTGCTCCCGCCGGACCGATTTGAAGTCGACGACCAGATCCAACAGATCCTCAACCACCGGCCGCACGGCCGCCGCCTTCAACGCCGCCGCCACAAAACGCGTCCGCCGCACCGTCTTCCCTTCGAGCACAACGTCGCGCTCGGCTTCGCCGCCGCCGGCCCGCAACGCATCGCGGCGCAACCACCCCGTCGGCGTCAACGCCACCGCATCGCCGTGCCGGGTGAGCGCGGTCACGGGCACCGGCACGTCGCGCGTCGGCTGCAGCACGACCAACGTGAGTCCCGCCGCATCGAATTCGCCCCGCACCTCCGTTGCCGCCGGCGGATCGAACCGCGGCGCCGTCGTCGCCCCGCTGAATTTCCGCCGCACCGACGTCTCCCACGTATGGCTCGTCCGCGCCATCCCGGTGATCAACGCCCGCAACTCCGCCGCGTCGTCCGCCCGTGCCGTATCCGACGCACCCATCGCGCCCAGCAAAACCAATGCTGCGAATCGCCAGCCCTGAATCTTGGAAAAACGGGAATGCACGCGCCGCAGCCCCCGTGCCAATCCGACTCCGCGGGCACACCCGAGGCCGGAAAGTCCGAATCGCTTTTGTGGTCGTAGCTCACCCCGCGACCGCGTCGACGGTACCGCGGCAGCCCGACTCCTCGCCTCCTCGATCCAGAAGAGCATGATCGGGCTACGGGACAGAGCTTGGGCCAAGCCGGGCCGCGTGGGCTCGCATGGCTTGGAGCCGGTTGGCGGGAACAGGGTGGGTTTGCAGCATTTCGAGCCACCGCGGGTTGCGGTCCCGCGCCTCCAACCAAAGAAACAGCTTCTCGGTTCCGGTTGTCGTCCCGAAACGGCGGTGCACAAGCTCAAGCCCGAAAAGGTCGGCTGCGGATTCCTGGCCGCGGGAATGCCGGATTTCGAGCAGGGAGGAAAGGTGGGAGCCGAGCAGATCGCCGCCTTCCCCGAAAATGAGGGCCCATGCCAGCTGCCGGCCCAGTTGCCGACCGAGGCCGCGCAAGTGGTCGCGCTGGGCGAAATGCCCGAGTTCGTGTCCGAGCACGAACGCCAGCGGCACCTCCTCGTCCACGACGTCGAGCAGTCCCTCGGTGACCCCGATGGCGCCGCCGGGAAAGGCAAACGCGTTGGGTTCGTCCCCAGGGAGAATGAAGATCCGGTAGGGAATGCGCGGAACCGCCGGGTCGGCGGAAAGCTTGGCCAACACGGCCGTGACCCGGGCGAGCGCAGCGCGGCGGTCCACGGCCGGATTTGCGCCGGAGCGGGCGGCCGGCGGACTGAAGTCGCCGAACCAGCGGTGTTCCGTGCCGGGAGAAACGAGCGGCAGAGCCAACTCGATCGTCCAAGCGATGCCGAACCACAGACCTAGGACCAGTGCGAGGAGGGCGCCTCCCATCAAAACAAACTCCCGGAACACGCCCGTTCGCCCGCCGCCCACGCTGGCCTCGGCGGCGGCTCCCAGATCGCGCCGGACAAATTTCATGCGGACAGCCCGTCAGCCCGCAAAACGCACCGCCGTGCCCGAGGCGACAACCTCGATGGCCCCGATACCCTTCTTGCCTTGGGTGTTTGCGATGTTGGCGGTGTCGAGCCGCAGGTTCATCACGATATGGGCATCGGGACACTCCGCCTTCAGACGCAGCACGGCCTCGCGGCGTGCCCGATCAAGCAGGCTTTCGTAGGACCGCAACGACCCGCCGAATATTTTGCGGAGCTGGGCCAGGAATCGCTTGAAGTTGTCGTGGGAGATAACGACGGATGCGGTGACCAGACGCGCATCGGCCACCGGACGCGTGCCATCCAAAGTACGAAGGGTGACCACGGGCAAATCGGCGGTGGCGGCTTCGCGGTCGCGGATCGAACGGTAGTGCCGGCGTTCAATGATCGTGCCCGACACCCCGGCAACGACAAAGAACAGGAACGGCAAGCCGTAGATGACCAGCATCATGATCACCCCGACGTAATCCGGCTGGGAATTGCCTGCGGGCATGGGGCTTACTCCACGCGGACGGCGGTTCCGTAGGCGTAAAGTTCGGCCGCGCCCTGCGTGATCGAGGACGTGGAGAATCGGATGTTGACGACGGCGTTGGCCCCAAGAGCGGTCGCCTGTTCGACCATGCGGCGAACGGCTTCCTCGCGGGATTCTTTGAGCAATTCGGTGTAGCCTCTGAGTTCCCCGCCGACGATGTTCTTAAGGCTGGCGGCGATGTCTCGCCCGACATGTTTCGCCCGGACGGTGCTGCCGGAGACGAGACCATAGTGCTCGGCGATGGTACGGCCGGGCACGGTTTCCAAGTTGGTCAGGATGATATCGTTCATGAGAAACGGCTTTGAAAAATACTCTGGGGCAACCCGATGAATCGACCACGCGCGGCGGAAACTGCTCAGGCGCCCGGGCTTTCGCGCACAAAGTCCCACGCGCAATCCGCCCACTCCCCGTCACGATAGCGCACCAGAAAACCGGCGTGCAGCTCGGCATCGATCCACACGGAATCAACTTCTGCCCGGCCGGTCAGGCCGTTGGCCCGGCGGATCGCCTCGTGCATCACGCGGTACGTCTCACGGGTGTCGAACTCGACTTCGAAAACATCCTCCTCGTCGAGGTAACGGACGAAGCGGATCGGTACAAACTCCGAACTGCCAAGCGGCCTGGGTTCCGCGTACGTCTTCATACCATCCCCTTCTGCTGAAGCTCCCTGATGATTGCAACCACCGCAGTGGGCGGCAGACCGCCCTCCAGGTAGGCGTAGCTGTCGAGGCGAACCCGCCCAAGCAGGTTGTTGTTCTTGTCGAAAACGTGCACGTGCCGCGGCTCATGGTCGCCCTTGAACCAGACGAAAAAGTATCCCCCTTGGCGCTTGCGACCCTTTGCAAAAAAAGCCCCGCCGAAGCGGGGCTTTGAAATCCAGTTACTGGCAGGCTTCGCATTCCTCGCCGCGCTTCATCGCCTCGATGGAGCAGGCTTTCTTTTCCTCGGCGGTGTAGGTCTTTTTGCCGGCGGCCGTGACGGCGTCGGCCTTCACCTGCTCCACGCTGTGCGTGCCGCCGGTGTCGCCGCTGTTCTGGCCGCCGTTCTGGCCTTCCTTGATCGCGCCGCGCACTTCCTTCTTCACCGCCACCGTCGCCTTCTCGATGTTCGAGGCGCCGAGGCTGCGGAGGTAGTACGTCGTCTTCAGGCCCACGTGCCACGCCTGGCGGTACATGTGGCTGAGCGTCTTGAGGTCCGGCGTCTTGATCCAGAGGTTCACGCTCTGCGCCTGGTCGATCCACTTCTGGCGGCGCGCGGCGGCGTCGATGATCCACTTGGCATCGATGTCGAAAGCCGTGAGGTACTTCGCCTTCAGGTCGGCGGGGATGCGCTCGATGTCCTTCAGCTCGCCGTCGAAGTATTTCAGGTTGTCGATCATGTCCTGGTCCCACAGGCCGCGGGCCTTGAGATCCTTCACGAGGAACGGATTCAGCACGATGAACTCGCCCGAGAGGTTCGATTTCACGAACAGGTTCTTGTACGTGGGCTCGATGCAGGGGCTCGTCGCCGTGATGTTCGAGATCGTCGCCGTGGGCGCGATCGCGAGGCAGTTGGAATTGCGCATGCCCTGGGTCGCGATCTTCGCGCGCAGGGGCGTCCAGTCGAGTTTGCCGCCGCGCGGGACTTCGACTTCCACGCCGCGTTCCTTTTCGAGCAGGTCGAGCGTGTCCTGCGGCAGCAGGCCGCGGCTCCACTTCGAACCCGGGTAGCTCTGGTACGTGCCGCGCTCGGCCGCGAGGTCGGAGCTGGCTTCGTAGGCGTAGAACGCGATCGCTTCCATCGCCTCGTCGTTGAACTCCACCGCCTCGGGCGACGCGAAGGCGTGGCCACGGAGGTAGAGCGCGTGCGCCAGACCCATCACGCCGAGCCCGATCGGGCGGTGGCGCAGGTTCGAGGTCTTGGCGGCGACGGTCGGGTAGAAGTTGATGTCGATGACGTTGTCCAGCGCGCGGACCGCCATGCGGATGGTCTCGCGGAGCTTGGCGTGGTCGAGGGCACCGTCGGGCTTCAGGTGCGTCTCGAGGATGACGGAGCCGAGGTTGCAGACGGCGGTCTCGTCGTTGCTCGTGTTGAGCGTGATCTCGGTGCAGAGATTCGACGAGTGGATGACGCCGGCGTGGTCCTGCGGGGAACGGATGTTGCAGGCGTCCTTGAACGTGATCCAGGGATGGCCGGTCTCGAAGAGCATCGAGAGCATCTTCTTCCAGAGTTCGAGGGCCTCGACCTTCTGGCCGTGGACCTTGCCCTCTTCGGCGAGCTTCTCGTACTCGAGGTAGCGCTTCTCGAAGGCGGCGCCGTAGAGCTCGTGGAGATCTTTGACCTGGTTGGAACGGAAGAGCGTCCACGACTGGCGGGCCTCCATGCGCTTCATGAAAAGGTCGGGAATCCAGTTCGCCGTGTTCATGTCGTGCGTGCGGCGGCGGTCGTCGCCCGTGTTCTTGCGCAGCTCGAGGAACTCGAAGATGTCGTTGTGCCAGGTTTCCAGATACGCGCAGCCGGAGCCCTTGCGTTTGCCGCCCTGGTTGACGGCGACGAGCTGGTCGTTGTGCAGCTTGAGGAACGGGATGACGCCCTGGGACTCGCCGTTGGTGCCCTGGATGTGCGCGCCGGTGCCGCGGACCGCGGTCCACGAGCCGCCGAGGCCGCCGGCCCACTTGGCGAGGAACGCGTTGTCGGCGATGCCGCGGAGCATGATGCTCTCGAGGGAATCGTCGACGTAGTAGAGGTAGCAGGAGCTGAGCTGCGAGTGGAGCGTGCCGGAATTGAAGAGCGTCGGCGTGCTGCTGCAGAAACGGCGGCTCTTGTAGAGCTCGTAGAGACCGGTGACGCGGGTTTCGCGGTCGCCCTGCTCGTCGAGCATCAGGCCCATGGATACGCGGAGCCAGAAGAACTGCGGCGTCTCGATGCGGCGCGAAGGCGAACGCGTTTTGTCGATGATGAGGTACCGGTCGTACATCGTCTGGATGCCGAGGAAATCGAACTCGAGGTCGGAGGACGGATCGAGGACGGCGGCGAGCTTGGGCAGATCGTAATCGAGCAGGCGCGGGTTGAGGCGCTTGATGGCGACCCCGTGTTCGAGGTACTTGCGGAAGGCGCGCTGGTGGGCGCCCTTCAGGGCCCCGATGCCGTCCTTCATGATGTCCCAGCCGAGGACTTCCTCATAAATGTAGGTGAGCTGGATGCGGCCGGCGAACTTGGCGAAATCGGCGTCCTTCTCGATCAGGGTCTTCGAATTGAGGACGATGGTGGCGTCGAGGTCCTTCTGGCTGATCTGGTCGTAGACGGAGCGGCGGAGCTCGGCTTCGATCTCGTCGTTGGTCAGGCAGAGGTCGAGGCCGATGCGGGCGAACTCGATGCGCTTGCGGAGGTCGGCGCCGTCCCAGAACACGTTCGTGCCGTCGGCCTTCTTCACGACGATCATCGACGCTTGGCCGGGGGCGGCGGCAGGCGCGGCGACCGGGGCGGATTCGTCGAGACCGCCGTCGCGGGCGATCGAGCGCTGGGCGCGGAAAAGAATGTAGGCTTCGGCGACCTTGTAGTGGCCGGACTTCATGAGCTCCTCCTGCACCATGTCCTGGATTTCCTCGATGTGGACGAAGGACTGCTTCGAGGAGTGGACACGGGCGGAGACGGCCTTGGTGATGGCGACGGCGGGGGCGGAGTCGCGCTGGAGGGAGAGGAAGGTCTTGCGGACGGCGATCTCGACCTTCTGTTCGCTCCAAGGCACGACCTGGTTGTTGCGGCGGATCACGCGGAGCGTGGACTGCGCGGCGGACTCGCGGTCGACGGCGATCTTGCGGGCGCGGTTGAGCAGGAGGCTCTTGGCGACGAAGTAGGCGTTGTTGTCGACGAGGGTCTTCTCGAGCAGCTCGTAAAGGGCGTTGAGCGAGAGGCGAAGGGGCGACTGCTTGCGGCCGAGCTCGCGCAGGTTGCCGGCGATCTCGCGGCAGATCTTGGCGACCCAGGTGCGGTTGGCCTCGGTGAAGATGTCTTTCTCACCCTTGGCCAGGGCGACGTTGGTCAGGGCCTTGCCGAGGGTGTCGGCGACCTCGGAGAGCACGAATTTTTCCTCGCCGTGCGGGCAAAGGAGGACGATCGGGGGCAGCTCGATCGACTCGCCGGCCAGCACATCGCGCCATGCATAGTGCGGTTTCTGTTCGATGGGAGCGTGGACGGTGCGTTTGAGCGCGAGATCGTGCGCGAGGGTGGGTTGGCTCATGGCGGCGGGCAAAAACTGAAGCGGTTGAAGCGAAACGACGTAACGGGACGGTTGGTTGAAAATCGGAAAAACGCCGACCCTCGACCCTCCGGTGGGCGTCCCGCGTTTTGAGGCGGCGGCACGAAAACCGGACGGAGGAAGGAGCAGCGCGGGGCCCGAGGGGACGGGCGGAGCGGAAAGGACAGGAAGGGGAAAGCGGGAACGAAGAAAGTAAAACGGTCGGCGAAGCCCGGTGCCGCATCCTCGCGGCACCCGGCGGAACGGAAGTTCAGAGCTCGTCGTCGCTGGCGACGTTGAGCGAGGAGGCCTTCTGGTACTCGGTGACGCGGCCCTCGAAGAAGTTCTGCTCCTTCTTGATATCCATCATCTCGGCGAGCCAAGGCAGCGGGTTCTTGGCGCCCGGATTGAGGAGGGCGAGGCCGCAGCCTTCGAGGCGGCGGTCGGCGATGTAGTCGATGTAGGTGAGGAACTCGTCGATCGCGAGACCGACCGCGTTCACCGGCAGGCAGTCGCGGATGAACTCCTTTTCGAGGGTGATGGCCTCGCGCATGAGCTCGCGGAGCTCCTCTTTGAATTCGGCGGTCCAAATCTCGCGGTTCTCCTCGACGAGATCCATGAACAGATTCCGGAAGACCTCGATGTGGTTGGACTCGTCGCGCAGCGTGTAGCGGAACATCTGGCCGATGCCGGGAAACTTGTTCTGCCGGTAGAGCGAAAGCACCATGCCGAAGAGACCGTAGAACTGCGTGCCTTCCATGCACTGGCCGAAAACGAAGATGTTTTTCGCCAGGAGCTTCTTGTTCTCCGGCTTCGTCAGGTCGAGATCGCGGCGCAGGTCGCGGGAGACTTTGGTGACAAACTCGTTCTTCCGGACGATCGTCGGCACATCCTCGAACATCGCCTCGCACTCGTGCGGGTTGATGCCGAGGGAGGCGATCATGTAGAGCAGCGAGTCGGCGTGGATGTTTTCCTCGTGCGCATGGCGGCCGAGGACGAGCTTGAGCTCGGGGGCGGTGACGAGCTCGCGGACGACGTGCTGGATGTTGTCGCCGACAATGCCTTCGGCGGCCGAAAAATAGCCGATGCCCATGCGGATGATCCAGCGCTCGACTTCCGAGACGGCCTTCTCGTCGCGCCACTGCTCGATGTCCTTGCCCATCGGGATGTCCTCGGGCTCCCAGTGGTTGGCCTTCATCTTGCGGTACAGATCGTAGGCCCATTGGTACTTCAACGGCAGGAGGTTGAAGGTCATGGTCTCGCGACCGTTGATGACCCGCTTGCCGGCGAAGGCAGCTTCGGCTTTGGCTTCGTCGAGGACGAAAGTCTTGGCTCCGATCTGAAACGTTTTTTGCATGGGACTGGCGCGAGGCGGCGGCGAAAGGGAAGAAAAGGCGGAAAAGAGGGCTGGTTTCGGGGACGGAAGAAACCTAGGCGAACAAAAGTTGTTGGGAGTTATTGACGCGTTGTTGACCACAACAGGATGTGGTTCCCAACCGCGGCAACCACTACCCATGGTACTGCGTGTTTTTTCCGTCAATTCGTTTGTCGTGATTTCACGGTGAATTTTTCGGCCAATTTTGGCTTGCCCAGCGACTTGGAACTTTGCCCCGAGTGAAAAATCCGCCGTCGTTCCGCCGCCGGACGCGGACGACCGGTCCCGGCCGGATCCCCGGGACCGCGGCCGGGCCGAAGTTAAAGACACAGGTCGCTTACCCCCAGCTACTTGCCGGATTCCTGGCCTCGAAACTCAGCCGCGATCCGCCCAACCCGGCCCCGTCCGGACCGCGGCGCCGGGCGGCTCCGGATCGGCCCCGCCGCCGTCGGCCGTATCGGAAACGAAATGACAAGCACCGGCCCCGGCCGATTTTACCTCCGAAAACCCCGGCCGGGACCGTCTCCGAAATCCGGAGACACCTGAACGTAACACAAAAACGGAGACGCACAGGCAGCAGTTTCCCTGTCGCCGGCTCCGGCGCAGCATTAGCGGAACTGGCACCCGCCGGGAGCGCGCTGCCGCCCCGGCGCCGCCCGCCCGCGCGGCCCGGCCGGGGCCCGGCCCGGCCCGGGGCCGTATCCCATCATCAACTACAGGTCGGCCCGGGCCGCTTATCCTGTATCCTAGATCCGGTTACACCGCAAGCCGGTTCCCGGAACCATGGGGCCGGAGCGGCGGCCGCAGCCGGGCCCGGGGCGCCTCCCGCCTCGCCGGCAAAAAAAGGGCGCGGGCCCCACGCCCGCGCCCGGTGTTCCCACATACCCAAGGGTTTCAGCCCGGGGCCGGTTTGGCCTGGGATGGAATGACCACGACCGGGCATTGCGCCCGCATCAGGACTCCGTGCGTCGTGCTGCCGACCAAGAGGTCGTAAAGTGCCGTGTGCCCGTGCGAGCCCATCACGATGTAGTCCGCGCCGGCCTTCTTCGCCTGGTCGGCAATGAGCGTGATCGGCGCGCCGACCAGCTGGATGGACTCCGACGCGATTCCTTGCCCGCGCAGTTTTTCCTCGATCTGGCCGAGCCGGCGGGCGGCGTTGCGCTCCCCGGCCGAGGTGATTTCCGCCAGGTTTTCCATCACCATCGCATACTCGTGCGTCAGCGCCGGCGGCTGGATGATCGCGAGCAGGACAATCTTGCCGCCGAAGGCCCGGGCCAGGGCGGCGGACTCGTCCACCACGGCGTCGGTGACGCCGGAGAAGTCGAGCGGAGCAAGGATCGTTTTCACGTGCTGACCGTAACATGAACGCCCGGCGCCGGCCACGCAGCCGTTGGCCAGCAATGCGCGAATCTTGGCAGACACAAAAAGGCCCCGCGGCGAACCGCGGGGCCGGCTTTGCCCGGAGCGCGCGGAATCAGAGTTCCGCCGGCCAGCTGCGGCGCTGCCGCAGCCAGTGCGCGCGCAGCGTCGTCGCGTGGCGCTGCAGCACGGTCTGGACGATGAGGGCGTCGTCGAGGAGCCCGATTTCGGGCACCGAATCGGGAATCCGATCGAAGCCCTTGAGGAAGTAGAGCAAAGCAAACGTCACATCGCAGTGCGGCGGCGTGCCGGTGGTGCCGTCGCGGCAGGCTTCGTCGAAGTACAGGGCCAGCAGATCGAGGCGCTGCCGGAGATGGTCCGAGGAATCGATCCGCGCGATCTTGGCCTGCAGGGCCGGACGCAGCCGGCGCAGGCCCTGGATCGCATCCGGAGTGACGAGGGCGGAACCGCGCTCGAGATATTCGAGCGTGCCGACGATGTCGTCGCGGTGGTTCGCGGAGAGGTAGTGGTCGAGGGTCTGGGGAACGGACGGTCCCGAAGCACCGGGTCGTTTTTGGGGAGCGGTCATAGGAGCGGTCATAGGGAGACGTTGGGTGGCGGGTTGAGGAATAAATCGGAAACGGCTCGCGGGGCCTCAGGGACGTGTCGGCGCGGGTGCGGGCTCGGGTCCCCGGGTCCAGAGCAGCGAAGCCGCAACCGTGACCGCGAGAATCGCGGCGATGATGCCGAGCGACCACGAAACCGGGAATTTCCCGCCGAAGGCATCGTTCAGCCAGACCATCTTCAAACCGACGAAAATCAGAATGACGCCGAGGCCGTACTTCAGGAAGCGGAACTTGTGCATCACGCCGGCGAGCAAAAAGAACAGCGCGCGCAGCCCGAGGATCGCAAAGACGTTGGACGTGAAAACGATCAGCGGTTCGCGGGTGATCGCGAAGATCGCGGGCACGGAATCCACGGCGAAAACGATGTCGCTGAGCTCGATCATCGCCAGCGCGACGAAGAGCGGCGTCGCGTGCAGCACGCCGTTGCGGCGCAGGAAGAACTTTTCCCCTTCGAGCTGCGGCGTGACGGGAATCATGCGGCGCAGCAGCCGGATGAGCGGATTTTTCTCGGGATCGAGGGGCTTCTCCGGCGCGAAGAAGACCTTGATGCCCGTGAGGATCAGGAAGCCGCCGAAGACCCAGATGACCCAGTGCCACTGCATGAGCGCGGAGCCGAGCGCGATGAAGATCACGCGGAAGACCAGCGCGCCCAGAATGCCGAAGAAGAGCACCCGGTGCTGGTACTTCGCCGGGATGCCGAAGAAGGCGAAGACCACGACGAAGACGAAAATATTGTCCACCGAGAGCGATTTCTCGATCACGAAGCCGGTCAGGAACTCGAGGCCGACGCGGTCCGCGAGCTCCGCGGTTTGCGCGGCCGTGAGACCGGCGGCAACCAGCCGCGGATCCTGCGGGAGCTTCCATTGCGCATAGTGCCAGAAGCCCCAGGCGAACAGCAGCGCGAGGCTGATCCAGACGGCACTCCAGCCGAGCGCCTCCTTGAATTTCACCTCGTGGGCCTCGCGGTGGAAGACGCCCAGATCGAGCGCCAGCAGGGCGAATACTCCGAGAAGAAAAATGCCGTAGAACCACCAGTAATCGGCGAAGGGAAACAGGATGAGATCGGTCATCGGGTCGGGAAGCCCGGAGCGGGCAGGCCGGCGGCGGTGAAGGAGGGCAAAAAGGACATCCGGCCAAAGTAGCACCGCCGCACCCGTTCAGAAATTACATCTTGGCCGCGAAATTCCTGCGGCCGAAATCAGGCGCGGGCCGTAACCGCGTCTCCATTTTTCACCTACACGAATCGCCGCGGATCCGCGGCCGGATCGAAGGCTGCGCCGGAGACGAGATGCTCGCGCCACTGCCGCGCGAGCCACGGCGCAAACAGCGCGCCCTTCGCGCCGAGCCCGTTGCAAAGACCGAGCCCGGGATCTTCGGGATGCCGCCCGGCCACGGGACGACGGTCCGGCGTGGTAACCCGCACGCCGCAGCGCTGGCCCGTGACGGTGAACGGCCGGGCGAGCAACGCCTGCGCCGCGATTTCCAGCTGCGCCCGCGCCCCGGCCGTCGGTTCCGTCCCCGTTTCGCCGGGCGCGTGCGTCGCCCCGCACCACGCGGCGCCGGGGCCCACGGGCAGAGCCCAATGGCGGCAGTTGAGAATCACGTCCTCGTCCAGCCCCGCGACGGCAACTTCGAGCATCTGGCCCTGGTCGAACGACCACGGCAGGCCGGCAAACGGTCCGGAGCGCGCCGCCGCCAAACCGGTGCAGTCGATCACGAGCCCATAGCGGCGGCGGGCCTCCGTCGGATCCGCGGGACCGGCGGTCAAAAGGCCCTGCGCGAGCCATTCCGCCCGCATCCACGCCAGCAGGGCGGGCAAATCGACGCGGGCCGCGCCCTCGATCCAGAAACCTTCGGCATCGGCCGCGCCCGCATACGGCGCCAGCTCGCCGCGGGCCGATTTCGCCGCCCACGCGGCGCGCTCGCCCGCGTCCGCGAAGAGCCGGCGCACGCGGAAATCGCGCCAGAACGGCCGGCCGGCGACGGCACCGATTTCGGCGAAGACGGTTCGCGCCGCGGGCGAAAGCGTTTCGATCCGCCACGCCTTCACCAGCCTCCGGCCTGTAATTGGGTTTATGATACCGGCGGCCGCCCGGCTGGCGGCGACGGCCGGCCCGGCATCGGCCACGTGAAAAGGAATCCCCGCCCGCGCCAGCTCCCAGCCGAGGAGCGTGCCGGCCAGGCCTTGGCCGACGATGAGAACCTCCGGACGCATCGCGGGCCGCGGGAACGGCCGGCTACGGCGCGGCGCGACGCAGGGCCGGCAGGCTCGCCGCCGCCGTGGCCTGGCCGTGGCGTTTGTTTTTCTCGTCGGGGGTGCGCAGGCGGACCGATTCCGCCAGCGCCGGGAACTCGGCCTGCAACACGTCCATCGCCCGGGACAGGATCAGTTCGCCGCCGGCCCAGGAGGTCACCCGGCCCAGCACGAGCAAATTGCGAATCTCATAGAACGATGCGTAGTGCGCGACCGCGTACCCGAAGCAGACGCCGATCGTGTCGTAGATCGCGCGCGCCCGGCCGTCGCCGCGCGCCATCGCGTGCTGCACTTCGACCAATTGCTCCGGCAACGGCAGGGACGCGGGGAAACCGAAGCCCGCCGCCTTGGCCAAGCGGCCGACCCCCTGCTGCGAAAAATACTGCACGCCGCAACCGACATCGCCGGACCATTCGTCGCGCGGCGCATCCGGCCGGTAATCGATGGGCGCGAAGGCCAGCTCGTTGAGCCAGGCGGTGATGTTGCCGGCGGGCGTGACGTAGCCGCCGGCCTGGCTCGTGCCCATCGAAACGCCGAGCACGGCGTTGTCGTTCATCGACATCGAACCCGCGAGGGCGGTGACTTCGCCGTCGTTGACGACCTCGAAGGGCACGCCGCCCCAACGTTCCTGCAACGTGAAGAACATGCGGCGGACGTGCTGCTCGAAATCGGCCGGGGCGACCCCGCGGAAAAGCGAGGCGGCGCGGACCTCGTTGTTCACATAGACTCCGGCCGCGCTGCCGCCGATGGCGTCGACCCGCGGGAGGTGGGCGGCGGCGCGCCGCAGGGAATCGTGCACGCCTTCAAGGTGGTACGACGGGGCTTTTTGAAAGTAGGGATCCCACGCGATCTCCTCCGAGAAAACGACTTCGCCGTCGATCAGCGCGGCGGCTTTGCGGTCGCTGCCGCCGAGATCGAAACCGATGCGGCAACCCTCGAGATGCCGCCCCATCGGGAGACTCGTTTCCGCAATCGCCGGCAACGCCGCGAAAGGCGTCGCCGTCACGGAAAAAACGCGCCCGAAGATTTTCTCGCCCATGAACTCATGGTCGAAAGCGCGCACTCCGGCGGGTGCATAGATGGCCGCCAAAGCCGCGGCAATTTCGTCGGCGCCGGCGACGAGCACCTGCGGGCCGCCCTTCATCCAGAGCATAAATTTCAGCAGCCGTTCGGCGTACGTGAGCGACAGCGCGGCCGACGGATGCGATGCGGCCAGCACGCGGCCGTCGTGGCGGAAGACCGAGCCGTCGGTCCGCACCAGCACCAGCGCAAACGGCCGCGCGCCGGGATCGCGGGCGACGAGGGCATCGTAGGCCCGGTGCCAGAGGGCGGCCGGCAGGAAATCGGGATCGAGAACGGGACGGAGTTTCGGTTCGACGGTCAACATGGCGCGAGGCGCCGGACCGTAGCGGAGGCCGGCGCGCGTTGGGAAGCGAGATCGTGGCCGGAACGCCGGCCTACTTTTTTTCCGCGGCCCAGATGGCGGCGCCAACGATGCCGGCGTTGTTGAAAAACTCCGCCGGCACGAGTTGCGCGCGCGGCTTGATGTACTTGAAAAACTTCCGGTGGTCGGCGCTGACGCCGCCGCCGATGATGATCAGCTCGGGCCAGAGCAGTTTTTCGAGGACGGCGACATAGTCGCGAAGCCGACCGCCCCACTCCGGCCAGGACAACTTCTGTTGGTCGAGAACGGAGGCGGCGATGAATCTCTCGACGGAGACGCCGTCTTGGCCCCACGGGAAATGCCCGAGTTCGAGCGGCGTGACGACGCCTTGGTAGGCGAAACACGAACCGACGCCGGTGCCGAGGGTGAGCAGCAGCGTCTTGCCCATGAAACCGCGGCCGGCGCCGAAATGCATTTCCGCGATGCCCGCGGCGGCGGCGTCGTTGACCATCGCGACGGGGCAGCCCGCGGCGCGCCCGAAGAGCTTGGCGCCGTCGGTACCGATGAACTTTTTGTGCAGGTTCGCCGAGGTCCAGATCGTCGCATCCTCGATGACGCCGGGGAAACCGACGCCGATCGGGCCCCGCCACTTGAAGTGGGCGGCCATGGCGGCCACGGCCTTGGCCATCGCGGCGGGTGTGAGATTTTCGGGCGTGTCGATCCGGAAGCGTTCGCCGGTCAGGCGGCCGGTCGTGGTGTCGACGGGCGCGCCTTTGAGCGCGGAGCCGCCGATGTCGATACCAAGGGTTTGCATGGAAGCCGGCGAGGCAAAGGCCCGGCCGGCGGCTTGGCAACCGCGCGCCGCCGACTCAGTGGCAGCCGCAACCGGAACCGCAGCTGCCTTCGCCGCGGCCGCTGCCGCCGTGGGCGTGGCCGTGGCTGACTTCCTCGGCCGTGGCTTCGCGGGCGGACACAATCTCGACATCGAAGGTCAGATCGACGCCGGCCAGCGGGTGGTTCGCGTCGAGGAGCACGTCGTCGCCTTCGATCGCGGCCACCGTGACGACCGGGGAAAAACGGTCCGGTCCGGTCTGGAACTGGTCGCCGAGGTTGAGCTCGCCGTCGACGGGCAGGAGCGTCCGCTTCACCTTCTGCATCTGGGCGGGATCGCGTTCGCCGTAGGCCTTGGCGGCCGGCACGGTGACGCGGGTCTTGGTGCCCGCCGCGGCGGACCGCAACTCGGCATCGAGGCCGTCGATGATTTGGCCGGCGCCTTCCAGATAGGAAATCGGCTCGCCGCCGGCGGAGGTATCGAGGACGCGGCCGCCCGGATCACGGAGAGTGTAGTTGAAAGTGACGACGCGCGGCATGGTGAAAAAGGTGAGGCGAGAGGAAGAGACAGGAGGCGGGCGGCTGACAAAGAAATTCCGCCCAGCCCGGCCGGATCAGGTTTCCTGCCGCAGAATTTCGAGCGGGGGATGGTTCGTGATACCGCGGCCGGAGAGGAAACCGGTCACGACGGTGACGGCGCACACCGCCAGACCGCCGGCGGCCAACAGCAAAATAGACACGCTCGGCGTGATGCGGAAAACGTACTTCGCGAGCAGATAGTTGCCGCCGACGGAGAGCAGGCAGCCGACGAAGGCCGCGAGGAAACCGAGGATCAGGTACTCGACGAGTTGGATCTGGACGAGTTGCCGCTGCGTGGCGCCAAGCGTGCGGAGCAGGACGGTTTCGCGGATGCGCTGGAAGCGGCCCGTCATCACCGCGCCGGCGAGGACGATCACGCCCGTAAGCACGGTGAAGAGCGCCATGAACTGGATCACGAACGCGACCTTGGTGAAAATCCCGTCGACGGTCTGCAGGACGAGCGAGAGGTCGATCGCGGTGACGCTTGGGAAGGCCTCGACGATCGCGCGCTGGACGGACGCGGAGTGCTCGGAATCGCGGGCGCGCACGGCGGCGACGTGGAACTTGGGCGCGCCCTCGAGCACGCCTTCGGGGAAGACGACGAAGAAATTCGGCTCGAGGCGGCGCCACTCGACCGCGCGCACACTCGTGACCTTGGTGCGCATCGGCACGCCCTGGATATCCCATTCGATCTCGTCGCCGAGCTGCAGCCCCATGTCCCGGAAAATGCCTTCCTCGACCGAAATCGGCACCACGGCCTCGCCGGCGGCGACTTGGCCGACGAACTCGCCGCGCACGACGCGTTCGCTGCTTTCCAGTTTCCCGCGGTAGGTCGAGCGGTACTCGCGGCGCAGCGTCCAGCCCGGCAAACGCGCCTGCCCGCCGCCCGGGCCTTTGCGGTCTTCGGCTTCGGCGTCGGGCCCGCCTTGGGCCGGGGCCGGCGCCCCGCCGCGCTGGTCGCGGAGGATATCGTCGACCTTGCGGCCCTTCAGCGCGGCGATCCGCATCGTGATGATCGGGGCGTGCACGATGATCGGCGCGCCGGCAGCCGCGCTCGCCGCTTTCAGGCCGTCGATCTGGTCGTCCTGGATATCGAAGAAGAGGAGATTCGGCCGGCCGCCGCCATTGGTGAATTCGATTTCCCGCAGCAGCGTGGTGCGCGTGAGAAAAAGCGTGAGCATCAGGAACGTGCCGAGCCCGAGCGAAACGAGCAGCAGCACGGTGCGGTTGTTCGGACGGTAGAGATTGGCGACGCCTTGGCGGACCACGTAGGGCAGCTGTTTCGGGAACCAACGGCGGGCGGCCCAGGTGACGGCTTTGGCGAGGGCGGCGAGCAGGAGAAAACTGACGAGGAGCGCGGACGCGAAGCCGACGCCGTCGCGCAGCCGCGTCGTTTGCCAGATCGCGAAGCCGTAGACCGCCGCGACGATGAAGAGACCGACGGCGATGCGCCAAGGATCCCGGCCGGCGCCGACGTTTTCCGCAAAGGCCGAGCGGATCGCCACGAGCGGCGAGACCTTCCGCACGGCGAGCAACGGCAGCAGCGTGAAGAGCAGGCAGATCACGAGCCCCGCGCCCATGCCGCGGGCGACGGCGGGCCACGCGATCGCGAACTCGACGTCGAAGGGCAGCATGTCCTTGAACAGATTCGGCAGCCCGGCCTGGACCCCGACGCCGAGCACGGCGCCGCAGACCGCGCCGAACAGGCCGAGCGCGAAGCCCTGCACGAGATAGACGGCGAAACTTTGCCAGGCCGACGCGCCGAGGCAGCGGAGGACGGCGACGGTCGTGATCTTCTGGCGGATGTAGACATGGATCGCGCTGGCGATGCCGATGCCGCCGAGGAAGAGAGCGACGAAACCGACAAGGCTCAGGAAGCCCGAGATGTTGTCGAGGACGCGGCCGAGATCGCGTTTGCGTTCCGCCACGGTGTCGAAGCCGAGCCGCTCGGCGCGGAATTTCCGCCGCATCTCGTTCTCGACCGCGAGCGGATCGAGCGTCTCCGGCAACTTCAGCATCAGGCGGTGGCGAACGAGCACGTTGCGTTCGGCAAGCCCCGTGGCTTCGAGTCGGTCCATCGGAATCAGCGCGCGCGGGGCGACCGTGGCGGCCAGAGCGGAGGATTCGCCGGGCAGTTTCTGGAGCGAACCGATGACGGTGAAACGCGTCTCGCCGAGTTTCACCGTATCGCCGACCTGCACGCGGTACTGGCGGAGCAGCGTTTCCTCGAGGATGGCGACATCGCCGCCGGCGCGGAACTTCGCGGGGGCGTCGGCGGGCACCGTGACGAAGTCGCCGAAAAACGGAAACCCGCCCTCGAGCGCGCGGACGTTGACGAGGCGCGTGGCGTTCTGCGCGGTCGGGAACAACGCCATCGACGAGAAACTTTTCTCCTTCGCCAGCTGCGCGCCGAGGGCGAGCGCGTGGGCCTCGACCTCGGGGCCGGGGGCGTTGCGGCCGGTGACGATCAGATCGGCGCCGAGCAACCCGCGGGCCTGGTCGTCGATCGCGCGCTCGAGATTGGCGCCGAGGGATCCGATCGCCACGAGGGCGGCGATGCCGAGGACGACGGAAAGGGAAAACAGCAGCAACCGCCGCCGCGACGCGCGGGAATCGCGCCAAGCCATCCGGAGAATGAATTTCATCGCGACGGCGTCAGCCCGTGAGTTCGTCGGCCACGACGGCGCCGCTCTTGAAACGCAAAATCCGGCCGCATTTGCGGGCGAGCTCGGGGTCGTGCGTGACGAGCACGAGCGTGGTGCCGCGCTCGTGGTTGAGGCCGAAGATCAGCTCGACCATCGCCTGCGCGGTGGCGCCGTCGAGATTGCCGGTGGGTTCGTCGCAAAACAGGATCTTCGGCCGGTTCATGAAGGCGCGCGCGAGGGCCACGCGTTGCTGTTCGCCGCCGGAAAGCTGGATCGGATAGTGGTCGGTGCGCTCGCCGAGCCCGACGCGGCCGAGCAGGGCCTCCGCCTCGGCTTCGGCGGCGGGCCCGCCTTCGCCGCGCAACTCGACGGGCACGAGGACGTTTTCGAGCGCCGTCAACGTGGGCACCAATTGGAAATTCTGGAAGACGAAGCCGACATGCGCGTTGCGGACGCGGGCGCGGGCATCCTCGGACATTTCGCCGATCGATTCGCCGGCCAGCACGACGTCGCCGGTGCTGGGGCGATCGAGGCCGGCACAGAGGCCGAGCAACGTGGTCTTGCCGCTGCCGCTGGGGCCGACGATCGCGAGGCTGGCGCCGCGGCCGAGCTCGAAACTGACTTCGTTCAGAACCGTCAACGGCCCGGCGGCGGTGGCGTACGTTTTGGTCAGCCGCTGGACTTTCAGCATCGATTGCTCACTCATGAACGGTGCACGAAACACACGAATGTCGTTAAATCGAGCCGATGCGGACTGAACTTTGGCGGAAACTCCTACCTTGGCTTGCGGGAATCCTGCTGGCCGGGCTGCCCGGGCACGCCGGAGCCGCCGCCGCGGCGCCGCGCACGATCGTGTTCTTCGGCGACAGCCTCACCGCGGGCTACGGGCTCGATGATCCGGGCACGGAAGCCTACCCGGCCCTGATCCAGCGGAAGGCCGAGGCGTCGGCTCCCGGTTGGCGCGTCGTGAACGCCGGCCTCAGCGGCGAAACCTCCGCCGGCGGCCTGCGCCGCATCGACTGGATGCTGCGGCAGCCGGTGCACGTTTTCGTCCTCGCGCTCGGCGCCAACGACGGGCTGCGGGGCCTCAGCCCCGACGTGACGAAAGCCAACCTCCAGCAAATCCTCGACCGCGTCCGGGCCAAAAATCCCCGCGCGACCCTGGTGGTGGCGGGCATGGAGATGCCGCCGAGCTACGGTTCCGAATTCACCGCGGCATTCCGGAAAATCTTCCCCGAACTGGCGGCCAAGAACGGCGCGACGCTCGTTCCCTTTCTCCTCGACGGCGTCGGCGGCGTCGCGGCGCTGAATCTGCCCGACCGGATCCATCCCAATCCCGCCGGTCACCGCAAGGTGGCCGAAAACATCTGGACCGTCGTCGGGCCGCTGTTGCGGCAAAAGCCGGATTGATCCGGAGCCTCGCGTCCCCGACGCTGCGCCTCCGATCGGCAAATCCGGCTCCATTTTCCGGGCATCCTGCCGATAACTTCACGCGTTCGATTCCCGACTTCCGCTTCCCCGCCATGCCCCGCTTCGGAGTTTCCGTTTTGCTCTTCGGTCTGCTCGCGTTGCCGGAAGTGCGGGCGGTCAACCTGCGCATGGAAGCCGCGACGACCCGGATCGAAAACATCACGCGGGCCTCGGCTCCGACGGATTGGAAAGACGCCAATCGCCACGAAGCGCTGCTCTCGCTGGGCCAACATCGGGAATGGCGGACCGGCCTGCTCGCCGTGGGCAGCGTCGACTTCGGCGCCGAGGATGTGACCCATTTCAATCTGCTCACCGCCACCACGCAGGGCCTCTCCGGCACCCTGCGCTGGAAATTCGGCTTCGGCGCGTTCGCCCCGTGGATCGCCGCGGACGCCGGCCTGCGGTATTGGTCGAGCCGGTTGGATTTCGACGACGGCTGGACCAAGACCGTCGCCCTGCGGGCCGGCAAACGCTTCACTTCCAATCTGCGTGTTACGGCCGTGGCGGATTGGCAGCAGCAGGATTCCAGCAGCGCCATCTTCGATCTGAAGCACCACCGGGTCTTCGCGACCGTGACCTGGGACATCACCGATCGGCTGCAACTGTCCCATGGCAACGGCCGGCTTTGGGGTACGTTCACCGCCAATGCCTCGCCCGGGGTTTGGTCGCGCGCCTTGGCCGGAGAACTCGGCGCGGCCCTCGGCGCCTACTACAATACCATTCCGTGGGCCGTGACCGAATCCTACGGCCGGGGCTGGGTGACCTACCGGGTCGACGGCCACGTCAGCTTCTGGTGGCTCGAGCTCTCCCCCGCCCTCGGCCGCAACACGTCTTTGCCGCTGCGCTACGAAAGCCGGCTGGCCGTCAACCTTGTCGGCGTCAAATATCGTCAGGATCTCTGGTCCCTTGCTCTCCTCCATAAATTTTGAAGCGATGCGCGTCGGCCGCCGGCTGGCCATTCTCGCCCTGCTCGCCGCCGCAACCGTGGCGGCTGCGGCGGCACCCAGTGCCGCAGGGTGGACCGCCGTCTCGAGCCTCACTTGGCATAGCAACGTGACCAACGCCGACCGCGATCCCGATGTGATCGGCGGGTTCGAATTCAAAACCGACCTGTCCACCCACCGCCGCTGGAGCGCGGGGCGGGACGACGCGGTTTTCGCCGGCCTGCGCCTGTCGACCGAGCTCTGGCCGCGCTTCGACGGCTTGGATCGGGCCGCCGCCGGCATCGCGCTGGGCTGGCAGCACAAATTCGGACTCGGCGCCCACGTGCCGGCCCTGCGCCTGAACCTGACCGGAGACCACGTCGCCGCCAGGGAATCGGGCCGCCGCGGCCTGGCCGGAACGGCCGCCTTGCATCTGCGCCAACGGCTGGGCCACTGGGGACTCCTGCAACTTTCCCGCGAGTACCAGCGCCACGACGCGCGCACGCACGCCTTTGACCGGACGGGCGCGGAGTCCGCGGCGCGCTTCACCTTCGCGCCCCGGTCCGGCTGGCGCGTGACGTTGGGCGCGGCGCGGCGCGACGGCGGTGTCCTGTCCTATGCCACCCCGCCGCATCCCGAGCTGTTGCGGAAAGCGAAACCCCTGACGACGGTCACGACGTTCGACCGCGCCCAGGACATGGTCGCCTATTACTTCATTGCACGGACGGAATCCGCCCGCGCCGAGGCGGGCTTCAGTCTGGGCCCGCGCACCGAAGTTGTCTTCGCCCACGAACGGCGCACCACCACCGAAGGCGTCGTGGCCTACCGCAATCACCTGACCTCGCTGACCCTCGTCCATGAATTCTAAACCGTTTCCCGCCGGCCTGCGCCGTTCGTTCCCGTCGTTGCTCGTGCTCTGCCTGCTCGGCTTCGTCGGCGGGGCCCCGCGGCTGGCCGGCGCCATTTTGGTTGAAATCAAAGACGGCAAGGGGCAGCCCGTGGCCGACGCCGTCGCCTCGCTGACGCCGCTGGATCGCACGCCGGTCATCAAGGTCCCGGACGAGCCCGCCGTCATCGTGCAGGACAACGAGGAGTTTTCGCCCGTGGTCACGGTCGTCGTCGTGGGTGGCAAGGTCCTGATCCCGAATCGCGACAAGGTGCAGCACCACGTGTACTCCCTGTCGCCGGCCAAGCGTTTCGACATCCCGCTCTACAAAGGGGAAATGAAGGAACCGGTGGTGTTCGACCGCCCGGGCGTCGTCGCCCTCGGCTGCAACATCCACGACTGGATGGCGGCCTATGTCGTCGTGCTCGCGACGCCGCATTTCGCCAAGAGCGCCGCCGCCGGCAACGCCCAGATCGGGGATCTGCCGCCGGGCCGCTACCGGCTCGAGGTCTGGCACCAGCGCATCACCGCCCCGGTCGTGCGCGAGGTGACCGTGAATTCCGATCCCTCCACGCAGGTCATCTCGGTCACGCTGCGCGAACTCCGCCAGATCCGCCGCGCGCCGGAAACCGGCGGCGGCGCCTATCGCTGAGCCAAAACTCATGCAGTTGAGAGTTGGAAGTTGAGGGTTGAGAGATCGATCCGAAGGAACACGCCGTTGCCGCAGCGCGGAACGCCCGCAACCCTTCGGTTCCGGTCCAAACTCTCAACCAAGCTCACTCAACGGCCTGGTCCCGGCTGACGCACGGCCCCACCCCGGGCTTGCGCCGCCGCCGCGATCCGGCCGTGATCGCCGCGATGAACGCGTTGCCCGCGCGTGCCGCGCCGCCGGCATGAAACTTCTCCCGCAGAGCTTCGGCGCCAAACTGCTGGCGCTGTTCATGTCCGCGGTCGGGCTCACCCAATTCGCCACCTGGGCCTTCATCCGCGAATTCAACGACACCCAGGCCCGCGAGCTGATCAACGACGAGCTCGACCGCACCACGCGCAACTTCGCGCGCGTGACCGCGGACCGGAACTCGCTGCTCGCCGCCGCCGCCGCGACCGCCGCCCGCGATTACGCCGTCAAATCGCTGTTCGCCGGCGAGGACGACGCCACCCTCGCCACCGCGCTCAAGAGTATCCGGATCTCCAGCACGGCCGGGCTCGTCACCGCCCTTTCCCTCGAAGGCAAGGTCCGCGCCTCGACCCTCGCGGCCGCGATGTCCGACGCGGCCTACGCCGACCTCGTGCGCCGCGCGCAGGCCTCGCCCGAAGCGTCCGCCCGCGGCTACGGCCTCTTCGGCGGCGAACTGTATTCCCTCGTCCTCGCCCCCGTCCACGCGCCCGACATCATCGCCTGGATCGCCGTCGGCTTCCGGATCGACGACGCCTTCGCCCGCCGGCTCAAGGAACAGACCGGCATCGACCTCACCTTTTTCGATCCCGCGGGCCGTCCGGTCGCCACGACGCTGGCCCCCGCCGTCGTCCGCGACTTGGCGGCGATGCTGCCGGCCCTCCACGAGGAGGCCAGCAGCGAGGAGGCCGGTCTTGCCGGCACCACGGCGCTGGTCCGCATCCGCCGGCTCGCCGCCGGCGGCGACCGCGGCGGCACCCTCGCCCTGCAGTACTCGCTGGAGGAAAAACTGGCCCCCGCCGCCATCGCCCAGAGCCGCCAGTTGCTCGTCGCCGTCGGCGGCATGATCGCGGCCATTCTCCTCAGCCTCGCGTTTGCCCGCGGCGTCACGCAGCCGATCGTCGAACTGGTCGGCCACACCCGGCGCATCACCCGCGGCGACTACAGCATCCGCAACCGCAGCTACCGCACCGACGAACTCGGCCGCCTTTCCGAGGCCTTCGACCAGATGTCCCTCGGCCTTTCGGAACGCGACCGCGTGCGCGATCTGCTCGACAAAAACGTGTCCCCCGAAGTCGCCGCGCAACTGCTGCGCGACGGCGCCACCCTCGGCGGCGAGGAACGCGAGGTCACCATTCTCTTCGCGGATCTGCGCGGCTTCACCACGCTCAGCGAACACCTGCCGCCGCGCGAATTGCTCACCCTGCTCAACCGCTACCTCGACCGCATGAGTGCCGAAATCGAGCACCACGGCGGCGTGATCGACAAGTTCATCGGCGACGCGATCATGGCCCTCTTCGGCGCCCCGGTCCCGCAGGGCGACGCCGCCCGCCGCGCCGTCTCGGCCGCTCTCGCGATGGAACGCGCCCTCGTCGGGCTCAACGCCGAACTCGCCGCCGAGGGCCGCCCGCCCCTCGCCATCGGCGTCGGCGTCAACACCGCCCGCGTCGTCGCCGGCAACATCGGCTCCCAGCGCCGCCTCAACTACTCGGTCATCGGCGACGGCGTGAACGTCGCCTCGCGTCTCCAGTCGCTCACGCGCACACCCGAGTATCGGACCAACGTCATCGTCAGCGCCGCCACCCTCCGCGCCGCCCAAACCCCGTTCCCGGCCCGCCCGCTCGGCACCGTCGCCGTCAAGGGCCGCGCCGAACCCGTCGAGATCTTCGCCATCGGGTCCTGACGCCGGCTCGGGCCGGCAACAAAAAGGCCGCCCCGAAAGGCGGCCTGAAAATGCGGAATCCGTTCCCTGCTCAGTTCGTGATGTCGAACGTCGTGCTGCGCTCGCGGATCGGCAGATAGGCCTTGTACCACTCCTTCTGCGCCGCGCTGTCGGTGTAATCCTTCAGCGCCTGCTCGCTGGCGAATTCCATGACGATCGCGTGCGTGCGCTCGCCCTGGGCCTTGATCGTCCGGGTCCAAACGCGGGTGATGCCCTTGTAACCGGCCGGCAATTTGTGGGCGCCGTCGAGGGCGGCTTGGATCTGCTCGGGTTTGGTGTCCTTTTTCCACGAAACGGTGACGACGTGGATCACGGACTTGGGAGCGGTGGCGCTGGCCGCCGCGGCATGGACGGAACTGACGGAGGCGCCGAGCGCAACCACGCCGGCGAGGAGGAGGGAGGAGACGAGTTTTCTCACGGGTATTGACAGGAGGGGCTGAAGGCGGCGCCGGACGACATGCCCGACGCCAAAGCAACGGAAGGTAGGGGCCGCGCTTGGTTTTTCAACTGCGACCTGCACTCTGGGGAAATCCCCTCGTCGAATTCCATGCCGCCCGCGCCATGAAAACTCTCCTCCTGGCCGGAGCAACAGGCTTGGTCGGAGGCGAAGTTCTCCGCCTCGCCCTCGCCGATCCGGCGGTGAAACGCGTGGTAGCCCCGACCCGCCGGCCCCTGGCGGCGCACCCCAAATTGGAAAACCCGTCGGTCGACTTCGCGGCCTTGCCCGCCGCGACGTGGTGGGCCGTCGACGCCGTCGTTTGCACCCTCGGCACCACCCGGCGCCAAGCCGGCTCGGACGCCGCCTTCCGGCGCGTGGACCACGACTACCCGCTCGCGGTCGCCGCGCAGGCCCGCGCCGCGGGCGCGGCGGCCTTCGCCTTCAACTCCTCGCTCGGCGCCGACCCGCAGGCCCGGACTTTTTACCTCCGGGTAAAGGGAGAAACCGAAGCCGCGCTCGGGCGCCTGGGCTTTCCTTCCCTCACGGTGGTCCGGCCCGGTCTGCTCGGCGGCCGGCGTGCGGAATTCCGGCCCGGCGAGCGCGTCGCGCAAATCCTCCTCGGTCTTTTGCATCCGCTGCTGCCGCGCCGCTACCGCATCGTGCCCGCCGCCGCCGTGGCGCGCGCGTTGCTCGCCGCGGCCCTTGCCGCTCCGCCCGGCCGGCACTTCGTCGAAGCCGAAGCGATCCGTTGAATCGCGGCCGGGGCGAAAGTTGCCTCTTGCCGGCCGGCCGGCTCCGGACGCATTGAGGAAACATGAAGGTCCCCTTCTTGCTGCTGCTGGGTTTGGCCGTGACCGCGATTTGTGCCGGCCGGGATCCCGCCGCGTTCGGCGCGGTGCTCGACGGCCGCACCAACGACCGCTCCGCCCTCCAGCGCGCCATCGACGCGGCCCACGCCGCCGGCGGCGGCACCGTCACGATCCCGGCCGGCCGCTCGCTGCTCAGCGGCTCCTTCGAACTCAAGTCGCACGTCGTCCTCCACCTCGCCCCGGGCAGCCGCCTCGTCGCGAGCACGGAAAGGGCCGACTACCGCGGCGATGTTTTCATCGAGGCCTTCGGCGCCGAAGCCATCGCGATCACCGGCACCGGCACCATCGAGGGCCGCGGCATCGAATTCATGGCCGAGGCAGGCCCGCACATCTTTCGCCCGAAACCGTGGCGCCCCAAAATGATGGTCCTCGAGGGCTGCCGCCGCGTCCGGCTCACGGACTTCACCCTCCGCGATGCCCCGCAATGGGCGATCCATCTGGCGGGCTGCGACGACGTCGCCGTCCGCGGCCTCACCATTCTCAACAATCCCAAGATCCCCAACTGCGACGGCATCGACCCCGACCACTCGCGCAACGTCCGGATCAGCGAATGCCACATCGAGGCCGGCGACGATTGCATCGTGATCAAGAACCGCCGCGAGTACGCGAAGTACGGCCCGGCGGAAAACATCACCGTCACCAATTGCACCCTGATCTCGACCTCGGCCGCCTTGAAGATCGGCACCGAGACCATGGACGACATCCGCGATGTCGTGATTTCCAACTGCGTCATCCGCGGCAGCCACCGCGGCGTCGCGCTGATGCTGCGCGACGAAGGCAGCATCGAAAACGTGCTCGTGCAGAATCTCGTGATCGAGACGCGGCTCTTCGCGCCGGTCTGGTGGGGCGCCGCGGAAGCCATCTCGATCACCGCCGTCCCGCGCACCGCCGGCGCCAAAATCGGCCGCCTGCGCGGCGTGCGTTTCCAGCAGATCCGCGCCCGCGGCGAGGGCGGCGTCTTCGTCAGCGGCAGTCCGGAGAGCGTGATCGAGGACGTCGCCTTCCACGACGTGGATATCGCGCTCGTCCGCACGACCGCGGAAACCGCCGGCCGCGTCGATCTCCGTCCCTCCGCCGGCGCCAAGCCGCCCGCCGTCGGGCCGCTCACCGGATTCCGAATCCGGCACGCGCGCGACATCACCCTCCGCGACTGCAGCCTGCGTTGGTCCCGGCCGAAACCCGCGGACGCCGTCGCCCTCCGTCACGACGAAGCCACGGCCAATATCCGCATCGTCGGCTTCCGGGAATTCGGCCCCTGAAGACCGGCGCGCCCGCCGCGCCGCAATTCCCATTTCCCAATTTCCGCTTTTCCAATTTCCCGATTTCGCAATTTCCGGTTCTTCAGTTTCCCAATTTCCCAATTTTTCCGTTTCCCAATTTTCCGCTTTTCCAATCACTCCGCCTTGAGAAGTTCCTGCGCCTGCCGGGCTAGATCGAGAAATTCGCTGCGGTAACCGCGGGCGTCGTCGGCGGGGTTGGCCGCGCCGGCCGCCGCCCAGGCAATGACGTCGCCCATCGTCGCGGTGCCGCGGAATTCCGATTTGCGCAAAATCATGCCGAACTCCGCCACGGCCGCCGCGAACCGGAAATCCGCACTCGCCTCCGGGAAACGCCGGCCGCTGTCCGTGAGCGGAAACTCAAGCTTCCGGCTCACCTCGCCCGTCGGTTCCTTGTAGCGCAGCTTGACGGTGAGCAATTCCCCCGACGCCGACGTCCCCGGCGCCGCCGGCGCGACCGCCTGGTAACGGCGCTCGTCCACCGCACCGACGACCACCGGCGTTTCGACGCCGACAGGCACGATCTCGTAGAGCGCCGTGACGGTGTGGCCCGCGCCGACCTCGCCCGCGTCGACCTTGTCGTTGTTAAAATCCTCTTTCGCCAAGAGCCGGTTCTCGTAGCCGATCAAACGGTAGCTCGCGACCTTGGCCGGGTTGAACTCGACCTGGATCTTCACGTCCTTCGCGATCGTCACGAGCGTGCTCGTCACTTCCTCGACAAAGAGTTTGTCCGCCTCGCGCGCCGTATCGATGTAGCCGTACTGCCCGTTGCCCTGGTCGGCGAGCTGCTCGAGCGTGCCGTCTTTGAGATTACCCATGCCGAAGCCGAGCACGGTGAGAAACACGTTCGACTTCGCCTTCTCTTCGACGAGCCGCACGAGGTCGCCCGGGCTCGATACGCCGACGTTGAAATCGCCGTCCGTGCAGAGCACGACGCGGTTGACGCCGTCGGCCGCGAAATTGGCTTTGGCGATATCGTAGGCGAGATGGATGCCCATGCCGCCGTTCGTCGCCCCGGCGGGCCGCAGCGCTTCGAGCGCAGCGAGGATCTCGGCGGACCGGGCCACCGGCGTCGACGGCAATGCCAACCCGGATTGGCCGGCATACGTGACAATCGCGACGCGGTCGTCGGGCCGCAGCTTGCCGAGCAGCTTGCGCAGCGAATCTTTCACCAGCGGCAATTTGTTCGGCTGGTTCATCGAGCCCGAAACATCGACGAGGAAAACGAGATTCGCCGCGGGCCGGGCCTCGGGCGCGACTTCGCGGCCCTTGAGCCCGATGCGCACCAGCCGGTGCTGCGGCGCCCACGGGGCTTCGGCGACTTCCAGCGCGGCGGCAAACGGCGCCGGTCCCTGCGGCGCGGGATAGCGGTACGGGAAATAGTTCACGAGTTCCTCGATCCGCACCGCGTCGGGCGCCGGCAGCCGCCGCAGCGAGAGGAAGCGGCGGACGTTCGAGTAGCTGGCCGTGTCGACATCGACGGCAAAGGTGGAGAACGGATTCGCCGCCGCGCCCACGAACGGGTTGTCCCTGAAAAACGAATACGACTCGGTGTTGCCCGTATGCAGGCGGTCGGCCGGGGCCGGCGGCGGCGCGGCGATACCGCCCCGGCCCGGCGCCGCCACCGTGAACGTATCGAACGCGATGCCCCCGGCCGCCCCGCCCGTGGAACCCAGCACCACGCCGCCGACCGCGTTGGCCGCCAAGCCGCGAATCTTGGCCTCATTCGAAGTATACGTCGCCGGCTGCGCCGACGCCGCGGGCGGCGCGGCGGCTTCGCGCTGCCGCGCCGGTTCCACCGGGGTCCCGCTGAAGGTGAATGTACCCGCGGTAACCGTCTTGGGCGCACGATTGGCCGCCGCCTGCCCGATCAGCGACAGGTCGCGCGGGGCCAGGCGGTCGGCCGAAAGTGCCGGCGCGCTGGCGACGGCCGCAGCCGCCATCTCGGTCTTCGGCGCGGAATCGGCGACCGCCGCAGTTGCCGAGGTCGCCGCTGCAATTTCAGCCAACGGCATCTGCACCACGACGCTCCGCGCCGCCGCCGCCCTGTCCTTCATCGCCGTCTCCAGCGCGACCGTCCGCGCGTGCTGCCGCGCATCCAATTCGTCCCGCCGCAGCGCCACCACCACGGCGAAGCAAGCCGCCGCCAGCCCGCCGACCATGAAGTACAGCCGCGGAAATTTCAGCAGCACGCCGCCGGATTTGCCTTCGTCGTAGTCGCCGCCGTTGGCGCGGCGGGAATCCCGCCCCGGCAAGATCGCCGCGGGGCGCAATTCGGGTTTCGCCCCCGGCTCCGCGGCCGCGGCGGCGGTCTCCGCGCCGAACACCGCCTCCAGCTGCATCGCCGTGGCGCGGATCTCGGTTACCGCCGCCTGCAGGGCCGGGTCGGCGCGCACCGCGGCCTCCACCGCCGCGCGTTCGGCGGCTTCAAGTTCGTCCAGCGCGTAGGCGGTGAGGCGAGGATCGTCGGGCAAAAGTCGGGAATCGTTCGTCGTCATGGCGTGGTCTCAGGGCCGCTGGGCGGCGAATTCCGTGCGCAGGCGCGCGACGGCGGTGTGGATCAGGAATCCCACGTTGCTCACCGAGTGCTCGGTGATCCGGGAGATTTCCTTGTAGCTGAATCCGTTTTGAAATTTGAGCCGCACGACCTCCTGCTGGTTCGGCGGCAGGCGGTCGATGAGCTGCAGCACGGCGGCCTGCGTTTCCGCCTGTTCCAAGGTTCGGCCCGGCCGCGGCTCGGCCGCCGCCACGCGCTCGGCCTGGCCTTCCTCGAAGCGTTTCATCCGGCCCTCCTTGCGCAGCACGTCGAGCGCGCGGTGCCGGCAGACGGTGAAAAGCCATTCGACGGCGTGGCCGTTGAGCGCCGCCGGCGGCTGGCCCATGAGTTTGACAAACGTGTCCTGCACCACGTCGCGCGCGCGGTCGGCGTCGCCGCCGAGCAAGCGCGTGGCGTAGCGGACGAGCGGCGCCTGATGGGCGGCAACCAACGTTTCCAGAAAACCGGAGTCTTCATGCGGCAAATCCCGGGAATTCGGGGTGGAGTTGAACATGCGGGTTCTCCGGGATGACGCGCCGCCGGCGGTTTCCTTAGAAAAGATTTTTGCCTGCGCGGCCAGCCCGGGTTTCCTGCCGACATGCCCGCCCGCCCTTCGGTTGCCTCGATTCTGCTGCTCGTCTTCGCGCTGCTTGCCGGTTGCGCGAAACGCGAGACCGATGCCGCCGCCGGCGGGCGCGCCGCCACCTTGCTCGTCGGCAATTCCGCCGAACCCGGCGACCTCGACCCGCACCTCGCCTCCGTCCTCAGCGACCAGTTCATCGTCAACGTCCTATTCGAGGGCCTCACGATCCTCGACGAACGCACCACGCAGCCGTTGCCCGGCGCCGCGGAATCGTGGTCGGCGACGCCCGACGGCCTCACCTGGACGTTCCGCCTGCGCGAAGGCCTGAAGTGGTCCAACGGCGAGCCGCTCGTCGCCGCCGACTTCCTCGCCGCCTGGCGCCGCGTGCTGCATCCCGAATTCGCTTCCGACAACGCCTGGTACCTCTTCGCCGTGAAAAACGCCGAAGCCTACAACGCCAAGAAACTCGCCGACTTCTCCGCCGTCGGTTTCGCCGCCCCGGATCCGCGCACCGTCGTTCTCACGCTGGAGCGCCCCGCGCCCTATTTGCCCGCCCTCGTTTCCCTGCCAGCCTGGTTCCCCGTCAATCCGCGCGTGATCGCGAAATTCGGTCCCTTGGAAAAACGCGGCTCCGACTGGACCCGCGCCGGCAACCTCGTCGGCAACGGCGCCTTTGTCCTGAAGGAATGGTCGCCCAACGCCCGCATCGTCGCCGCGAAGAATCCCCATTTCCGCGACGCCGCCTCGAACCGCCTCGCCGAAGTCGTGTTCCTCCCGATCGAAAGTCCCGACATCGAGGAACGGAATTTCCGCGCCGGCCAACTCCACGTGACTTCCAATCTGCCCGTTTCCAAAATCGCGACGTGGCGCGAGCGCGATCCCGCCGCCCTCCGGCTCGAGCCCACCCTCCAGGCCAATTTCCTCCGCTTCAACACCACGCGCGCCCCGTTCACCGACCCGCGCGTCCGCCGCGCCCTCTCCCTCGCGATCGATCGCGACGCGCTCGCCCGCGCCGTTTTCCAAAGCAGCCGCCTGCCCGCCGTCGCCTTCACGCCGCCGGGCACCGGCGGCTACACGGCCAAAGCCGCCGTGCCGTTCGATGTCGCCGCCGCGAAAAAGCTCCTCGCCGCCGCCGGTTTCCCCGACGGCAAGAATCTGCCCGTCCTCGATCTGCAATGCCGCAACGACGATGTCTCCCCGCGCCTCGCCGAAGCCCTCCAGGCCATGTGGCAACGCGACCTCGGCGTGCGCGTCGCGATTTCCCAGGTCGAACAGAAGATCTGGATCCAGAACCAGCAGTCGCTGAACTACACGATCACGACCGCCGGCTGGACCGCCGACTTTCCCGATCCCGTCACGTTCCTCGGCCTCTTCACCGGCGGCAGCGGCTACAATTGGACCGGTTGGAAAAACGCGGATTACGACCGCCACCTCGCCGCCGCGGCGGATACGGCCGACGGCGCGAAACGCTACGATCTCTTCCAGCAGGCCGAAGCCGTGCTGCTCGAGGACGCTCCTGTCGCCCCGCTCTACGTCGGCGCCCGCACCTACTTGATCGCACCGGCCGTCAAAGGTTGGGAACCCGCGCCGCTCGTGTTCCGCCGACTGCAGGTCGTGCGGTTGGAAAACTGAGACGTTGTCCCGCGCTCTTCCGCCGCCCACGTTGCCGCCATGCGATTCGCGCTGTTTGCCGCCTGCCTCGTCCTGACCGCCGCCCTCCGCGCCGCGGACGTCGAGTTCGTCCGCGTCTGGCCCGCGTGGCGCGACGCCGCTTCCTTCGAAGCCATCGGCGAATACTTCGGCGCCGCCGAAAATCCGCGCGGCCAGGTTTTGGTGCGTTCGCAAAACGACAGCCGCGACGGCTATTACTTTCTGGTCCGGACCAAGGCCGCCCACGTTCCGGCCGCGGGCGCGCGCTTTGTCCTGGAACTGATCCGGCCCGATTCCCCCGAAGCCAAGACCTTCGCCTTCCCGGCGGCCTTCGCCGGCAAACAGACCGTTTTCCAACTCGGTCTCACCGGCGCCGATTGGCCCGGCGGCAAAAACGCCCATCCCGTCGCCTGGCGGCTAACGCTGCGCGACGGCGGCGACCGCGTGCTCGCCGAGCAAAAGAGTTTCCTGTGGGAAAAGCCGGCGAAGTGAGCGCCGGCCCCGCGGATCCGCGTTGGTCCGATTGGCAACCGCTCGCCGGCTATCCGGCTGTCACCGCCGAGGTCCTCGCCGAGACCGTCGACGGCGGCCAAGCCTTCCGTTGGCACGCCCAGCCCGACGGCACCTGGTTCGGCCAATGGTCCGAGATCGTGGCGACCTTGCGCCTCGGGGCCGACGGCCGCGTCGCCTGGCGCTGCCCGGCCGGTTCCGAAACGCGCACCGCGGCCGCGCTCGCGACGTACTTCGGCACGGACGCGGATTTCCCGGCGCTCACCGACGCCTTGCCTTGGCGCACCGACGCGCACCTCGCGCGTTGCCTCCGCGATTTCCCCGGCCTGCGGATTCTGCGCCAGCCCTTCGGCGAAACGCTGCTCGGCTTCCTCTGCAGCGCCACGAAGCAGATCGTGCAGATCAAACAGATGCAGGAACTGCTCGCCGCCCGCCACGGCGCGCCCGTGCCCGGCACCGGCGGCGCGTTCCGGCGCCTGCCGACCTGGCCCGAGCTCGCCGCCTGCACCGAAGCCGAGCTCCGCGCCTGCCAACTCGGCTTCCGCGCCCGCTACATCTGGGAAACCGCGCAGTTCGTTGCCGCCCGGCCGGACTGGCTGCGGGAAACGGAAACTCTCCCGTATCCGGAAGCCAAGGACCGCCTGCTCGGTCTGCCCGGCGTCGGCGAAAAAGTCGCGGACTGCGTGCTGCTCTTCGGCGCCGGCCGGCTGGAGGCGTTTCCCGTCGATGTCTGGATCCTAAAGACGCTCGGCCGCCGCTACGCCCTCGACGGCTGGAAGCCGCCGCAACTCGCGCAATTCGGCCGCGCGCACTTCGGCCCGCTCGCCGGCCTCGCCCAGCAATTCCTCTTCGCCTGGGAACGCCGCCACGGCC
>NEUS01000140.1 GCA_002288455.1 Opitutia bacterium Tous-C1TDCM
CTGCCGGTCAGGCGGCGGACTTCGGCGAGGATATTGGCGAGGGAGGTGGTTTTCTCGAGGTAGGCGGAGACGACTTTGCCCACGGTGTCGTCGGCGGTCTTGGCGTCGAGCAGCACGCCGGTGAGGATCATCATCGGTGTATCCGGAAGAATCTTACGGAGCTGTTTCACGGTTTCGAGGCCGTCGGCGTCGTCGAGCTGCAGGTCGGAAATGACGAGATCGGGTTTCTCCAGCTGGACGGCCTTGAAGGCGGCGGTGGGGGTGTTGACGGAGACCAGGCGGAAGCCGTGGCGGCCGAGGTATTCGGCGATGAGCGTCCGGATATCTTCCTCGTCGTCGAGGTGAAGGATGGTCTTGGGCATGGTCGGACGGGGTCGGGGCGGCTCAGGCGTGAGCGTTGGCCGCGGTCGGGTGGAGCTGGACGATGAGGACGCCGCCGACGACCTTGTCGCGGTCGCGGAGCGGCACGAGGGAGGCGCGGGCGGGGAGGACGGCGCCGTGGGACGTCGTGAGGAGGGCGGGCAGGTCCCGGAGTTCGCGGCCGTCGGCGAGGGCCTGGCGGAACGGTTCGACGGTGGGCTCGGCGTCGCGGAGGCGCAGGCGCACGACTTGGGCGAGCGGCTGCGTGAGAATCGCCTGGTCGTCGGCGCCGGTGGCCTGGCGGACGGCGGCGTTGATGCGGGTGACGTTGAGGGCCTTGGTGAGGACGAAGACGAGATCGTTGACGGAATTGACGATGAGCTGGTTGTAGCGGAGCTGGTGTTCCTGGGACTGGAACGACCATTTGCGCTCCATGTTTTCCGTGGTGAGCAGGTCGTTGGCGGCGGAGAGTTCGCGGGTGCGCTCGCGGACGCGTTCCTCGAGGCCGGCGTTGGCGTCGCGCAGGGCCGCGGTGAGGCGGCGGCGGGCGGCGAGGTCGTCGCGGATGAGCCAGGCCATGCCGGCGAGGAGGAGGACGTTGACGCCGACGCCGAGGCCGACGAGCCAGCGGGTGGTTTGGGCGGCGCGGAAGGCGGCGCGGTCGCGCTCGCTGAGTTGGGCGAAGAGGGCGTCGCGCACGACGGAGAGGCTGCGGCGTTGTTCGCGGACGGAGGGGAGGAGGGCGTCGGCGGCGAGCAGGCGCGTGATTTCGGCGGGATTGCCGGCGGTGCGGGCGGCGGCGAGCTCGCGGATGAAGGCGAGGCGGGCGGCGATGCCGGCGGCGAGTTTTTCGAGGGCTTCGCGGGCGGCGGGATCGTCGCGGGTGAGCGCTTGGGCGGTGGCGAAGTGTTCCTCGATCGGACCGAGGGCTTCGCGGGCGGCGGCGAGATCGTGGGCGTCGCCGGCGGTCGCGTAGAGCCGGACCATGGTGTCGCCGGAGAGCAGCGCGTTGCCGAGATTGTCGATTTCGTAGAGGGTGGCGTGGGTGTGGTTGACCCAGTCGGCGGCGGATTCCGCGCGGTCGATCTGGCGGATCGCGAGGAAGGCGACGCAGGCGACGAGACCGGAGAGCAGCAGGAAACCGCCGTAGACGTACTTGAGCAGGTGGTCTTTCACGGCACGCGGGGAAGGCTCAGGTGCCGGGGCGATTGCGCGGGAGGTCGGCATCGCGGTCGGGCGGGTCTTTTTTCACGACGGTGGTGACGAAGTGCTTGATCCCTTCATCATAGGTGTAGGTGTACTCGGTTGCCGAGGTCCAATTGCGTTCCAGCGAATCGGCGACCTTGGTCGCGATGCTGCGGAGGCTGTCCCCGCTGCGGGCGAGGTTGATGAAGTATTTGCGGTTGTTGTAGTCGAGGTAGGCTTTGTTCTCCGTCACGTAGCACACGGAGTGGCCGATGTTCGTCCCTACCAGTACGACGCGAACGAGCCGGGTCTTGAATCCTTTCCGGCGGAGGACGTGGTCGGCGAGGATGGCGTAGTCGTCGCAATCGCCGGAGCGGTCGCGGAGAAATTCGTCCGGTGGCAGGACGAGCGGGCTGTAGTCGTAGGCGAAATGTTCGAAGAGCCCGGCGAATTGCTTCGGGGTCAGGGCGGGATCGGACTCGAGATCGCGGAGGCGGAAACGGTCGGTCGGCTTGAGCGCCCAGGCCGTGACGGTCGTGAGCAGCAGCAGGCCGAGCCAGAAAAGGCGCGGACGCGGGCGATGCGGCGAAGGAACGGACGGCTTCAAGGCGGACGGGAGAGGGAAAGGGAAGAATCGGCGCGCGGGGAGGGCAAATTTAGCGACCGGTGAATTTCCGGCGGCCGGATCGGTAGATTTCCCCGGCACAGAGCCGGGAGCCGGACATGAAAAGACCCGGTCCGGGGACCGGGTCGGGGCGGGCGGCGCGGCGGGTCGGCCGGCCCGGGTCGGCGCGGGGGTGCGTCAGCCGGGATAGAGGAGTTGAAAGTTGAAGGTTGAGAGATCGATCCGCCGAGGTACGGAAGCCATAGCCGCAATCGCGACCTGAGGAACCAAACGGTTTTGCTCTCAACCCTCAACAAGCTCTCCCAACTGCATGAGTCCGGATCAGATCTTGGCCAAAATGGCCTTGAGGCGCACCCAGGCTTCGGCGCGGGCTTTTTTGTTGGGCTCGGTGGCGTCGGGCTGTTCGCCGCTGCGCATGAAACCGTGGCCGGCGCCCTCGTAGGTGACGGGGTCGTAGGTTTTCCCGGCGGCTTTCATGAGCTCGATGGTCTTCGGAATGGAGGCGTTGATGCGGGCGTCGTTGCCGCCGTAGAAGCCGTAGACGGGCACGGCGATGCGGGCTATTTCCTCGGCGATGGCGGGGGCGTCGCCGTAGAAGACAAGGGCGGCCTTGAAGTCTTTGTTGTTGGTGGCGAAGCGGAAGGTCTGGCGGCCGCCCCAGCAGAAACCGCCGACGACGACCTTGCCGTTGCTGGCGGGAAGTTTGCCGACGTAGCCGGCGATGGCGGCGAGGTCGCCGGTGATCTGTTCGGGTGTGAGGGCGGAGAGGGCCTTGCCGACGGCGTCGCGGCTGCCGAGTTCGGCCGTGCCGCCGCCGCCGGGGGCGGTGCCGGAAAGCAGATCGGGGGCGATGGCGATGTAACCGGCTTCGGCGAGTTGGTCGACGACGCTGCGGGCCCAATCGGTGAGACCTTGGTTTTCGTGAATCACGACGACGGCGGTGGCCTTGGCTTTGACTTCAGGGAAACCGATGAAGGCTTTCACGGCGCGGTCGCCGTTTTTCACGGTGACCCATTCGAGATGGCGCGGCGTTTTTTCGAGGCGGGCTTTGGCCCAATCCTGGGCGGCGGCGGTGGAGACGAGCCCGAGGAGGGCGGCGAGGGAGAGCAGCAGACGTTTCATGGGTGAGGGGGACCGACAGGAGGGAACCGACCCCGGCCGGACGCACGACGCGCGGCGGGGTTGCGCGAAAAAGGCAGGGGTCGGCGCCGCGCGCAACGTTGCGGTGGCGGCTGCGTCCTGTCCCGCTGTCGATGTCGCCGATGAAACCCCTGCCCTTTTTCCGGTTCGGTTGCGCGATGGCGGCGTTGGGTGTGCTCGTGCCGGCGGCCGAGAGCACGTGGGTGCAGCGGGCGGCCGACGGTTCGCTGACTTACAACGTCGATGGTCGCGGCGAAGGGATCCCGGATTTTTCGCGCGCGGGCTACGGCGGCGGCGGGGTGGCGTTGCCGCAGGTGCCGACGGTGGTGACCTTGGCGCCGCAGCCCACCGGCGACGACGGGGCGCGGATTCAGGCGGCGCTCGATGCGGTCGGCGCGCGGACGCCGGATGCGCGCGGGTTCCGCGGCGCGGTTTTGCTGGGCGCGGGGACGTACCGGATCGGCGGGAAACTGGAAATGAAGGCCGGCGGTGTCGTGTTGCGCGGGGCCGGGTCCGGCGAGACGGGCGGCACCATACTCTTCGCGACAGGCAAGACGCAGCGGACGCTGATCGAGGTGGGCGGACCGCGGGCGTCGCGCACGGAGATCGCCGGGACGCGGCGGCGGGTGACGAACGCGTACGTGCCGTCGAATTCCCGCAGCTTCAATGTCGACTCCGCGGCCGGCTACGCGGTGGGCGACCGGCTGATTGTGTTCCGGCCCTCGACGGCGGCGTGGATTGTGGCGCTCGGCATGGACAAAATTCCGAATCGGCCGGGCGCGCCGGCGGGCGCGACGAAGTCGTGGAAGGCCGGCGATTACGATTTGGCCTTCGAGCGCACGGTGACGGCGATCGCGGGCAACCGCATCACGGTCGACGCGCCGGTGATGAACGCGCTCGACGCGGAGTTCGGGGGCGGCGCGATTTTCAAATACCGGCTGCCGCGGATCGCGGAGTGCGGCGTGGAGACGCTGCGGCTGGTTTCCGAGTACGAAAAAGGCCGCGAGACCGAGGACGAAGCGCACGCCTGGGTCGGGATCAATCTTGGCTTTGTGGAAAACGCGTGGGTCCGCGACGTGACGACGGTGCATTTCAGCCACGGGGTGGACGCCGGCAGCAATTCGATGTTCGTGACGTTGCAGGATTGCCGGCACCTGGACCCGGTGTCGCTGCTCACCGGGGGGCGGCGGTATGCCTTTGCGCTCAACGGCCAGTACGGGCTCGCGTTGCGGTGTTTCGTGCGCGGGGCGCGGCATTCTTTTGTGAACGGATCGCGGGCGCGCGGGCCGAGTGCGTTCGTCGACTGCACGGCGGTGCAGGCGCATTCGGATTCGGGGCCGCACCACCGCTGGGTGGTGGGCACGCTCTACGACAACGTCTCCGACGACAACCAGCTCCGCGTGCAGAACCGGCAATGGTCCGGCTCCGGGCACGGCTGGGCGGGTGCGCAGCAGGTGCTGTGGAACAGCACGTCGAAGTCGCTCGCGTTGCAGCAACCGCCGACGGCGCGGAACTATGCGATCGGGTGCACGGGCAATTGGGTGCCCGGCAGCTGGGCGCCGGAGGCCCCCGACGGGATCATCGAGTCGAAGGGGCGGCCGGTGCTGCCCCGCAGCCTCTATCGCGCGCAACTCGAAGCCCGTCTCGGCCCCGCCGCCCTCGCCGCGCTCGCCCCGCCCTGACCGGCCGGCCGCCCCGGCTTCGAACTCCGAACTCCAAACCCCAAACTCCGAACCCTAAACCCCATCCCCATGTCCGCATCTTCCCTGCCCCGCCGTCGCTTTCTCCAAACGGGCGCCGCCGCCGCCGTCGCGCTGGCCGCGGCCGGCACGCGCCTGCGGGCGGCGGCCCCGGTCGGGGCGCTGGCGGCGGAGGCGACGGCCGCCGCCGCGAAGGCGGGCGCCTATTTCCGCTCGATCGCGACCGAGGGCGGCTACCTGTGGCGCTATGCGCCGGACTTGGTCGAACGGGCGGGCGAGAACCCGGCGACGCCGTCGCAGATCTGGATCCAGCCGCCGGGCACGCCGAGCGTCGGGCAGGCCTTCCTGCGTCTGTATCAGGTGACCGGTGACGCCGCGCACCTCGAGGCGGCGCGGGCGGCGGCCGACGCGCTGGCGACCGGCCAGCTGGAATCGGGCGGCTGGGATTACCTCGTGGATTTCGATCCGGCGAAGAGCGTCGCGTGGTACCGCCGCAGCGACATCGGCCGCGTACCGGCGGCCGAGGCGGCGAAACGGCGCAACGCGAGCACTTGCGACGACGACAATTCCCAGTCGGCGCTGCGGTTTCTGACCGCGGTCGTGACGGCCGCGCCCGGCGACACGCCGCGCGACCGGCGGCGGCGCGAAACGCTCGACTACGGTCTCGCCAAACTGGTCGCGGCGCAGCGGCCGAACGGCGGCTGGCCGCAGCGGTGGACGGGCCAGCCCGCGACGGCGGCGGAGTATCCGGTGCAGCCGGCGCGTTTCCCGAAGGACTATCCCCGGGAGCACGCGAAGGAAAATTACTACGGCCACTACACGCTCAACGACAACACGCAGCGCGATTGCGTGCAGACCTTGCTCGAGGCGGCGAAGGCGCTCGGCCGGCCGGACCTGCGGGCGGCGGCGCTGCAGGGCGGGGATTTCCTCGTGCAGGCGCAATTGCCGGAGCCGCAGCCGGCTTGGGCGCAGCAGTACAACGCGCGGATGGAGCCGGCGTGGGCGCGGGCCTTCGAGCCGCCGTCCGTCTGCACCAACGAGAGCGCGGGTGCGATGCGCCTGCTCGTGGACCTGTATCTGGAAAGCGGTGACGCGAAGTATCTCGAGGGACTGCCGCGGGCGATCGCGTGGTTCCGGCGTTCGGAAATCGCGCCCGGGATCTGGGCGCGCATGTACGAGCTCGGCACCAACACGCCGGTGTACGGCGACCGCGACGGGAAGATCAAATACCGCGTCGAGGACCTGAGTCCCGAGCGCCAGACCGGCTATTCGTGGAAGGGCGCGTACGGCGTGGCGGGCGCGATCGCGGCCTACGACGGCGTCAAGGCCGCCGGCCGCAACGCAACCTTGGCGAAACAGCAGGCCGCGGCGGAGAAAGCGCGGACGCCGGCCGCCAAGGCCGCGCGGGCGCGGCAGCTGGAGCCGCAGGTGAAACGCATCGTCGGCGAACTCGACGCGACGGGCCGCTGGATCGCCGATTACCGCGGCAAGCCGGCGATCCGGACGGAGACCTTCATCGTCAACACGCGGCTGCTGGCGGATTATCTGGAAGCGGTGAAGTGAGCGGCGGGGCTCCGCGCTTGCCTCCGGCGCGGCGGCGGAAAACGTTCGGGGTCCCATGAGCGCCCCCACGTTGCACATCGTCCACGGCCAGCCTTCCTGGTCTTTCCGCTCGAGCCACGTCCACGCCCACCTGACGAAGCTGGGCGGCCACCTGGGGCCGGTGGCGTTCCGGTTGCCGCACCGGCTGGTGACGCCGTTTTCCGTCGCGCCGTGGGCCGAGGAGAAGATTCCCGCGGAATGGCCCGGGCTGCTGAAGGCGTTGCGCGGCGATTTTTTCTGCGCGCCCTTCGGCGGCAACGGCACGCCGTGGAGCGGCGAACAGCATCCGCCGCACGGCGAGACCGCGAATGCGGCGTGGAAACTGAAGGCCTTCGAGCGCACGGCGGAGCGGCTGACGTTGCACGCCGAGCTCGATCTGAAGGTGCGCCGGGGGCGCGCGGACAAGTTCATCACCTTGGTCGACGGGCACACGGCGGTGTACCAGCGCCATGAATTGACGGCCGCCGGAAACATGAGCGTCGGGCACCACGCGATGCTGAAGTTTCCGGAAAAGCCCGGCAGCGGCGTCGTGACGACGAGCCGGTTCACGGCGGCGCAGGTGCTGCCCGATCCGTTCGAGCGGCCGGAGCAGCGCGGCTATTCGGCGTTGAAGACGGGCGCGGCCTTCCGGCGGCTCGACCGCGTGCCGCTGGCGGCGGGCGGGACGACGGATGTCGGCACGTATCCGGCGCGGCGCGGGTTCGACGATCTCGTGATGCTGACGGCGGACGCGACGCTGCCCTTTGCCTGGACGGCGGTGACGTTTGCGGCGGAGCGGTATGTGTATTTCGCGCTGCGCGACCCGCGCGTGTTGCGGCACACGATCCTCTGGATCTCGAACGGCGGCCGGCATTACGCGCCGTGGAACGGGCGGCACACGGACGTCATGGGCATCGAGGATACGACGAGCTATTTCCACTACGGGCTCGCGGAATCCGCCGGAGCCAATCCGCTGAGCCGGCGTGGCCTGCCGACGACGCTGAAACTGAATCCGAGAAAACCGACGGCGGTGAACTACATCGTCGGCATCGCGGAGATCCCGGCGAAGTTCGATCGCGTGAAGACGATCCGCGCGGTGAAGGGCGGCCTCGAATTGACCGCGGTCAACGGGGCGAAGGCGACGAGCAACGTGGATATCGGATTCCTCGCGCGGTGAATTTCGCGCCGGGAGGCAAAACGAACGAGCAAGGTCCCGGAAGTTTAACCACAGGTCACGGAGGGACGGGACGGGAATCGGGAAGCAACCGGGCCGGCGTGAATGCAAGGCCGAGGTCGGGGGAGTGGAGTCGGAGCGGGTGCGGCCCGCCGCCGGTGCCTTATTTCGTGCGGAGCAGTTCGACGAGTTCGTAGGGCTTTTGCCGGTTGGCTACGGCGAGTTCGCGGAGCGTCTGCGTGTCCTCGAACCGCAGGCCCTGCGCGCCCAGCCGGGCGCGGGCGGCGGCGAGGTCGAGGCCTTCGTCGGCGCAGAACTGGGCGAGGGTTTTCCAGCCCAGGCCGCCGCCGGCTTGGCCTGCGCGGGGTTCGCCCGCGGCCGACGGTGCCGTCATGATGATGTCGTAGACCTGTTGCGCGGAGAGATTGGCGCGGGCGGCGAGGTCGCGCACGACGGTCTCGGGCGCGAAGCCCGCGACGCCTTTCGCCGTGAGGCGCGCGTTCGCCGCGGCGGGATCGACGCCGGCTTTTTGGGCGAGGGCCGCGAGCGTGAGCAGTTCCGCGTGCGGGATCGGCGCGCGTTCGGCGGGGCGATCCCAGCTTTCCTTGAAGGCCTCGTTCCAGGCGAGCAGCGACGAAAACGGCGGCACGCCGGCGCGTATGCCGGCAAACACCGCGGCGCACAGCGCCGCCGCGACCGCCCACTCGGCCCGGTAGCCGAGCGTGCGGGTGGCGCGGTTCTTCAGGTACGACAGCAACGGCCCCCGGTTGAAGTATACGTGCACGGCCGTCATCGCGAGGAAGAGGGCGCCGAACCAGATATGGAGCGCGCCCCAGTCGCCCTTGCGCAGGCCGAGAAGCGTCCAGTTGGTCCAATTCGCCACGCGGCCGGGCGGCGCGAGGAAGAGCATCGCGCCGCTCAGCGCCAGCAGCGCGAAACCGAGGGTCATCAGCACGCTGGTGAGCGCGCGCCATTGGAAACGGGGTGCGGTCGGGGAGTGCATGACGGGGCGGGGTCGAAGTGCGGCGCCGGGGGCGGGGACGGCTCAGCGGCCGCCGCGGTAACCGCGGCCCACATTGCCGGGGGTGGCGGGAGCCGGCGCGGCCGGGCCGTTGCCGGAGCAATCGGCGCCGCACGCGGCGTTGCCGCCGCCCGGACCTTTGCCTTGGCCCTGGCCGCCGCGGCCGGGCGCCGCGTTCGTCACCGCGGCGAATTCCTCGGCGGCGAGGATCTGCGGTTCATATACGACGCCGGCGGCCTTGAGATTGCGGACGAAGGCCGCGAGGTGGTTGTACGAAGCGGCGATGAGATCGGCGATGACCGCCTGCGAAGCGGGGTCGGTCGCCAGCGCGGAGAGGCGGCGGAGATCGGCGATGTCGGTTTCCTCGATCAACGCGCCGGCGCGCAGGGCGCCGGTGGCGGAGCCGTTCACGAGATCGAGCAGTTGGTCGTGGAGCGCCTGGAGATCGGCGGTGGCGTAGACGCCGGCCTGCGCGGGCGGCGGCTGCACGCCGATCGTGGCGGCGAGTGCGGTGAGCGCGGCGGCATGGCGGGACTCGGACTCGGCGATGTTGGCGAACACGCGGAGATTCCAGCGCGCGGCGGCGGCGGCGTAGATGTCGTGCGCGACGCGTTCCTCTTCGATGGCGAAGATGAGATCGCTCGCGGCGAGCGTGGTCGGAGTCGCGGGCGTGGCGGCGTTCGACGGACAGGCGGCCGAGGGCGTCGGGACGGGCGTGGCGGCGGGGGCACCGATGCGGTTTTGGGCGCCGAAGGCGAAGAGCGGGAGAGCGAGGAGGACGACGAGTTTTGTTTTCATGGGTGAATTTTGGTTCACCCGGTTACACCCCGTAACCGCGCCGACATTACACGGCGGCGGAGAAATGTTTCGCTGCGGGGCAATTTCCGGCGCCGGCGGGCAACAAAAGCCGCTCGCGGCGGCGAGCGGCGGCAGGAACCCGACGGTGGAAGCAGCGGGTTACTTCTTGGCGGGCTTCGTTTTCAGGTAGGCTTCGACGAGGTCGCGGCGGTAGCGCATTTTTTCGTCGGGATCGAGCGTCTGGAGTTTGGCTTGGACCTCGGCGCGGCGTTCGGGCGTGGCGCTCTGCATCATCTCGCGCCAGCCGTCCTGGATTTCCGGCGGCATGCCGGCCCAGCCTTGGCGCAGTTGCTGGCGCTGCGGTTCCGGAAGTTGGCGGAACGCGGCGATCTCGGTGCGCAGGGCGGCCCGTTGCGCCGGGGTCATGGCGCGGAGCCGCGCGATGACGGCCTCGAGTTGGGCGAGTTCGGCGTCGGAGAGGTTGAGAAATTGCTCGAGGGCGGCGAGTTCGCCGGCGGACGAGGCCGGAGTGCCGGCGGCCGGGGCCTGGGCGGCGAGCGGGGCGGCGAGGAGGGCAAAGACGAAGCCGAGGCAGGTGAGCGTTTTCATCGGACGGCGGGGATTCAGCTGCGGGGTTGCGCGGGAAGGTGGAGGAGGGCTTCGCGGTTTTCGGCGGCGAGCAAGGAGCGCGCCGGGTGGAGCGCGGCATCGAGGGCAAACAATTCCTCGAAGGAGACCGGGGCGGGGACGGCCGCGGGCGGGGCGTCCCGGCGCAGCACGACGACGAGGGCGACGGCCGCGGCGGCGAGTGCGGGCAGGCCGGGCCAGAGCAGGCGGCGCAGCCAGGAGGCGCGGGCCGGCGGGCGGGCGCCGGCGAGTTCGGCGCGGAGTTCGCGCCAACGTTGCTCGAAGGCGGGCGAGGTGCGGCGGAGTTTGCTGCCGAGCAGACGGTCGAGCTCGGCGTCGGACGGAGGGCGGGAAGGTCCGGAGTTCATGACAAGGGGCGCATGAGCGCTTTGAGCTGTTGGCGGGCGCGGTGAAGTTGGACGCCGAGGGCGTTGGCGGTGAGGCCGAGGGTCGCGGCGACGGTGCGGTGATCGAGGTCCTGCTGGTGGACGAGGAGGAGCAGCGAGCGCTGCGCCTCGGGCAGTTGGGCGAGGGCGTTTTGAAACAGCTCCTCGAGTTCGCCGGCGCGGCGGTCGTCGTCGCTGCCCGGGGCGGCGAGGTAGTCGAAGGCCTCGGGCGGGACGGACTGCGCGGGTTTGCGGCGGCGGCGGCGGAGTTCGTTGAGCAGGAGATTGCGCGCGATGTGGAAGAGAAACGTGGCGAAGGCGGCGCGGGGTTCGTAGGTCGCGGCCGAGCGGTGCAGGCGCACGAAGACCTCGAGGGTGAGGTCCTCGGCTTCGGCCATCGAACCGAGGGAGCGGTAGAAGAAGGCGAGGAGCGGCTTTTTCCATTTGTCGAAGAGCTCCTGCCAGGCGCGTTGGTCGCCGGCGGCGCCGCGGGCGAGGAGGCCGGCATCTTCGTCCGCAGGAGATTCCGGCGCCGGCGCCGGCGCGGGAGCGTCCGCAGCGCAGAAGATCCGGAGCAGCCAGGCGAGGACGGGAGAAAGGGCGAAGACGGAGGTCACCGCGAAGACAAACCCCAGCGACACACAGTTCTTACGGGCTTTCGACGTTTATTGCGGGGGTGAGGTGCGGGGCGTGGGGCGGAGGCTTGAACCACGGAGGCACGGAGGACCCGGAGAAGGGATCTTCTGACGGCACGGGGAGAAGGGATTTCCCGAAATACCGATCGGATGGTGTCAGGTGGTCCGAAATGGGCGGGGTCGAACGTGGGGAAGGAGACGTGCCGGAGTCGCTTCCGGGGCCCGGGCCGGTTGGGCTGCGGGGCGCGTTGCCTTCTTTCCCATGAACACCTCCGCCATTCCGAAAAACCTCGTCTGCCTTTGGTACAACCACGACGCGCAGGACGCCGCGGCGTTCTATGCGGCGACGTTTCCCGACAGTGGCGTCACGGCGGTGCATCGCGCGCCGACGGATTATCCCATGGGGAAGGCCGGCGACATTCTTACCGTGGAGTTCACGGTGCTCGGGATC
>NEUS01000141.1 GCA_002288455.1 Opitutia bacterium Tous-C1TDCM
CGCGACGACCGGTTGGCGCGGAAAACGTGAACGTCGCGCGCGGCGCGGCTTCTTCGGAACGAGGACAGGACGGGAATGAGGCGGATCGGGGCGGAAAGCGGAAAGCGGTAAGCGGTAAGCCCAAAGCTTGCAGCTGCAGCGGCGTTGTGGCGGTCCGGCTTTCAACCTTCAACTTTCAACCCACGGCTGTCTGATTAAAACCCTTTGAATTTGAGTTGGTTATGGGAATCCGCTTCGGAGTCGAGGCCGTGCGGTTTCGTAAGCAGTTCAGGGAGAGTGGATTTCTCCCAGATGCAGACGCTGATGAGTTGGAGGATTTGATACAAAGAGCCGGGCAGGGCGAGGCGTTGCTGGGCTATGGCCACCAGAAGGTGCGCGCAGAGCGCGCTCCAGACTTGGATCCGGACGCCGTTGGGTGAAGTGGCGAAGAAGGTCCGCAGGCTCAGATGCTGTTTGATCCAGCGGAAGAAGAGTTCGACCTGCCAGCGGCGGCGGTAGAGTTCGGCGATGACCGCGGGGGCGAGCGCGAACTGATTGGTGAGGAAGACGAAGGTGTGGCCGTGCTCCGGGTCGACATAGCGGATGCGGCGCAGCGGCTCCGGATACGCGCGGGCGGACGGGGCGCGGCGCAGGACGATGATCTGGTCGCAGCGCAGTCCGCCGGCTTTGTCGACCCGGGTGGAGCGCACGGCGCGGAAGCGCAGGCTGGAGCGGGCACGCACGACAAAAAAGGCGCCGTGGCGCTGGAGCCGGTGCAGCCGCCGGAAGTCGAGGTAGCCCCGGTCCATGATGTAGTACGAGCCCGGATACACGGGGACTTCGTCCAGTCCCGCCACCTCGTGCCGGTCGCCGGCCGTCACGCTGGCGAAGCGCGGCAATTCCAGCGCGACATCCAGCAGGACGTTGAGCCGGATCGCCGCCTGGGACTGCTGGCGGTGGGCCCACGGGCACAGCGCCAGGCTCACGTCGATCAGGCTCGCGTCGAAGGCCAGAATGTCGGCGGTCACCGGCGCGGGCGTTGTGCCCTGCCCCCGCCGGGCCCGCCGCATCAGCACTTCCGCCGCCCGCGCGAACACCCGCCAGTCGCGGTGCTCGTTCGCGTACGCGAGATTGCAGCGGGACACCCGGCCGCGGATCCCCGCGTGGTACAGCCGGTCCGGCCGGGCGTTCAGACACGCCTCCAGGTCCCGCAGGCTCCGCCGATGCGTCAGCTGGGCAAACACCATGCACGCGAAGTGATCGTACGCGGAGAACCGGCGCGGCCTTCGCACCATCGGATGCTGCGCCGCGCAGCGCTCAAACTCCGCCGGCCGAATCCCATCCAACAACTGCGCAAAAACGCTTCGGGCGATGTTCATCCCCCACGTTCTGCTCCTCTCGCTTCCAAATCGAACACACCTTCGAAACACCGTTAGCCCATCCATTCCGGCTACTTACGCCTTTCCAATCTCTCCTTAGTCAGACAGCCGTGCCTTCAACTTTCAACCGCTCCGCGCCCCGCGCGGAGCTCAAGCGGCCAATTCCGCCAGATCGGTTTCCATCCGTTCCGCCGCCGTTTCGATTTCGCGGGCGATGATCGGCGTCTCCTTGGCCAAAGATCCGAGCCGCTCCAGCGCGTCGCTCAGGCCCGACAGCTCGCGGTGCGTGCGCTCGATCTGCCCGCGGATTTCCGCGAACACCGCGCCGAATTTCTCCTGCTCCACCAGCCGCGTGCTCTCGATCACGCCCCCGAGCTGCGCCACCTCGAGCCCGAGCATGTGCCGGCCCAAATCGGTCGAGGTCGCGTTCAGACCCACCGCGCGCTCCTCCAGTTCGTGCAGCGCCTCGCTGGCCCGGCCCAGCGCCGCGGCAAAGGCGCCGTGCAACGTATGCACCAAAGCATGACGCTGCTGCCGCTGCTCCGCGGCCGGCGGCGCGACCACGAGCTCGTGGATGAATCCGAGCACCATCTCGATCTGCAGGCGCGCCGCGGCCAGATTGAAGATCACGGCCCGGAGCCGCGCGGATACCGTGTGGATCCCGTCGCTCAAAATCCGGACCGCCGCCGCCACCTCGACGGAGGACGCGCCCATGTAGTGCGAGATCACGCCGAGGCCCGCGCCGCCGCTGCCGAGCCGGCTCGACGCGAGGGCCACGTTCATTGACGCCAGCCGCAGCTCGCGGGTCAGGTTGTTGACGAACGAGGATTTGTTTTCGAGCGCCGCATGCACCGCGACGAAATCGTCGAGCCGCCGATAAAGCACATTCAGGTGCTCGTAAGCCCGGCATCCGTCGCCGTACAGCGCCACGAGGTGGGAGCCGGCTCGGGCGCCGCCCGGTTGGCCCGCGATCGTCCGGATGATCCGGCGTTTCTCCCGCAGCAAGGTCTCGTCGCGCGCCTTCAGTTCCTCGCACAACAGCTCCTGCATGAAGGTTTCGTAATCGGGCCGACCGCTGCCTTGCAGGTACGCCGTCAAAACCGCCTCGCCGGCCGCCATCGCCGCATTCTCGTCTCCGGCCGTTTCCCGGACCCGCCGTTCCTCCGCCACCATCTCGGCATAAAGTCCCTGCACCGCGGCAAACAACCGGCCCGTCGGTTTGAAACGGACAGACAGGTAACCGCCTTCGGCCGTCGGCGCGATCAGCGCCACGACCCAGTAATAGCGCCCGTCCTTCGCCCGGTTCTTCACCAAGGCCGCGACCGGTTTGCCCGCCTTGAGAAAACTCCAGACCAAGCGGAACGCCGACCGCGGCATGTCCGGATGCCGCACCACGTTGTGCGCCCGGCCGATCAACTCCTCCGCCTGGTAGCCGCTGATCCGGACAAAGACTTCGTTGCCCGACGTGATTACGCCGCGGGCATCGGTGGTGGAAAAGAAGACTTCGTCGGCCGCAAAGTGGCACGATTCGTCTTTCAGCAGGGGCAACGTCGCTTTCATAGGAAACCGGGGATTTGGCAAAACCCGGGATTGCCTTTCTTTCAGCACAATCCGCCCCGGAATTGAGAACTGCTTGCTTTGATCACGGTCCCTAAACCCGTACATCAGTTTGCTTTCCGGATTTGCTTCACCCCGGGTCGACCGCTTCGCTGCGCCGCAAAACTCCATGTCCCGCACCCTCGTCAAAGCCGCCCTCGCCGCCACCGCCCCGGCGGACTCGATTCTCCTCCAAGGCTGGGTCCGCACCCGCCGCGACGCCAAGGCCTTCTCGTTTCTCGAAATCAACGACGGCTCCTGCCTCAAGGGCATCCAGGTCATCGCCGACGCCGGCCTCCCCGACTACGTCCATATCCAAAAGGCCAATACCGGCGCCGCGATCGAGGTCCGCGGCAAACTCGTCCCTTCCCAGGGCCAGGGCCAGCAATGGGAGGTCGTCGCCGAAAGTTTCAAGATCCTCGGCGAGGCCGACGCCACCTACCCGCTCCAGAAAAAAGGCCATACCCTCGAGTTCCTCCGCGAGATCGCCCATCTCCGGCCGCGTTCCAACCTCTTCGGCGCCGTCTTCCGCGTCCGCAGCCGCCTCGCCTTCGCCGTCCACCAATTCTTCCAGGACCGGCATTTCCACTGCGTCCATACGCCCATCATTACGGCCAGCGACGCCGAGGGCGCGGGCGACATGTTCCGCGTCACCACCCTCGATCTCGCGCATCCGCCGATGACCGAGGACGGCGCCGTCGACGTCACCAAGGACTTCTTCGGCAAAAAGACGTTTCTCACCGTCTCGGGCCAGCTCGAGGGCGAGATCTTCGCGCACGCGTTGTCCAACATCTACACCTTCGGCCCGACCTTCCGCGCGGAAAACTCCAACACGTCCCGCCACGCCGCCGAGTTCTGGATGATCGAGCCCGAGGTCGCGTTCTGCGACATCCACGGCAACATGGACCTCGCCGAGGAATTCGTGAAGTACCTCATCCGCGACGCCCGCACGCACTGCGCCGCCGACCTCGAGTTCTTCTCCAAGTTCGTCGACAAGGACCTGCTCACACGCCTCGACTTCGTCCTCGAACGCCCGTTCCAGCGCTGCAGCTACACCGAAGCCGTCGCCATCCTCGAAAAGAGCGGCCGCACCTGGGAACACCCCGTTTCCTGGGGCGCCAATCTCCAGGCCGAACACGAGCGCTACCTCACCGAGGAGCACTTCAAGTGCCCGGTCACCGTCTACAATTACCCGCGCGCGATCAAAGCGTTCTACATGCGCAAAAACGACGGCGAGACGCCCGAGCGCCAGACCGTCGCCGCCATGGATCTCCTCGTTCCCGGCATCGGCGAAATCATCGGCGGCAGCCAACGCGAGGAACGCCTCGACGTGCTCCGCGAAGGCATGGCCCTCCACCACCTCGACGAAAAAGCCTACAGCTGGTACCTCGATCTCCGCCGCTACGGCAGCGTGCCGCACGCAGGCTTCGGCCTCGGCTTCGAACGCATGCTCATGTTCGTCACCGGCGTCGGCAACATCCGCGACGTCATCCCCTTCGCCCGCACCCCCGGCACCGCCGACTTCTGACCGTAGGGGCGCGCCTCGTGCGCGCCCTGCCGCACCTCAACGCTGCACCCGTTCCGGCAACGCCCACTCGGCCCCGGCGGGAAACGTGTACGGCAGGCGGAAGACGTTCTTCCCGCTCGCATCCGAAAAATACAACCGCGAGGGGCTGAGCGTATCGGGATTCCCGTCCGCCCAGAAAGCGAAGAACGGATCCCGCGCGTTCACCGGCCGGCGCGCGTAACTGTGGTTGAACTCGCTGCCCTGCGTCACCTGTTGGCGTCGCGTCCACGTGCGGCCTTCGTCGCGGCTCGCCCACAGCACCATGTCGCCGCCCGTGCCCCACTTTTGGGGACCGACATCGGTCGGTGCGATCACCAGCCATTCGTCCTTCAGCACGTAGAGGCTGCCCATGTCGTAATTGTGGTCCGAGGTCGCGACGGTGCTGAAATTCCATTTCCCGCCGCGCCAATGCGCCACCGTCCACTCGCGCTCGCCGCCCGCCGGACCCGGCCGGAAATCGCGGGACAAGACGTAGAGCAAAATCGGATTTCCGGCCGCGTCGAAGTTCAGGTCGCACGTATAGACAAGCCGCCCCTGCGCCGCGTAATCCACGACGAGCGCCGGATTCTTGATCTCGACGAGCGGCAGCGCCAGCGCCGTGCCGTCGGCTGTTGTCCACGTCGCGCCGAAATCCGTCGTCTGCGCGTAGTAGAGATTCGTGCGTTTATCGACACTGCCGCCGGGATGATAGTTGAAGAACGACGCCACCTTCCCGTCGCGCGCCCCGCTCGTCTGGTAATGTCCGCCGAAGCCGGCGAGCTTGCGCGTCTCGCTCCAGCTGCGGCCGTCGGGACTCGTTTCCCAATACAGCTCGCGGCCCTTCGTGTACTTCGTGAAGAGATGCAGAAATCCCTTCCCTGCCACCTGCCACGGTTGCGGGTACGTGATCGTCTTGGTCGCGACCAACTCGAATTGCGCCGGATCGTAGGGCTTGGTGCTGCGGTAAAGGAAACCGGGCCGCGAATTCGCGCGGCCGCTCACGAAGACCCAGATATGGCCCTGCGGGTCGAGATTGACGCTGGGGTTGTCGTGCGGGTCGTCGACCGGCCGTTTGTCGTGCACGAGCACGGGCCGGGAAACGCGTCCCGTTTTGTGATCGTAGCTGCCGATCAGGCACAGCAGCGCGCGCTCGCCCGCCGGCGATCCGCCGTAAACGAAGAACGTCTTGTCCACCGCCGCCGCGTACACCGCGATCGGGTTGTGGTTCGCGGTGTAGGTGCCGAGGCCGCCGGAGTATTTGTCACCGTATTCCGACTTTTGCCCGAGCGTGAACCAGATGCCGCGGTAGCCTTCGACCGGCGCCGCCGGCGCCGACCTTAACGCGACGGCAAAACCCAGCAGGGAAACCAATCCGCCAACGGCAATTTTCAAGGGGTAGGAAAGCATCCGGCCGGCAAACAAAACCAAGGTCCGCCCCGGCGCCAGCCGACACCGGCGGCACTTTCGTGCGCGCCTCCGCCCCCCCTTTAACCGAAAAGCGCCGCGATCGGTTTGCCGCCGTCGGTGATCGGCACCGGACGGTCGCCGTCGAACAGGTTCTTCGTGTAGTCGATGCCCATCGCCGCATGGATGGTCGCGAAGAAATCCGGCACGCTGACGGGATCGCGCGCGACCTTCTTGGAAAGTTCGTCCGATTCGCCGTAGGCCCCGCGGTGCCGCAGACCGCCGCCCGCCAGCACGCAGGTGAACACCCGCCCCTGGTGCCCGCGTCCGCCGCCGCTGTCGAACTCCGGCGGCCGCCCGAATTCGCTCGTGATCACGATCAGCGTCTTGTCCAGCAACCGGCGTTGCTCGAGGTCCCGGATCAGCGCCGAAAACGCGAGGTCGAGATCGTTGATCAACCCGTGCTGCTCCTTGATCCCCGCGTTGTGCACGTCCCAGCCCGTGCCGTTGATGAAATTCAAATTGTGCGACACCTCGATGAAACGCACCCCGCGCTCCACCAGCCGTCGCGCCAGCAAACAGCGCTGGCCGAATTCGCCGCCGTAGCTCTCCCGCAACGCCGCCTTCTCCTCCCCGAGCTTGAAGCTGCGGGTGAACTCCGGGCTGCCGAGTTTCAGGCTCTGGTCGATCGCCGCCTCGTAGTCGCCGAGCCGCGCATCCGCCGGCCGCGGCGCCCCGGCCCGCAGCCCCGCCAACAGCGCCTCGCGCCGCGCCTGCCGCGGCTCGCCGATGCCTTCCGGCCGCGACAATCCCGCCGGCCCCTGGCTCGTGTCGGTCAGGTAGAGGTAGCCCGCCTTGGCCCCGAGAAAACCCGGGCCGCGCGTGACGTTCGGGTATCCGATCAGCACGTACGGCGGCACGCCGTCGGTCGCCGCGCGCCGTTCGTGCGCGATCGTCGAACCGAGCGAGGGATAGACCACCGTGCCACTCACGATCCGGCCCGTGTGCATGCGGTTGGTCGCCGCCGCGTGCTCGTCGATCACGTCGTGGTGCACCGTGCGCACCGCCGTCACCCGGTCCATCAGCGGCGCCGTGCGGTGCAGGTGCTCGCAGACCCCGACGTCGCGCACCGCCGTCGGGATCGTCGCATACAGGGAGCCCGCGAGCTTCTTCGCCGGGTCCCCGCGGCGCTTGGGATCGAAGGTGTCGATCTGCCCCATCCCGCCGCCGAGCCAGATCGAAATGACGTGCTCGGCCTTGCCCTTGAGCAAAGCGGACGGCGCCGCGGCCGCCCCGCGCGCAAAGGCAGGCAAAAGGGCGGCGGAAGCGGTGGCAGTGAGGAAATCGCGACGGTTCATGGCAAAAGGATCAGGGGCTTCGGAAAACGTAAGTTGGGATTTCGGAATCGAATCGGGGGAAAAGCAGCACGGCGACGGGGGCCTTCGGTCTTTCAACTTTCAACTTTCAACTTTCAACCTTCAACCGCGCGCTCAAGGCAGCCACACGAATTCGCGCGTGTTGAAGAGCGACCAGACGACGTCCTCGTAGGCTTCGCGCCACTCGGCGCGCAACCGCGGGTCGGGCGGCGGACCCGCCCGGGCGCGTTGCTCCAGCTCGATCTTGATCGAGTTGGCCTCGGACATCAGGTGGTTCGACCACGAGACTCCGGGCAACGGTGCCGGCGCGACCGGCGCCTTCACCTCGGCGGCAGGCACGAGCCGTTGCCCAAATCCCTCCGCCAACACCCGCGCGAGCGGGGTGCGCTCCGCCACCGTGGGCGGCCGACTGTAAACCCGGAGGAAAAGCCGCTCCACCAAGTCGTCGGGCGAGCGCGCCGCGACCGCCAAGTCCGCCAATTCGCTGCGGTGCGAGGCCCGCGTGATCCACGTCGACACGAGGCTGTTGGCCAGCACCCCGGCCTGCAGCACGTTCGGATCGGTCTCGCGGTCGGTGCGCGGATTCTGCCGCGAACCCGTCCAGCCAAAAGCTTCGAGCACGTCGGCCACCGCCTGGGCCCGCGGCAAATTGAGGCTCGGCCGGTCGCGCTCGTTCGAGAGGCTCGCGAACATCCACGCCCGCTTCGGCGTCCCGAGGGAAACAAACGAATCCGCCGGCCGCCGCGCATCCGAGTCGAGCGTGATTTCCTCGACTTCGAGCGGCTGGCCCGACGCCGCGAAAAGCGCATCGACCACCTGCTCCGCCCCCAACCGCCGCGGCTCCGGCGCGCTGAAAAAGCGCTGGTCGGCCGAGGCCGCGAGGTTCTTCCCCGTCGCGGCGCGCTGGTAAACCTGCGACGTCATGATGAGCCGCACGATGTGCTTCGTATCGTAGCCGCGCGCGACGAATTCCCGTGCCAGCCATGCCAGCAATTCCGGATGGCTCGGAGTCTTGCCTTCCCAATCGTGCGCGGGCTCGACGAAGCCGGCGCCGATCAGCCGTTTCCAGAGACGGTTCACGATCACCTGCGCGAAACGCGTGTTGCCCGGCGTGGTCACGAGCGCGGCCAACCGTTCGCGCGGGTCCTTCGGATTCTGCAGCAAGCCGTCGAGCGACGGGTCGTCGACCGCGCCGGTCACGGCCGCAAACGGCCACGCCGGCGGCACCGGCGTCTTCGGCGGCAACGTCACCTTGATCATCGACTCGCGCGTCTTCTGCTCGAAAAACGCCGCCGGCACCGTGCTCGAGGCCGGGACGGTCACGGGCTTCCGTTCGAAGTAGGCCGCCAACGCGTACAGGTCTTTCTGCTTCGTGCTGTGGTAGGGCGAATCGTGGCAGCGCGCACACTGCAGCTCGATGCCGAGAAACGCCGTCGCGACGATGTGGCCCTTCGCCGCGAAAGGCGCGTCGTTGTCCGCCGCCAGGCCGAAACCCGCGGACCCGCCCTCGCGTTCGCTGCCGCGCAACATGATCAGCTCGGTCACCAGCCGGTCCATCGCCTTGCCGTCGCGCAACGCCTCGTGGAGGTACCAGCGGAACGGCCCCGTGTTGTTCAGGCTCGGTTTCAGCATGCTCGGGTTTTCCGCCAGCACGTCCTGCCAATAGCTCACCCACTGGTCGGCGAAGCGCTCATCGGCGAGCAAGCGGTCGACGAGCCGGGCGCGCTTGTCGGCACTGCGATCCGCAAGGAAAGCCCGCGTTTCGCGCTCGGTCGGGGGCACGCCGACGGTATCGAAATACGCGCGCCGCAAAAACGCCGCGTCGCCGACGACCGGCGCGGGCACGACGACGTCGGGCGCCAGCGGCGGCGCCGGCCACTTGGCCCCGGCGTCGATCCATTTTTCCAAGGTCGCGATCTGCGCCGGCTTCAACGGATCGCCGTTCGGCGGCATGCGGTCCTCTTCGTCGGCATGCCGGATCCGCGCGATCATTTCGCTGGCGGACGCCTTGCCCGGCACGATGGCCGGGAGCTTCGATTCGCCTCCGGCGAGGGCCGCGGCGCGTGTATCCAGTTTCAACCCACCCTTCTCCTTCTCGCCGTGGCAACGGAAACATTCGCCGCGCAAAATCGGCATCACGGTGCTGTGAAACGCCTGCGCCTCCGCCGGCGACGTGCCGGCCGCCGCCGCGACGGCCTGCGCCAACTTCGCCGCGAGAAACGCATCCACCGGGTGCGCCGCCCCCGCGGGCACGGCCGGCGCCGGTTGCTGTTCCGCCCAGGCGCGGCCGAGTTCGTGCCGCCGCCGCCAGAACTCCTCCTGCGACGCCGCGCGCTCGCGCCGGTGCGCGTCGTCCGCCGCCGCGAGACCCGCCTCGACGCGGCCCAGCGCGGCCGCGACCGCGTCGTCCGTCAACGCCACCGGCTCGCCCGCCGCCCCCGCCGGCCGCAGCAGATCGAAGCTCCGGCCGTCCGCCGTCTGCACCGCGACCAGCAACTCGCCGGGCTCCGGCCGGTAGCGCCGGCCGCCGACCAAATTCTCCACCACCACGCGCTGCGGCGCGGTCGCCCCGGCCGGTATCGCGATTTCGCCGAACCTCTCCTGCACGCCGTAAACCACCTGGCGCAGTCCCGGCAACGGCGGCGCCGCCTGCGGGACGACGATATCGTAACCGCCGGAATCGGCCTTGTGCGGCACGGTCGCAGCCACGAGCCGGCCGTCGACCCAGAGCCGCGCCAATCCGCGCGCGCGAAACACCACGCGGTGCGTGCCCGCCGGCAACGCCACGTCGGCCGCCAGCCGCGCCAACACGGGCGGCTTCCAACTCGCGCGAATGCCCCAGTCGTCGTACCGCAACGGCAACCGCGGCAGCAGAAACTCGCTCCCGCTCCACCGCCGCGTTTCCGCCGGCAGCTTTTCCCCTTCGTTGAGCCAACGGTCGTGCGTCGGCATGCCTTCGTGAAACGTCGCGCTCACCCGCCCCGCGGGCAACGCGCCCAAATCGGGCATCACGGCCGGCGCCGCCTTCGCGACCACGGGGCCGCCGACCCGCCGGAAGCGCGCCTTCATTTCCGCGTCGCCGAGAATTTCCCGGTGCACCGCGACGGCGTCCAAGCTCCCGCGGAAACTCGCCGAAGCCGAACCCTTCATCGAGGAACCGATCCACACCGCGTCGTCGTCGACCACCGGCGCCGCCGTCGTCGCGCCGCCCATGTCCCAGTCGCCCGTCACGGCCTGGCCGTCGAGCCAGCCGCGGATGCTGCCGGGCTCTCCGAAACGGTAACTCACCGCCACATGATGCCAGCCCGACCCGGCGGCAAAGCCCGCCTTCGATGTCCAGCGGTGCCAATGCGCGTCGCGCGCGCCCGCGCTGGGTTGGCGTGGCGTGGCGAAGAGAAAGTTCACCTTGAACTGCCCGCCCGCGGCGCGCAGCCGCAGCGCCCAGTTCTGGTTGTCGCGGCCGTCGGTGCGGCCCTTGCCGACGACGTAGAGGTTTTCTCCGTCCTTCAAGCCCTCGACCTGCACCCAGGCTTCCAAGGTAATCGCGTCGCCGTTCGTAAAATCAAAGGCACCGCCCACGCCCGGATCCGCCAACGCCAAGTGCGCCCCGGCCCCGGCGAAGCGGACGGCCGTGTTGTTGCGTTCAAAATCCGGATACATCGGCGGCCGCGGGCCCGGCACGTCGCGCTGCACGCCGCCCGTCGCCACGGCGCGCGACACATCCTCTTCGCCGAAATCCCAACGCGCAACCGGCGCGGCCGAAACCAAGGCGGGAACAAACAGCACGAGCGGCAGCGCGGCGCGGGCAAACAGCGTCTTCATGGGCAGTCGGAACAATGGGGTAAACGGGGGCCGGCGGAGGGACGTTGCCGGAGAGGCAATTTCCTTAAAACCAATCCGCCCGTCCCGGGCCAGCCGCAACCCCGGCCCCGCACGAAAGTGTCAGGGCCGGCGCCGGCGCGCCGCGTAGCCCGGGCCTTCAGCCCGGGGCCCCATGCCGTCCCGACACGGGCTAAAGCCCCGTGCTACGTCACTTCCCCGCCGTTACTTTCCGCAAATCCGCATACAACGCCGTCAGCCGCGGCATCGCCAAACCTGCCGCCTGCGCCCGTCGCAACGGCTCGCCCCAGATCGCCTCGCGCTCGACTTCCCGGCCCGCGAGGAAATCCACCAAACTCGAAGGCGCGTACGCCCCCATGCCCGGCGTCACCTCGAGCTGCGAACGGATGAACTCCTCCGTCACTTCGTACCCGAAATGCCGTGCCGCGCCCGCGACTTCGTCCATCAGCGGCCGCACCTCCGCCGCGATCCGCGGATCGGCCAGCAGCCGGTCCGTCGTGAGCCCGCCGCGCGCGATCGCGAGCCCGTTGAAGGGCACGTTCCAGATCAGCT
>NEUS01000142.1 GCA_002288455.1 Opitutia bacterium Tous-C1TDCM
ACCGCCGGCCTTGAGCTCGTGGACGAAACCTTCGCGCAGGCAGGAAAGCGCGACGCGCACGCTGAGCCCGTCCGGCGCGACGACGACCTTGCGCACCGGGCAAGCGACGCGCTGCACGGGCGCGCTGCCGTAGGCCCGGTGGTAGAGGTAGGTGAAACCGGCGGCGGTGTAGCTTTCCGGTTTTTCCGCCGTGGCCCGGTCGACCGGCTGGGTAAACGTGAGGACAAAGCCGTCGGGCTGCGCGCGGACTTCCTTGATCTCGAACGGCACCTTGCCCGTCCAGGCGAGCCGCTCGAGGCCGAATTGCTTCGGGCCAACGGAGCCCCAGCCGCGGGCGGTCTCGCCGGCGAAGAGCACGCCGCCTTCGCCGAACGCGAGCCGGATGATGCCGGCCTCGAAGCCTTCGCGAAACGCAAACGCCGCGCCTTGCCAAACGCCCTTCACCTGCTCGAGCGCGATGCGGACGATCTTGCTTTGGCCCTGGTCGCCGAGGAACAGCTGGCCCGCGAAGGGCCCGAATTTGCCGCCGCTCAGATCTTCGACGAGCCCGGCATTCGAAATGCCGAGGACCGTATGCGGCAGCCACACGGCCGGCGGTTTCACGCCGGGCACGCGTTTGGCCACGTCGTGCATCGGCGCCTCGAAATCGAGAATGTTCTCGGCCCGCAGCCGGACCGTGGAACCCGGCAGGCGGCTCGACGCGAGACCGGCCGGATGGCCGCTGAAATCGCCCGGCGCCAGGTGCGTGATGCGGCCCGAGCCGACCCACTCGCCCTGGTTCTCGGAGGCGAACCACGCGCCCTGCGAGGTCACGAGAAATCCCGCCGGCGAACGCAGCCCCGCCGCGATCGGCGTCGTCTGCCCGTCGGGCGTGATCTCAAGCATCCAGCCGCGCCACGGGGCCGGCGCCTGCGTCGCGCCGCCGAACGCGACGTTGAGCGTGACGCGGAGATTGCCGTCGGGGCCCATGACCGGGCCGAATGCATACTCGTGGTAGCTGCCGGAAACGGGAATCTTCGCGACCGTCTCGAAAAGGTCAGCGCGGCCGTCGCCGTCGGTGTCCGCGATGCGCGTCACTTCCTGGCGCTGCGCGACGTAGTAGCCGCCCTTCGGCGCCGGGATGATGCCGAGCGGTTCGTGCAGGCCGGAGGCGAACAAGGTGAACTTCGGTTCCGGGTTCGCGGCATACGCGCCGTCGACCCACCAGATCTCGCCGCGCCGAGTCGTGACGAGCAGGCGTTGCCCCGCGACGGGCACGATGCCGCTGGTTTCGAGCACGATGCCGGCGGGCACGGGCAACGGCGTGCGTTGCCAATACATTTCCTCGCGGGCCACGAGATCGCCGGAAGGCTTGGCGAAACGCTCCGCGGAGGACGGATTGTTGACGAGGACGACGGGCTCGGCCGCGACGGCGGCGGCAAGCGTGGCGAAGCAGAAAAGCGGGAAATGGGAAAGGCGGGACATGGGCGTGATCACCAGACGATCGAGTAGCGAATCGGCTTCGCGAGGGTGGAGCCGGCGAGCGGGACGGCGAGTTGCTGCCGGCCGTTGACGGTGCGGAGCACGGGGCGGTGCGCGGCATCGGCGGGCCAGTCGAGGTACCACGCGCGGTCCCCGACAACCCAGCCGGTGCCGTCGGGCTGCGGTACGATGCGGTCGGCTTCCGCGAGCAGCACCCAGGTCGACCACGACGGCAGTTTGCCGCCCAAGGTCAGCGTGCGTTCGAGGAACGGTCCGGCAGCGGGCGCGAGCCGGTCGGAAACCGTCAGCTCATAAAGCGAGGCCTTGAAAACCGGCGTGCCGTCCGCCTCGAGCGTGTAGCCCTGCGGGGTCCAGAAGGTCTCGGGTTGCGTCGGCCAGTCGCCGTTGGCGGCGTACTCGATCAGGCCGACGGTCGGCTTGCCTTGGAACGTGAGCAGCGGGCCGGCCGGCTTGGCGGTCTGGTCGCTGCCCCGGCCGTCCCACATCTGGAAGGTATCCACAAACGAACCACGCCACGCGTGCAGCACCGCGCCGGTCTCGAAATCGTAGGCGAAGTGCACGCCGGCGGGCGTGCCGATGGCGGCGGCGTACAGGCGCTTGCGCGGCTCGAACGGCACGAACCCGCGCTGCAGGAGCGTGCGGTCCGCGGGCTCGACCAGCAGCGTGCGGCGATTCGCGGCGCCGCGCGCCCGGGCAGGCCCGGTGCCGGCCGTGAGGGTATGCGGGGCGAGGCCCGGGCCCTCGGCCACGAGTTCGAACGCCGGGCGCGCATTGGAGCCGTGCGCCAGATCGAGGCGGAACTCGTGCGTCCCCGCCGCGAGCGTCACGATCCCGGGCTGGCTGCCCTTGTCGATCGGCAGCACCACCGGACGCCCGCCGATCAGGAGCCGGCCCGAGCTGCCGGACTCGATCGCGAAACGGTAATCGCCGGATTTCGGCACCTTGAGCGTGCCCGTGAACACGACGGCGAACCGCCCGGACGCACCCGCGCCCGCCAACGAAAACGTTTCCGGCACACCCTCGGCCTTCGGCTTTTCCTTTTCGTAGCTACCGCCGACGCTGCCGTAGGCGCCAGGGTACAGGCGGAACTTCAGGTCCGCCACCTCGACGCGCGCGCCGGTCGCGAAACGTTTCGCCGCCAACCGGCGGATCGCCACGGGGCCGTGGTCGCCCTGGATCATAATCGGCCCGAGCGGTTGCTCGTCGTTGAAGGCGGAGGACCGCGTCGGCCCGGAGATCTCGACGTTCTCGTGGATCGTGAAGCCGTTGAGCACGACTTTCCGGAAGCGCGCATTCGCGGTTTTCTTGCCCGTGGCATCGAAGCGCGGCGCCTCGAATTCGATCTGCAGCTTTTGCCAGAGGCCCGGCGCGCGGGCGGCGTTGGCGAGCGGCGCGTGGCCGTCGAAGAGCTCGTTGCCCTTGCCGCGGGCGGCGTCCCAGCGCCGGTAGATGCCGCCGCAGTCGGCGGCCTTCGGCGTGCGCACGCCCCAGCTGTCGAAGAGCTGCACCTCGTAGCGGCCCTGCAGGTAGACGCCGGAGTTGGAGCCGGGTGAAAGCAGGAATTCGAGCTCCAGCTCGATGTCGCCGTGCTCCCACGCCGTGAAGAGGTGGCCGCGTTGCTCCTTCGTCGGATTGCAGACGAGCACGCCGGTGCCGGGGGCGGCGGCGAGGACCTTGTCGCGCCGCGGATTGCCCGCGACCCCGCCGGCGAGCTGCCAGTTGCCGGTGAGCGGCTTGAGGTCGGCGGCGGAATCCAGCGCGACGGGCACGGCCGGCAGGACGTTCTGGGCGCGCAGTCCGCCCGCGAGGGCGCACGCGGCCGCAAGGGCGCGCAGGAGGAAGGAAGGGGCGGGCATGGGGCGGGTGGAAACGCGACGGCGGAAGAATTTCACCGGCGCGAGCCGGCCAGTGCGGCGCGCCCTCGCCGCCGAGTCAAGCGAGCCGGCCGCAACTGCCGGAGCGGGCCGCCGCGCTGTGCGCGCAACGGAAGCGGGTACTGTGTCGCCGCCGCCGCAACCGGCATTTGCCGTCCGCCGCCGGCCCCGCAGGCTCGCCGCTCCGCCATGTCCGCCGCCGTCTTTCCCTTTCGCCATATGCTGCTCGCCCTCGGAGTGGTGGCGATCTGGGGCACCAATTTCGTGGCGATCAAGGTCGCGCTCCGCGAATTGCCGCCGCTGCTGCTCTGCGCGGTGCGTTTCATTTTCGTCGCGGTGCCGCTGGTGTTTTTCCTGCCGCGGCCCGCCGTGCCGGCGCCGAAGCTTGTCCTCTACGGGTTCACGATGTTCGCGCTGCATTTCGGTTTCCTGTTTCTCGGCATGAAACTCGGGATGTCCGCCGGCCTCGCCTCGTTGACGCTCCAGTTCCAGGTCGTCGTCACCCTCGCTCTCGCCGCCGCCGTCCTGCGCGAACGCATTGCGCCCGTGCAGATCCTCGGCGCCCTCGTCGCGGTCGCCGGCTTCGCGGTCGTCGGCGTGCACACCGGCGGCGAGGTCAGCCTCGCCGGGCTCGCCTGCGTGCTGCTCGGCGCGACGTCGTGGGGCTACGCCAACTTCATCTCGAAACGCCTCGGCCAAGTGAACCCGCTCGCCCTCGTCGTCTGGGGCAGTCTCGTCGTCCCGGTGCCGATGCTCGCGGCATCCGCGCTCTTTGAGGGCCCCGCGCTGATCGCGCACCGCCTCGCGCACCTCGGCCGCGAGACCCTGCTCGCCGTCGCCTTCATCGTGTATGCGTCGACGCACCTCGCCTACTCGACCTGGAGCTGGCTGCTGGCGCGGCACCCGGCGTCGTCGGTCGCGCCGTTCACGCTGCTCGTGCCGATCTTCGGCCTGATCAGTTCCGCGCTTTATCTCGGCGAGCCCCTGCCCGGGTGGAAACTGCAGGCCGGCGCCCTCGTGCTCGCCGGCCTCGCGCTCAATCTCTTCGGCGTCCGCGCCCTCGCGGCGCTGGATGCAATCCGTCGCCGCGGCTGAGCCCGGATCAGCCCTGCTTTTCCGTCAACTCGTCGTAAGCCGCCGCCAAATTGCCGCCGAGGCGGTTCGGCAGCGCCTGATGGAAATCGGCGAAGCCCGGCAGGTTTTCCAGCGCCACGATCTTTTCCTTCGGCTCGCCGGCCTTGATCTTCTTGGCGGTGTAGTCGAGCAGGCCGCTGAGATAATCGCGGAAGGTCAGCAGGTCCGCGGTCGTGCCGGTGACGCCGAACTTCGCGCTGCCGTGGCCGAAGATGTAGATCGCGTCCTTCGGATAGGTCTTCGCGACGTCCTCGAGGACGGAAATCCAACCCTTGAAACGGCCGCCGCTGCCGCGGTCGATCACCGGGTAGAGGCGGTTGAACATCAGGTCGCCCATGTGGATCACGTTGGCCTTTTCGAAGCGCGTCACGATGTCGCCGCTGGTGTGCGCGATGCCGTGGTACTTGGCGGAAATCGCCTCGCTGCCGATGTCCATCCGCCACGTCGCCGCAAAGGTCGTGTCCGCGTACACCTGCGAAGCCGCGCTCTTGGAACGCTCCGCCGCCGCCTTTTGCAGGGCGGGGACGTTGGCGTGGGCGACGATCTTCTTGGTCGCCGGCTTGAAGACGCCGTTGCCGCCGGTGTGGTCGCCGTGGTGGTGGGAGTTCACCAGCACGTCCAACGACCGGCCGCCGCGCCCGGGCAGGCCGTCGAGGAAGAGCTTCGCCGTATCCGCAAACTGGGTATCCACGGCCGCCAGGCCGTCCTTCGCCGCCAGGTAGCCGATGCTGCCCCCGCGGGCGGAAAACACGCCGACGTCCCGGCGCAGCAATTTGAAATCGGGCACGACCGGCGCGGCGGCGGCCTTCGGGGCCTGCGCGGAAACGAGGGGCCGCGCGAGCAGGCCCGCGGCGGTGAACAGGGAGGAACGGACGAGGAAGGAACGGCGATTCATGGGTTGGGGGGATGCCGCTACCGCTACAGGCCGAGCCTCCAAGGGCAATCCCGCACCGCAAAATCCCCGGGCCGGCGCCGAATTCCGGAAGAATTTCCGTAACCAATCCCGCGTTCGCGAGTTCTCTCCGGCAACACCGCCATGTCCCGCCACCGCCGTGATCGCCGCCCTGCCCGCCCTTCTTGCCCCTCCCGCCCGCTCCGGTCCTGATTCCGGATCCTTCCCGGCCGCCGTGGTCCCCGCCCCTGCCCAACGTTCCGATCACACCCTCATGCTCGCCGTCCGCGACGGCGAACTGGATGCGCTCGGCGAACTCTTCGAACGCCACCACGGCCGCCTCTTCGGCTACCTCGCCAAACTCACCGGCGACCGCTCCGCCGCCGAAGACATCACCCAGATCGTCTTCCAGCGCATGCTGAAGTACCGCCACACCTACCGCGACGACGGCAGCTTCACCGCCTGGATGTACCACCTCGCCCGGCGCTGCGCCGCGGACCATGGCCGCAAAGCCCAAGCCGCCCCGCAGGCCACCGATCCCGCGACCCTCCACGACCACGTCGACGAGGCCCCGCACGCCGGCCTCCGCGCCGCCGCCCGCGACGATCACGCCCTCCTCCACGCCGCCCTCGCCCGGCTCGACCGCGACGACCGCGAGGTCCTCCTCCTTGCCCGCTTCCAGGAACTCTCCTTCGCTGAAATTTCCGGCATCCTCGAGTGCTCCGTCGGCGCCGCCAAGGTCCGCGCCCACCGCGCGCTCCGCCAGCTCCGCGATCTCTATTTCCGCCTTCGGCAGGAAACCGCCGAATGACCCGCCGCCACCTTTTTCCGCTGCTGCCATGAACTGCCAACGCGCCCGCGAGATCTTTCCCGAACTCCTCGATTCCCGCACCGCCGCGACCGCGCACCTCGATGCCCGGACCCACCTCGCCGGCTGCCCGGATTGCCAACGCGATTTCGCCACCCTCTCCCGCACCGCCGACGCCCTCGACTCCCTGCCGGCATCCGCGCCTTCGCCGCGCCTGCGCCGCAATTTCTACGCCTTGCTCGAAGAGGAAAAAAACTCCGCCGCCAGCGTCCGCGCCGCCGCGGTCCGCCCCCGCCGCACCTCCGCCTGGCGTTGGGTCCTCGCCCCGCTCGCCGGCGCCGCCTTGGTCGTCGCCGGCTTCGTCGCCGGCCAGCGCACCGCCGCCCCCGCCGCCTCCGCCCCGACCATCGCCCAGACCGACGCCGCCTCCCGCCGCGAACTCGAGGACCTCCGCCGCAAGGTCGATACCATGGGCCAACTCGTCGGCTACTCCCTGCTGCAGCAACAGCAGCGCCCCGCCAACGACCGCCTCCGCGGCGTTGTGACCTCCGCCCTCAGCGCCGACGAGCACCCCAACGACCGCGTCATCAACGAACTCATCAGCGCCCTCGCTCTCGACCCCAGCGTCAACGTCCGCCTCCGCGCCCTCGACGGTCTCTTCCCCCTCGCCGACCGCGAGGTCGTCCGCGCCGGCGTCCTCGCCTCCCTGCCCCGCGAGCAAAACCCCATCGTCCAGGTCTCGATGATCGATTTCCTCGCCTCCGCCCGCGACGCCGAAGCCCGGCCCGCCCTCGAAAAACTCGTCCTCAACGACGGCGCCGACGCCTCCGTCCGCACCGCCGCCCGGCGCGCCCTGACGCAGCTTTGAGCTCCACCCTTTCCACAACCCGCCCGACCGATCGCTCCGAACGCGGCCCAACCGTCAACCGTCCGCCCACCCGTATCCGTATCATGAATTCACGTCGTCCCTATCTCGCCTTCCTGCTCGCCGCCGCCTTTGCGCTCGCCCTGGCCGCCGCTTCCCGCGCCGCCGCCGAGGAGGCCGCCGTTGTCCGCTTCTCCGATCCCGCCCAACCCGGCACCCTCAAAATCCAGGTCGGCCGCGGCGACGTGAAGATCGTCGGCGCCGACACCGCCGAGGTCGCCGTCAAATCCGACTCCCAGCCCGCGCTCGGCCGACCGCGCAAGGACGGCCTCCGCGTCCTCACCTCCGCCTCGGGCTTCAGCCTGACGGAAAAGGACAACGTCGTCGTGCTCGACGCCCTCGCCGAGGGCATGACCGGCGCCCCCGCCGATTTTTCGATCACCGTGCCGCGCAGCACCCACATCGTGATCCAGAATTCGCTCGGGGGCGACATCCAGTGCCGCAAACTCGAGGGCGATCTCGAAATCACCACCCTCAACGGCGACGTCCGGATCGAGGACCTCGCCGGCGGCGCCGTCGTCTCCAACATGAACGGCGACATCACCGCCACCGTCCGCGAACTCCGCGACAGCAAACCGATCTCGTTCACCTCGATGAACGGCGCCGTCGTCGTCCGCCTGCCGGCCGAGACCAAGGCCAATGTCCGCCTGCGCACCCAGAACGGTTCCGTTCTCACCGACTTCCCGGAAAACGCCCTGGTCACGAAGACGGAGAGTTCCCCCCGCGGCGGGTCCCGTACCCGCATCACTGTGACCGAGAGCAGCGTCCTGCCGCCCGAGGCCCGCGAGGTCCTGCGCGAAGCCGGCCGCGTCGGCGCCGAAGCCGCCCGCGAAATGGCCGTCGCCGTCCGCGAAGCCGCGCTCGCCGCCCGCGAGGGCATCGAGGCCGCCCGTCAGCGCGAGGGCGCCGAAAAGCCCCGCACCCCGCTGCCGCCCACCGCGCCCAAGGCCCCGCGCCCCCCGGTCGTCCCGACCATCACCGGCGGCAAACTCGTCACCGGCGCCCTCAACGGCGGCGGCCCCGAGATCAGCGTCGCGACGATGAACGGCGACGTCACCCTCCGCCAACTCGACCCGAAGTGAGCCCGACGGAAGGTCGCGGCCTCCCCCCGCCCGCGGCGGCCGCTTCCGGCCCGCACCACCCGGGCGGCGCCGCTGACCGTTCCCCGGGGCCGACGCGGTCCGCGCTTCGGCCCCGCCCGACTTCCGGCCTCGACACCCCGCGGGCACCGCGCCACAGACCGGACGCCCCGTCCGATGAACGCGCCCGCCCCAGCCACTCGCCCGATCCGCGCCCAGGCCGTCGGCGCCTGATTTCCGATGCCCGGCCGCGTCGTCATCACCGGACTCGGTTTCATCACGCCGATCGGCAACGAACGCGCCGAGGTCGTCGCCAGCATCCGCGACCTGCGCCACGGCCTCGAAACCGTGCCGTGGTTGCCCGAGGCCGGAGTTTCCGTCGCCGGCACCGTCAAGGACTTCGACCTCGCGGCTTTCGAGCCCGACGCCTGGCGCTGGCCGGAACGCTACTCGATCGCCCCCGAAACGCTGCGGTCGCTTCCGCCGCACGGCGTCTATGCCTACTGTGCGATCGAACAGGCGCTCGAGGAAAGCCGGCTCACTCGCGCCGAACTCGGCGACGGCACCACGGGCCTGTTCTGCGCCTCCGCCGGCTCACCGCGTTTCCTGCACCATCATCTCGGCGAGATGCTGCAGTCCGAGGGCCGCCGCATCGACCCGTGGGGCGTCGTCCGTTCGATCCCCGGCACTCTCAATTTCAACCTCGCCGCCCACTACGGTATCCGCGGCGCGGTGACGGGCTTCGCCTCCGCCTGCGCCCATGCCCTCGGCTACGCCCGCGACGAGATCGCGCTCGGCCGGCACAAGCGCATGATCGTCGTCGGCGCGGAGGAACCCACCGTCGAATCCATTTTGCCATTCGCCGGCCTGCGCGCGCTGTCCCGCCAGACGGATCCGGTCCTCGCCTCGCGGCCCTTCGACGCGGCCAGCGACGGCTTCGTCGGCGCCGGCGGGGCCGCCGTCTTGATTCTCGAGGACGCCGATGTCGCCCGCAACCGCGGCGCCGTCGCGCTCGCCGAGTTCGTCGGCTGGGGCCAGTCCGCCAATGGCCACAGCGTCGCCCAATCGGAACCCACCGGCGCCGGCCTCGAAACGGCGATGCGCCGCGCCCTCGCCGCGGCCGGCGTCGATCCGATCGATGTCGACTACGTCAACGCCCACGCCACCGGCACCCCGGTCGACGACCGCGCCGAAGCCGCCGCGCTGCGCCGCGTCTTCGGCGACATCGGCCCCGCCGTCAGCAGCACCAAGGCCCTCACCGGCCACCCGCTGTCCATGTCCGGCGCCCTCGAAGCCGGCATCTGCACGCTCGCCCTCGACGTCGGCTTTATTCCCGGCCAGGCCCACCTGCAGACGGTCGATCCGGAATGCGAACACCTCCGCCTTCCCTCCTCGACCCTCGATGTGCCGGTCCGCACCGTGCTGGGCAACAGCTCCGGCTTCGGCGGCAGCAACGTCGCGCTGGTCCTGCGCGCCGTGCGCTAGCCGTTTTCCCTTCCCTCCGTTTTCCGCGATGCCGTCTTCTCCTGCTCAATCTCCTTCCGGCGCCGCGCCCGACGCCGGGCTCTCGCGCCGCACCTTCCTGCAAACCGGCGCCGCGGCCGCGCTGCTCGGTTCCCTCGCCGCCAATTCCACCGGAGCCGCGACCGGCAGCAGGCGCGATGTCATCGCCCGGGAGAATGCCCGCGAGGGCTCGCGCGATTGGCAACTCACGCGCGTCCGCGTCGACGCCCAGGGTTTCCGCTCGCCGTGGATCGAGGGCTACTGCTCCCGCCAAAGCGTCCGCGCCGGCGAATCCCTCGACATCATGGTCTCGGCCAACCCGGCGCGCACCTTCCGCCTGGAGATCTTCCGCACCGGCTACTACGGCGGCCGCGGCGCCCGCAAGATGACCGAACTCGGTCCGCTCCCCGCCAAAACGCAGCCGACGCCCAAGCCCGGCGAAAAGAATCTCCACACGTGCAACTGGGAGCCCTCGGCTTCGCTCACGATCCCCGCCGACTGGGTCAGCGGCGTCTACCTCGGCCGCCTCACCACGATTCCCGAAAGCCCGAGCGAGCCGTACTGGCAGAGCTACGTCGTCTTCATCGTCACCGACGACCGGCCCGCCGACATCCTCTTCCAGTGCAGCGACCACACCTGGCAGGCCTACAACCGCTGGCCCAACAACTACTCCGTCTACACGCACCCGAAGGGCAACCAGGGGCCGTGGGCCGACGTGAGCTTCGACCGGCCCTACGGCCGCGAGGCCCAGTGGCAGGGCGTCGTCAACGATCCGCGCACCGTCGGCTCCGGCGAATGGCTCTGCTTCGAGTACCCGCTCGCGTATTGGCTCGAGCAGCACGGCTACGACGTCGTCTATTGCTCCAACACCGATCTCCTGACGCCGGACCGGGCGCTGAAATGCCGTACGTTTCTCAGCGTCGGCCACGACGAGTATTGGGACATCCGCCAGTTCCGCAGCGTCGAGCGGTTGCGCGAAGCCGGCACGAGTTTGCTGTTTCTTTCCGGCAATTCCGTCTGCTGGGTCGCCCCGCTGCGCGCGAACGACGCCGGCGTCCCGAACCGCATCTTCTTCCGCGGCGGTCCCTACGGCGCCGAGCAACCCTACGCCCGCGAACGCGAGCAACGGCACGGGCCGTTTCCGCACCGCGGCCCCGACGAAGGGCTGCTCATGGGCGCGCGCAATGTCGAACCCGTGAACGGCGGCGGCGACTGGACCTGCACCGCGCCCAACCATTGGCTCTTCGCCGGCACCGGCATGAAACGCGGCGAAAGCATCCCGGGCCTCATCGGTTGGGAATACCACGGCCAGCCCGCGACGGAGATTCCCGGACTTGAAATCGTCGGCGCCGGCCAGGCTTGGGTCGGCGGCGTGACGCCGCAGCAATGGGCCGCGACGCTTTACCCGGGACCGAAGAACAACTTCGTCTTCAACGCCGCCACGATCTGGTGGCCGCAAGCCATGGCCTCGCCCCCGGGCCACGTCCTGCCTTGGTCGCATTGGAGCCGGCCCCACGGCCCCGACGAACGCGTCCAACAGATGATGCGCAATCTGCTCGCGCGCGCCCTGCGCTGACTCGCCGCCAGGGGGTGCAAGGGGTCAATACGCGATTCGCGAAGGCGGATCGTCGACAAGCACCCTCGGTCGTAGATCCAGCCGAGCTGGGCGTTGCGACTTCGCGTTTCGCGATTTGACCCCGTTCGTCGAGCTGATTTGACCCCGTTCGTCGAGCTGAGCTCAGGAACGTTGCCGCACGCCGCCAATCTGCGTGCCGGCCCTCGCCCGTTCAACCCGCGGGCAGCAGTTCCCTCAGATTGTGGAAGCAGGTGCGCGAGGC
>NEUS01000143.1 GCA_002288455.1 Opitutia bacterium Tous-C1TDCM
AAAATCGCGGATCGTCGCGCCGACGAAGTCGATTTGTTCCGCCGCGTGGTGCGGGCCGATCGGCAGACTGAGGACTTCGGCGGCGAACTGTTCCGCGAGCGGAAACTCGCCCTGCCGCCAACCCGCCCCGATGTACGCGGGGGTGAGATGCGGCGGAACCGGGTAGTGGATCTGGGTGCCGATGCCCTGGGCCGAGAGGTGCTGCTGCAGCGCGGCGCGGTGTTTCGTGCGCACGACGTAGAGATGCCAAACGGGCCCGAACCCGACCGGGGCCGGCGGCAACACGAGATCGCCGACGCCGGCGAGCAGGGTTTCGTAGCGGCGGGCGAGAGCGGTGCGGCGGGCGTTCCAGACCGGCAGGAGCGGCAGTTTCACCCGCAGGAACGCGGCCTGCAGTTCGCTGAGGCGCGAGTTGAGGCCGAGGTGCTCGTGTTGGTACCGGACCTTGGAACCGTAGTTGCGCAAGGCGCGGATCCGGTCGGCCAGGGCGTCGTCGGGCGTCGTCACGGCGCCGGCGTCGGCGAGGGCGCCGAGGTTCTTGCTCGGATAGAAACTGATCCCGGCGGCGTGGCCGAGGGCGCCGGCCTGGCGGTCGCCGCAGGTCGCGCCGTGGGCCTGGGCGGCGTCCTCGAGGACGAAGAGGCCGAACCGGGCGGCGACGGCGTTGATCGCCGTCATATCCGCGGCCAGTCCGTAGAGATGGATCGGCAAAATCGCGCGGGTCCGCGACGTTACCAGTTCGGCGATACGGTCGGCGTCGAGATTGTAGGTCCGCGGATCGGGCTCGCAGGGGACGGGGCGGGCGCCGGCGTGGGTGACGGCGAGCCAGGTGGCGATGTAGCCGTGGGAAGGGACGATGACTTCGTCCCCGCGGCCGATGCCCTTGGCCATGAGCACGAGTTGCAGGGCCTCGAGGCCGTTGGCCACGCCGACGCAGTGTTTCACGCCGACGGCGGCGGCGTATTCCTGCTCGAAGGCTGCGAGTTCCTGGCCGAGGAGAACCCAGCCGGATTCCATCACGCGGCGGTAGGCGGCATCGAGGTCGGTCCGCAGTTCTTCGTAGGCGGGTTTGAGATCGAGGATCGGGACTTGCACGGGGGGACGGCGGGGGGCGCCGGGGGTTCAGACGAATTTCAATTTGCGGGCGGCGAACAGCACCATGCGCAGCAGCAGCCAGCCGTGGCGCCAACGCTGGATGTTGGTCGTGCCGTAGGTGCGTTCGCGGTAGCGGATCGGGACATCGGCGATTTTGAGATTCAGCTTGGCGGCGCCGAAGAGCAGGTCGAAGTCGCCGAAGGGATCGAAGTCGCCGAAATAGGCGCGGTTGGCCGCGATGCGTTCGTAGTGGGCGCGGGTGAGCACCTTGGTGCCGCAGAGCGTGTCCTTGACGGGCTGGCCGAGCAGCCAGGTGAAGATCAGGCCGAAGGCTTTGTTGGCGCAGAGATTGAGGAACTGCATCGCCTTTTCGTCCATCGGGTAGACGAGGCGGACGCCGTTGGCGAATTCGGCGCGGCCGCTGGCGATCACGTCGTAGAACTTCGGCAATTCCTCCGGCGGCATGGTGAGGTCCGCGTCGAGAATCATCAGGACATCGCCGGTGGCGACCGCGAAGCCGGCGCGCACGGCGTCGCCTTTGCCCTTGCCGGTTTGCTGCAGGATCTTGATTCGCCGCCCGGGGTGGGCGGCGGCGACACGCTGGATTTCGGCCCAGGTGTGGTCCTTGGAATGCCCTTCCACGAAGATCAATTCGGTGCCGGCGCCGAGTTCGGCGGTGCGGGCGACCGCGGCCTCGATGTTGCCGGCTTCGTTGCGCGCCGGGATCACGACGGAAACGGTGAGCGGCTGCGGCGCGGGGGTGCGCGCGCGGCGCGCGACAATGAAGACGGTGAGGCAGAACCACTGCAGCAGGGGAGCGAGCCAGCGGTTGACCAAGGTGCCGAGGCCGAGCAGCGCGCCCGGCAGGAGAATCCGGCCGTGGCGGTGGATGGCGCTCCAGCCGGCGAGCTGGAGCAGGTTCATCACATCGGAGGAGGCGAGCCAGCTGTTCTGCGGTTGCGGGGCCTTGAGGCCGAAGCCGCGCGCGAGCGAGAGGAGCGGCCGCCAGAGGGTGTTCTGGAAATTGACGAGCAGGCGGGTGTCCGGATGGGACACGGGGTGGAGCCGCTCGAGCAGGCGCTGGACGTCGGCGGCGAGATTGAGGGTATCGGAAACGATGATGACATCGAAGGTCTCGCGTTTGCCGCCGGGCGCGGCGAGGTCGAGCAGTTCCCCGGCTTGGACGTGGAATTCATCCTGCGGAAAACGGGCGCGGGCGGCCTCGATCTGGCGGGGCGAGAGGTCGACGCCGACTTTGCGGCGGGCGCGGAGCCGGCCGAGCAGATCGCCGGAGCCGCAACCGATTTCCAGCACGCTGGCGTCGGGCGGAATCAGCAAATTGTAGTAGTGGGCGAGGAGGGCCCGGTAGGCGCCGGCGCCGGGCAACGGCGCAGTCGCGGCGGCATCGTAGAAAGCGCGCACCCGGTCGAGGTGTTCACGGGCCAGGGCGGAGATGTCGGGCGGCATGGATTCGGCGGATTCCGCGAGGGGCGCGGAACGTTCGCCAGCGTGCGACGTCGGAGGGGGCGGGCTCAAGACTTATGGATTGCAATCACCTTTGAATTCCAGCGGTCTGACCCTCCTTTTTTCACGTCCCTCATGGTAACGACCGGTTCTCCGATCCAGCGGTGTTTTCCGCGTGCCGTGATCTTGCTCGTGGCGCTCGGGGCGGCGGTCAGCGGACGGGCGCAACGCAGCGATATCGCCGGCACGATGCCGGAGGACTATCTGCCGGAATTGAAGCCGATTTTGGCGGCGGCGATCCGGCAGTCGCCGCAGGTGATCGGCGCGCAGTTCGAGATCGCCCAGCGCGAAGCCTACCGGATCCGCGACGACTCCCCGCGGTTGCCGAGTTTCCGGGCCGACGTGAATTTCGCGAACACGGAGACCTCGATTTCAAGCGACAACAGTTCCCGGAGCCGCGACAACGGACTCTTCTACAGCGTGGGCCTGAGCCAGGCGCTGTTCCACTGGGGGGCGCTGAAAAACCAAAGTGCGGCCGCTCGTCTCAGCCTCGAGTCCGCCGAAAAGAGCGCCGCCAAAGTTTACCGCGAGCTCAGTGTGCTGCTGCGGCAGGCGTATCTCGATCTGATTGTCCGGAAGGCGCGGCTGCGGCACGCGCGGGAATCGCACCGGCTGCTCACCGAGGCGGTCGCCGTGAGCCAGGAGCGATTTGCGCGCGGCGCGATTTCGACCGGCGAACTGGAAGGCGAGAAACTGCGCGTGCGCGAGGCCGCGCTGGAATTGGCGCGGGCCGAAGGCGATTTCGAGCAGGCGCGCCGCGGTTTCGTGCGGCTTTCCGGGGCCCGCGAAGTGACGGAGGCGACTTTGCCCGAAACGATTCCCGCGCCGGGTCCGATCGAGCCGTTGGCGGAAGCCCTCGGCGCGGCCCTGCGGCGCGACAACGCCGGCGGCACGCTCGAGGCCGCGATCTTCGACCTGAAGATCAAGGAATCGTTGCTGCGCTACCGGATCGAGAGCGTCCGCCTGTTCCCGAAGTTTTTCGCCAACGCGGGCTACAGCCTGGAGAACACCACGAACGTCAACGCCAACGCGGTCAACCAGCAGGCCGTCGCGCGCCAGACCTACAGCATCAGCGCGCAGTGGGCGATTTTCGACGGCTTTGCCACGCGGGCCGCGAAGATGGAGGCCCGGTCGACGCAGCGCTATTACGAGGTCCGGAAATCCGCGGAGCTCGAGGCGTTGCTGCAGCAGGCGCAGCACCTGGAGCGCCAGCTCAAGCTGGACCGCGAGCAGCTGGAGCTCGCGGAGATCCGCCGCGGCCTGGCGATCGAGGGCCGTCGCCGGATCGCCGAGGAAGCCGCGCTCGGCAATTTGCCCAAGGGCGATGTCGAGCGGGCCGAAGTCGGAATTCTCCAGGCGGAGGCCGCCCGGCTGGCCGCCCGCGCCGCCCTGCTGGGCCGCTGGAGCGAGTACGTGGCGGTTGCCGGCAACGATCCGATCCTGAATTCTCTCCCTGTCCGCTATGCTCCCCAATAAAACCCAGGGCGGCCTGCTGCTCAAACTCGTCTTCGTGCTCGGCCTGCTCGCGGCGGCCGGTATCGCGCTGTACCTCGGTTTGCAGGTCACGGTGCAGGTGGCGGCCGTGCGGCGCGACGATCCGGTCGACGCCGTGACCGGCAGCGTGATGATCCATGCCGACGGCGGCATCAAGGAGCTGAAGAGCAAGGCGGCCGGCGAGGTCGTCTGGTCCGAGGCGATCGATCCCGGGCACAAATTCAAGAGCGGCGATCCGCTGGTGAAGCTCGAGACCAAGGACCTGCAGCGCCAGATCGACGAGGCGCAGCGGAAATTCGATTCCGACAAGGCGCGCGCGAAATTGATTCTGGAGAACAACCCGGAGCGCAAAGTCGCGCAGGAGGCGCTCGACAACCTCAAGCGGCTCCGCGATCTCGGCAACACGTCGGAGGACCAGGTGAAATCCGCGCAGCGGACCCTCGATGCGATCGAGACGCGCCTGAAGGTGACGGAGTTCGACGACAAGAAATCGGACGCCGATTTCAAGGCGGCGATGGAGGATCTGAAATTGCAGCTGGAGCGGATGACGGTCCGCGCGCCGTTCGACGGCGAGGTCGAGAGCGCGCTGACCTGGAACGGGGCGCTGATCACGGCGGGGCAGCCTGTGGCCCGCGTCTTTTCGAACATCCGCGTGGTGGCGGCCAAGATCAGCGAGGAAAATTTCGGCCGGGTGAAGCTCGGCCAGACGGCCAAGCTTCGTTTGCTCGCCTATGGCGAGGAATACTTCGACGCCACGGTTTCGAAGCTGTTGCCCACGGCCGACGAAACACAGCGCTTCACGGTTTACCTCGACGTGAAGATCGACCCGGTGCGGCTCAAGCCCGGCAGCACGGGCGAGACCACGATCACGGTGGATCGGCGCACGAACCAGTTGGTCATCCCGCGCCGCGCGCTGTTCAACGGGAACCAAATCTACGTGGTCGCGGACGGCCGGATCGAGCAGCGCAAACTCGAGCTGGGTTTCGTGGCGCTGAATGTCGTCGAAGTCCGCGCGGGGCTGAAGGACGGCGAGTTGGTCATCGTGGAGAACCAGGACCAGTTCCGGCCCGGCAAGCGGGTGCGGACGCAGCAGGTGAACTGAGCCGCGGGTATCCGTCCCTGTGATTTCGCCGAACCTGCGCATCGCCTACCGCTTCCTGACGGCGAAGAAGCGCGCCATGTTCATGAGCCTGTCGTGTACGGTGCTCGGCGTCGGGCTCTTCATCGTGACGCAGGCGACGACGAGCGGCTTCGAGGACATTTTCACGCGCACGCTGCTCGGCATCAACGGGGCGATCCGGATCGAGGACCGGCTGCAGGACACGATGCGGAGCATGGCGGCGGCGGGCGCGAGCGATTTCTATTTCGCGCAGCGCGAAGGCGTGAAGTACATCGAGGGCGTGGAGGAGCCGCAGCGGATCGTCGACGCGCTGCGGGATTTCGCGAACGTCCGGGGCGTGTCCGCGGTGCTGCGCGGCAGCATCCAGATCACGAGTTCGTTCAAGACGGAGGACGCGCAGATGTTCGGCATCCGGCTCGAGGACCACCTGCGGGTTTCGGATCTCGGCCAGCAGATCACGGCGGGCCGACTCGAGGATTTCCGGAATGCCAATGCCGGCGCGCTGATCGGCCGCGTGCTGGCGGACCGGTTGCAGTTGTCGGTCGGCGATTCCGTCGTGGTCACGGCGCGGGGGGAGTCGCGGCGGTTTGCCGTTTCGGCGATCTTCGAGACGGGCTACCGCGAGGTCGACAAAACCAATATCTACCTGCACCTGCCCGAGGTCCGTTCGTTGCTCAAGAAGCCGTCGGGCGCGACCTACCTGCAGATCAATCTGCACGATGCGGCGCGGGCGCCGGCGGATGCGGCCCGCATGGAAGCGGTGCTGCGGCACGGCGCGAAGCCGTGGCAGGAACGCGAAAAGTCGTGGTTGGAGGTATTCCGCGCGCTCCGCGTGTCGACGGGCATCACGGTCACGGTCTTCACGCTCATCGCGAGTCTGGCGATGTTCAACACCCTCGCGATGATCGTGCTGGAGAAGACCAAGGACATCGCGATTTTGCGTTCGATGGGCTACGAGCGGCGCGACGTGACGCGGATTTTTCTTTGGCAGGCGGGGATCGTCCTCGCGATCGGGGCCGTGGTCGGGGCGCTGTTCGGGGCGGGCGTGACGTGGCTCGTGGGCCAGGTGCCGCTGTCGATCAGCGGGATCTTCAAGTCCGACCGTTTCGTGGTGGTGTGGGATTGGAAACACTATGCGGCCGCGATCGCGACGGCCGTGTTCATGGTGATGATCGCCAGTCTGATCCCGGCGCGCCGCGCGGCGCGGCTGGAGCCGGGCGACATCGTGCGGGGGACGGCGCAATGAGCGGGCCGGGCGTGGTGGCTCCGGGCGAGGTGGCCCTGCGTTGCACGGATCTGCACCGCTACCTTGGGCGGGACGAAGGCCGCGTGCACGTGCTGAAGGGCGTTTCGTTCGAAGCCCGGCGCGGCCAGGTTTACGCGATCGTCGGACCTTCCGGTTGCGGCAAGAGCACGTTGCTCTACCTGCTCGGTTTGCTCGACCAGCCCGACGGCGGGCAGATCGAGATCAACGGCCGGCTGATGTCGAATACCGACGACGCCGCGCGGACGGCGGCGCGGGGCGAGCACATCGGCTTTGTTTTCCAATTCCATTTCCTGATGCTCGAATTCTCCGCTTTGGAGAACGTCATGATGCCGATGCGCAAACTCGGCCGTCTGGGCGGCGAGGCGATGGAGGCCAGGGCGCGCCAGTTGCTCGACGCCGTGGGCCTCGGGGCGAAGACGCACCGGCTCGGCACGCAGCTCTCCGGCGGCGAGCAGCAGCGCGTGGCGATCGCGCGGGCATTGGCGAACCAGCCGACGATTTTGCTGGCCGACGAGCCGACGGGAAACCTCGACGTGAAGAATTCGGCCCTGGTTTTCGACCTGATCACCCGGTTGGCGAAAGAGCAGGGCCAGGCGGTGATCCTCGTGACCCACAACCCGGAGATCGCGCAGCGTTGCGATCAGACGAGGCCGATGCGCGACGGCGTCTTCGTCGGCTGAGACGGACCCATGCAGTTGAGAGAGCTTGGCTGAGAGTTGAGAGCAAAACCGTTCGGTTCGTCAGCTTGCTGGCTTCGGCTGCGTTTTCCGTGGCTCGGCGGATCGAGCTCTCAACCCTCAACTTTCAACTCTCAACTGCATAAGTCCGGCTGAAGCGGGCGGTGACGATTCGGTGACAGTTCGCTTGCAGCTGGCGGAAACCGCGGGTGGAACCATGCTAGCCAATCCCCGTGAACCGACCCAAACGCAGCTCCGCCCCGCGCCGCCCCGCCACTGCCCGGAAGTCGGCTCCCGTCGAAACGAACGAGCCGGAACCGGCCGGGAAGAAATCCATTTTCGGCAACCGCGAGCAGAGCTGGCTGGCCTTCAACCGGCGGGTGCTCGAGCAGGCGCGTTCGGCCTCCAATCCGCTCCTTGAGCGGGTCAAGTTTCTCGCGATCGTCTGTTCGAACCTGGACGAGTTCTTCGAGATCCGGGTGGCCGGCATCATGCAGCAGGCCGATTCCGAGTCGGGCGGACTGAGCATCGACGGCCTCACCCCGCGCGAGCAGCTGCGGCGGATCAAGCGCGAGGTGAACACCGTGATCGCCGACCAGTACGCGTGCTGGCACGGCGAGCTCGTCCCGTTGCTGGCGGAGCAAGGCATCCATTTCCGCACGGGAGCCCAGTTGAACAAGTCCGAGCGGGAGTGGATCCTCCACCATTTCGAGACCCAGGTGCTGCCCGTGCTGACGCCGTTGGCGGTGGACCAGGCGCATCCGTTTCCGCAGCTCGCGAACAAGTCGATGAACGTGCTGCTTTCCCTCGATCATCCGGAAACGCCGGAAGAGGAAAAGCTGATGGTGATTCTGCCGGTGCCGCGCAGTTTGCCGCGCATCGTGCAGATCCGGCCGGACGACGACGGCCCGATGCGGCTGATTTTTCTCAGCGAAGTGCTGAAGCTGTGCTCGGACCGGTTGTTCCCGGGATACCGCATGCGGCAGGCGCACGCCTTCCGCGTCACCCGGAACAGCGATCTCTACATCGACGAGGAAGAATCCGAGAACCTGCTCAAGAAGATCGAGGAAGAGTTGCGCAACCTGCGGCGCGGCGCGGCGGTGCGCCTCGAGATCGAGGAAGGCGTCGATCCCGGCCTGCTGGCCGATCTTTGCGGGCATCTCGGGTTGGCGGCGGAGCATGTGTTCCGGCTGCCGGCGCCGTTGAATCTCCTGCGGCTGATGAGTCTTTACGACCTCATCGACCGTCCGGACCTGAAGTACGCGCCGTTCGCGCCGGCGGAGACCTCGGGCCTCGCGGCGCACCGGGACATCTTCGAGCTGATCCGAGAACGGGACGTGCTGCTGCACCACCCGTACGAATCCTTCAACCCGGTCGTGGCGTTCGTGGAGCAGGCCGCCCGCGACCCCGGGGTGCTGGCGATCAAGCAGACGCTTTACCGGACGAGCGGCGATTCGCCGATTGTCCGGGCGCTGATTGCGGCGTCGATGGCGGGGAAGCAAGTCACGGCGCTGGTGGAGCTGATGGCCCGCTTCGACGAGGCCAACAACATCAAGTGGGCGCGCGAGCTCGAGGAGGCCGGCGTGCATGTGGTGTACGGCCTGGTCGGCCACAAAACGCACTGCAAATGCTGCCTCGTGGTGCGGCGCGAAGGCGACGTCCTCCGCCGCTACCTCCATCTGGGCACGGGCAACTACAATCCGAAGACGGCCCGGCTCTACACCGACCTGAGCCTGCTGACGTGCCGCGAGCATCTGGCGGCGGAAGTGGCGCAACTCTTCAACACGCTGACGGGGCTCGGGCGGAAGCCGGAGTTCAAGCATCTGCTGGTCGCGCCCTTCAACCTGCACAGCCGGATCCAGGAGTTGATCGCGGCCGAGACGGCGCATGCGGCGGCCGGCCGGCCGGCGCGGATCATCGCGAAGATGAACAAGCTCGTCGACCCCGTGACGATCAAGAACCTCTACGCCGCATCCCAGGCGGGCGTGCAGATCGACCTGATCGTGCGCGCCACCTGTTGCCTCGTGCCGGGCGTGCCGGGGCAGAGCGAGAACATCCGGCTGCGGAACATCGTCGGGCGTTTTCTCGAGCACGCGCGCATTTTCTATTTCGGCAACGGCGGCGAGCCGCTCGTGTTCGCCGGCAGCGCCGATTGGATGCCGCGGAATTTCTTCCGGCGGGTGGAGGCCGTGTTTCCGGTGGAGGATCCGGAACTCCGGCGCCGGTTGTGCGAGGAGATGCTGCCGACGGAACTGCGCGACAACGAGGACGCGCGCGAGCTGCAGCCCGACGGCAGCTATGCGCCGCCGCGCCGCGGGCCGGACGAGGCCGGCTTCCGTGCCCAACGCTATTTCATGGCCGCCGCCACGCTGCGGGCGGCGGAGCAGGCGGGCGTGGTCGTGCGGGATTTGCCGCCCGAGGGCGACGGGACCGTCTGACGGCCGGCGTCACTTCGTGCGCCGGTAGATGTCGCGGTAGTAGACCACCGTATCGAGATTCTGGATCTCGATCAGGCCGGCGTCGCGGAGGGCGAGGGCGAATTTGCCGCCGTGGCGGCCGAGCTTGAACGGCTCGCTGCCGTAGCTGCGCGCGCCCTTGGCGCCGAAGGCGGAGAACAGGGCCGTGCCGTCGGCCCGGATCTCGATCACACGGTCGCCGGGCTGGCTGCCGGTGGCGTAGGTGCCGGCGATCTCGCGGAGGCGGTTCGCGGCTTCCGCGGGATCGGTGACGAGGGTGACGGCCGGGCGGGTATTGACCGTCTGGGTGTTGAAGGCGGAGTAGGCGGTGTAGCCGTTGACGGCGAGACCGGCGGCCAGAATGGCCACCGCGATCCCCCGGTTGGCGGGGCGCGGTCTGCCGGCGGGCTGGGCGGCGGGGTCCGCCGGATCCGCCCCGGCGCCTTCGGCCGCGGCGCCGGCTTCGCCGAGGAGTTGGGAAACGATTTCGGCGGCCGTGAGTTCCGCGTAGGGTTGGGCGGAGTCGCGCGCGTTGTAGAGGAAAAGCTTCCCGCGGCCGGTGCGGACAATGAACTTGCCGGAGCGGACCGAGAGGTTGATTTGCGGCTCGGCGTCGGCGTTGCTCACGGCGTCGAGCCGGGCGAACTGTTCGAGCAGGGCCTGCACTTGGGCGGCGGGGAGTTCGCCGAGATCGCTGCGGTCGTGGGCGGTGTCCGCGGCGGACGCATCGGCCGAGAGGTTGACCAAGGTGACGTTGAACATCGGGGCGAAGGGAAGTCCGGGGCTCAATGTTCGATCACGAACACGGGTTGATTGCGGAAACCGAGCCGGAAATTGCCGGTGTCGAGGTTGCCGTCGTCGAGGCGGCGGTCGATTTCGACCAGTTGGTTGAGATCGGCGCTGACGGGTTTGCCTTCCACGGCCTCGATCATGAGCGCCGCGCGGTAGCGTTCGCCCTGCTGGAGGGTATTCGGGGCCCAGGAGTAGGCGCCGCCGATGGGCGTGGGCTGCTGCCATGTCGTGCGCGCGAGATAGTTGGCCATGCCTTCGGGAATTTCGCCGGGCGCGGCGCCGTCGACCGGCCAATCGCCGCGGTCGTGGGCGTAGTTCTGGAAGGCGCCGGCGAAGACCCGGATGTCGTTCTCGACGGCGGCGGAACGGGCGCTGAGCTGGATCTTGCGGTAGCCCGGCAAAGCCAAGGCCGAGAGGAGACTGATGATCAGCAGCACCACCGAGAGCTCGACCAGCGAAAAGCCGGCCAGACGGCGGTGACGGGGAAAGGCGGAACGGCGCATCGCGAGGAGCGGAGTAAAATGCCGCGGGCAGCCGAGATCAAGCGACCGGTTTCGGCCGCAGAAGGCGCAGCAAGATGACGCCGTGGGAGGCGAGGAGCAGCGGCACGAGCAGGGTCGGGATGAAACTCAAGGGGAGGACCGCGAAGGTGCCGAAGGTTCCGGCACCCGCGCCAAGCAGGCGCAGCATCGTGATGCTGAGAAGGAGGAAATCCATGAGTCCGACGACGCTCCAGATCAGCATGAGCCGGTGCCGGCGTTCGTCCGCGAAGGGCGCAACGGCCAGGACGACGGCGAAGAGCGCGACGACGGTTTCGCCGAAAACCCCGGCGACGGCGAAGGCCCGCGGCAGTTCGCCGCGCAGGTAGAGCGGAATGAAGAAGAGGCCGACCAACCGCACGGCGTGCAGCAGCACGAGGGCGCGAAGATCGAGGGCGTCGAGCCAGGTGCGGAGCGCCGGCAGGCGCCGGGCGGCGGAAAAAGCGACGGCCGCGAGCACGAGGGCCAAACCGGGCAGGGCGGTCGGCGGCATCCGGGCGAGCCAGCCGGAATGGCCGGCGGCGAAGGCGGCGCCGAACCACAGCCAAAGCAGCAGGCGGATCTGGAGAG
>NEUS01000144.1 GCA_002288455.1 Opitutia bacterium Tous-C1TDCM
GCGATCCGGCGCCAGGTGTCGGCGGAGAGCGGGGCCCGGTCGCGGAGGCGTTGGCGGCCCAGCTGCCAGGCCGAACCGAGGGCGCCGAAGAAATCGGCCAGATTTCCGTGCCGGACCGCGTAGCCGAGATTGTAGGCCAGCCGGGGCGCGAGATAGGCGAACGCCCTCGGCCAAGGATAGCAGGCAAGCGCGACCAGAATCTGGTTTCGCGGTTTGTAGAACACCTTGATCTTGCTCCGGGCGGCGACCGGGTGGGCGTGATGGACGACCGGGAGGTCGGGACAGTATCGGATGACGCCGCCGCGATCGAGCACCCGGAAGGCGAGCTCCACCTCCTCGTAATGCATGTAGAGGATCTCCGGATACATCCCGGCGGCGACCAGCGCTTCGCGCCGCCCGGCGTAGCCCGTGCCGCTGAAGTAGTGGGTCGGGAATGTCTTGGCCGCATGGGTCGCAAGCGGCAGCGGGTGCCACCAGCGCGGACCGTCCTCGGATTTGCCGTCGGCGGCGTACAGCCGGAAAGCCAGCATCGCGGCCTCGGGGTGGCTCCGGAGCGTGGCGGCGGCGTTCGCGAGCAAGCTGCGGTCGGGCACGGTCACGTCGCTGTCGACACCGACGATGAACTCGCCCTGCGCCGCGGCGATGCCGCGATTGCGGGAAACGGCGGGGCCGCCGTTGCGTTCGTTGCGCAGGATTTTGACCTGCGGGAAAGCCGCGGCGACCGCGTCCGGCGTGCCGTCGGGCGAGCAATCGTCAACGACGATGACTTCGAAGCTTACGCCGGTCTGGCGGAACAGATCGCCGAGCAGCTGCAGCACGCTGTCCCGCCGATTGAAGGCGGGAATCACCACCGAAACGAGGGGTTTGGCCGGACTCATCGGATCGGGATCAGGCTTCGGGCCGGGCGGCCCCCGGCGCGCCGGGGGCGGGGAAATAACCGCGCAGCCAATCGCGGCGTTGCTGCCAGAGTCTCCGCCAGGTGTCGGACGGACTGCGGACGACCGCCGACCCGAAGGCGCGGAAGCCGACGCCGGCCGCGAGCAGCAGGAGGCCGAGGTTGCGGCGCCAACCCGACCAATGCACGCGGACGTAGTTTGCTTTTCCCCGGTACAGCAAAATCGCCTTGTGGAAAGGAGTGGCGGAGGACTTGCCGACTTCGTGCACGAGGCGCGCGTCCGGGCAGATTACGGGCCGGTAACCGGCTTTGCGCGCGCGCATCGCCAAGTCGGCATCCTCGCCGTACATGAAATAGCGCTCGTCGAAGCCCTGCAGTTTTTCCCACGCCGCACGTTCCACGAGGAGGAAGCAGCCCGTGATGATGCCGACTTCGCGCACCGTGTCGCGCGGCCAGCTTCCCAGTGATTCTGGGTCGAGGATCGGGTTGTGTTTTGCGAGCGTGCTCAGGCCAAAGGCGAACATCGTCAGACTCCAGAGGCTGGGCAGGCCCCAGCAGGAAGAGGGCTCCAACCGGCCGTCGGCCTTCAGGGTTCTGCCGCCGTAGAACCCGTAGTGCGGATGCTGCCGCGCGAATTCCACGACCACGTCGATCGCATGGTCGAGGATGGTCGTGTCGGGATTGAGCAGCAGGAGGTATTTCGCGTCGCTTTGGCGGGCGGCGAGATTTACGCCGGCGGCGAAGCCGAGGTTCTTTCCGGGAGTGACAAGTTTTACCTCGGGAAATCCGGCGCGGATGGTTTCGACGGTCCGATCCTTCGAGTCGTTGTCGACCACGACAATCTCCTGCACGACGGAGCGGCGCTGCTCGACCACGCTCCGCAGGCAGTCGGAAATCTCGTTTTCCGAATTGTAGGTAACGATGAGGACTGCGACGTCGGCCGGCATGGATTATGAAATGGGCGAACGCTGGGCGACCACACGGGCAGGCACGCCCACCGCGATCGAGTTGGGCGGGATGTCCTTGGTGACCACGGCACCGGCGCCGACAATGCTGCCGGCTCCGATCGTGACTCCGGCGGTGACCACGACGCGGGCACCGAGCCAGACGTCGTCGCCGATGGTGACGTCGCGTTCCTTCTTGGGTTGGCGGCGGAACGGCACGCCGGCGACGAACTGGTAGTCCGAGGCGGTGATGAAAACTTCCGGGGCGAGGGAGACGAAATTGCCGATCACGATTCGGCCGGTGGAGTCGCCGGCCCACAGGTAGGCGCGTTCGCCGATGTGGGATTGCTCGCCGATGGCGATGCGGGCGCCGTTGCGGAAGGAGACGTTGGGCGCGATGCCGGTGCCGCGGCCGCAACGGATTTGCCGGCGATCCCTGACATGGCTGTAGCCGTAATAGTGGAGAATCCGCAGGCCGTGAAGGTAGATTCTTGGGTCGAGGATCGACCCGAGGAAGCGGGCTAGCTTGGTGAGTGTTCCGGCTTCGGCCGGTCCCTTGGCAACGGACGAACCGTTCATGCGGGAAAGGGCGGCTGGTCTCCGGGCTTGGCCGGGTGCCGGCCGGTGTGGATGAAATCCTTGAGGCCCTTGACCAGAGACGAGCTGGCATGTGGGCCAATTTTCTCTCGCGGTTGGAGGCGACCCAGATCGTCGAGACAGCGGCGGAGCTCAGCCTCGTCGAACGCCACGGTGATTTTGCCCATATCCGAAAGCCGTTTCGCGGTCGCGAGTTGGTGCTCGTTGCGCTGTTCGCCGAGGGACGCTCGGCGCGGCATGACCAGAATGGGCTTTTCGTAGCGCAGGGCCGACAGGATCGTGCCCATGCCGGCGTGGGCGACGATGGTTGTGGCCTGGGAAAAATTCCGGACAAACTCGGGTGGTTCGAGGAATTTGCTGTAGGCCAGATGACGTGGGCGCCATTCGGTTTCCCCGATTTGGGCGAAGATATCTTTGCGGCCGGTTTCCCCCGCCCATTCATCGATGACTTTGACGAGGCGGTCGAAGGGCAAGTCGGTGCCGACGGTGACGAAGATCATAGCACGCTCCCGGTGTGAAAAGGACCTTCGGGGCCGGCGAGATGGGGCCATTGGGTCAGCCAGAGATCGGCATAGGGCCGGACGCGGTGGCCCGACATCGAGAGGGTTTCGACATTGGCCACGCTGTCTACCCAGATAGTGCGGGCTCCCAGAAGTTTCCCGGCGCGAATCCCAAAATAACCCGGCGCGGCCCCGGTCGAAATCACAACATCGGGCCGGAGTCGGAAGAGCTGCCAAAACACGACCAGCGCGGTGCGCAGGAGTTTGAATTTGTTGGAGCGGTTGGCGTCGGGAATGACGCGGAATTCACAGTCGCCGACATCGGCGCGGTAGCCTTCCTTGACGGTAAGAAAGGTGACATCGCAATCGGAGAACGCAGGGCGGAGGCGCTGCAGTTGGACCCAATGGCCGCCGCCCGATGAGATGGCGGCCAACCGGATGCGGCGGCCTGTTGGGATGGTCGACATGGCTTAGCTCGCTCCGCGCTGGAACAAGACCGCGGGGACGGTTTTCACGAGGATCTTGATGTCGAGCCAGAGGGACCAGTTCTTGATATAGGTTTGGTCGAGCTCCATCCACTGCTTGAAAGAGATATGGTTGCGCCCGCTGATCTGCCAGAGACACGTGATGCCGGGCTTGATGGATAGCCGCTTCCGGTAGAGCCAATCGTAGCGGTCGACTTCCTCCGGGATCGGCGGGCGCGGTCCGACCAAACTCATTTCCCCGATCAGGACATTCAGCAGTTGCGGCAATTCATCGATGCTGGTCTTGCGGATAAAGTGGCCGAGCGGAGTGATCCGGGGGTCGTTTTTGATTTTGAAAACGGGACCGTCCATCTCGTTCAAATGGGCGAGTTCACGGCGCCGTTTCTCGGCGTCGATGAACATGGACCGGAACTTGTAGAGATGGAAGATGCGCTTGTTCATGCCCACGCGCTTCTGGATGAAGAAGATCGGGCCGGGGCTGCTGAACTTGATCGCAACCGCGAAGGCGATCAGCAGCGGGCTCAGGAGCACGAGCAGGGTGAACGAGACGACGATGTCCATCACGCGCTTGCCGAGCAACTGCAGGAGCATCTGTTCGCGGAACAGCGTGATGACGTGGTCGCCGTCGAATTTCTCAAGATGGAGGCGCTCGAGAAATTTCGATCCGGCGGCATCGGGAAAGAGGCGCACCACAATGCCGAGTTCCTCGGCGAGCCGGACCAGATCGAAGACATGGGAGATATGTTCGCGGATCGGCAGGCAGATGATCATTTCGTCGACCGAACCCTGTTCGAGAATGCGCTGGACTTCCGACAGCTGGCCGACGACTGGGGCGATCTTCGATTCCGGTGGCGGGTTGGCGCCGGCGGGTTCGGCGACGAAGCCGACGATTTTGTAGCCGAGCTCCGGCAGCGCTTCGATGCGGGTTGCCATGCGCAGGGCCTCGGCGTTGTGGCCGACGATCAGAAGGTGGCGGTAATTGTAGCCTTGGCGGCGCACGGTGGTGAGCAGGGCGCGCGCACCGATGCGGCTGAGCATCGCGAGCACTGTGGCGCCGGCCCAGAACAGGACGATCACCTTGTTGTTCACCCGGCCGAATTCGAACGCGGTGCTGACGACGATGAGCAGGAAAGCGGAGACCGACGTTGCTTTGAGCACGTCGAAGATGTCGTCTTTGAGGGTGGTGAAGCGGTTGGTCTGGTAGCTGACCAACCGGTTGAAGACGACAATCCAGCCGATGATCAGCAGGAGGATTCCCAAGGAATCCGCGGGTTGGTAGGCCTCGCGCAGGATCTGCTGGATCGGTTGGCCGGCGGGGCTGTTTCCCCGGGCGACGAGGTCGATAACGGCCAGCAGCGTTCCGTACAGGATTGCCTGGTCGAGACCGCGCAGGGCATGGATGAAGAGCTTGTGACGGAGCCGGATCATTGGGCCGAAGGGAGCGCGGGGGCGATTTTCTTCCAGGCACGCACATAGGCCGCGACTTCGCGGGGCAAGGCGTGCCAGTAGGCACCCGGGTAGGTGTCTTTGAGATAGCCGAGCAGGTTGACGTAGTGATCCATCACGGTGATTCCTCCTGCCGGCGTGGCGTGGCCGAGGTGGAGATAATCGGGGTGGACGTTGACCAGTACCATCCCCCCTTGGCGGACGAGCCAATCCACTTTTTCTTTCCAGATGGTCCCGGCCGATTCTTGAAAGATCATGAAGAGAGTCGAGTCCTGCGGCAGAGTGTACGGCAATTCGACGTATCCCGGCTTACGGGCGGCCGTCCCGGCCGGGGATTCGACCCAGAAAGGAAAGATGGTGTCGGCTGCGTCCGGCTGCGGCTCGAACGGATCCGTATCGAAGGTCGACGCATCGTAGTCGGCGTCGAGATCGTGGAGCCAGTCCAAGTTGTGATACATGAACCCGGAACGGAAACCGACCGCCTGCCATTCGGCCAAATACCGGTTGATCTGCCGGGCGTGTTGGCGGAATGCTTCCCGGTTGGCGTAGAGCCTGCCGTCGTGTTTGAGATCATGGACGCCGATCTCGAAGTTGCGGGCGTCGAGTTCGCGTCGGAGGTTCGCGCCGACCTGATAGGAACCCTCGGGAATGAAATTGAAGGAAGACCTGAAGCCCAACTTGGCCTCCCGGTTGGCCAGTTCGGCGCAACGGGCCAATCCGCGCGGTCCTTCGACGTCGTGCGTGAGGACGACCGCGAATTGTTTGCCGTCGGGCCAACCGGGCCAGTCCGGAGGCGGATTCGCAGCGGCGGGATTGATCGGCCAGATTTCCCGGGAGCGGCGGGCAATCCGCCGCGCGACGATCCGCCGCAGCGCGATCCGCAGGGACCATGGCAACAGCGGTTTCACCGCATAGTACATGCGGTCTTTCAGCATCGTCGGCAGCAGAGTGGAGGGTACGGCAGCACGGGCGGGAACTCAGGACGGAATCCGAGCGGTCGAAACCTCATTGTTCATGCCGACACAAGCAGTTCTTGGTGCAGCCGGGAAGGGACGTGGTTTTTCGTTTTGTTGAGCACGATACCGAGATTGGACTTTGTGCTGCGGAGCAGCGCTGCGGCCCGTTTGGCGATGTCCAGATTGGTTTCCTCGGATTCAACGACCAGCATCGTCATGTCCATGAAATTGGACAGGCGGGGTGTGATGCTGACTTGGCTGACCTGGGGGAGATCGAAAATGATGTAGTCGAAGTCGCTCGCCTTGAGCTTGGGCACGATCTTCGAGAACCGCAGGGGCAAATGCCGCGAGAGTTCGTCGTTGTTCTTGCCTTCCGTGACGACGTACAGGTTGTCGTCGACGCGCGCGGACTCCCGCGAAGTCATGAGTTCGTCGAGCTCGCAGCGGGGACGTCCGTCGGCAAAATGCTGCGAGGTCGCGTTGCCGGTAGTCAGGTCGACGAGAAGCACATGGCCGTCGCCGGTTTCCGAAAGGCTGCGGGCGAGACCGTTGGCGATCGAGGTGACTCCGGCTCCGGCCGAAACACTTGTAACGGCGACGAGCTTGGGTTTGTGCGTCAGCCCTTTGGCTTCGAAGTAGGCGATCAGCCGATCGCGCAGCGTCTCGTGGAAGATGCGCGACTCCTCGGCGAGGCCGCGGTCGAGGAACTGGCGCGGCTCGATCGCCGCGTTCTTGCCCGCTTTGCGGCCGAATCGCAGCAGTTCACGCCAGGAGCGTTTGCGGCGCCGCAGGTGGGGGATTTCGAGAAACAGCGGAGCTTGCAGCTGTTGTTCGAGGTTCTCCGCGCGGCGGATGCTGTGGTCGAACAGGAGCTCGAGTGCGACGGCCCAGGCCAAGCCGAGCAAAAGGCCGCCGGCGGCCAAGCCGCCGACAATTTTGTAGATCTTCGTGTAGTCGGGAAACGGTGCGGACGGCGACTGAATGACACCGATGTTGGAGACTTTGCCGTTGCCGAGCGTCTCGTTGATGCGCGCTTGTTCGAGAGCCGCCGCGTAATAGCGGAAATTGCCCTCATCCAGTTCTTTTTTCCGCACCAAGGCGGTGATCGTGCCTTCCAGTTGATCGACCTTGGCGGCGTCCGCGCGAACGACATCGATCTGGGAATTCAGCGCCTTGATGCGGGCCTGCAGGGCGGCGATCTGAGTGATCACGGTCACGGGGTTGAGGTCCGGCGTGAGATTCGGTGTGATTGAGGCGATGGCCGCCGGGGGCGGAGGCGCCGAGGTCTGGATCAGTTCGGGGTGCGCGGTCAGCAGCGCCGACTTGGCCGCTTCCGCTTTTTCGATCTGGACCCGGACTTCCTGCACCCGGGGACTCTCCGGTTTGAATTGGACCAGAAGGTTTTGCTCCGCGAGTTGCAGGCTCGCGAGGCGCTGGAGCGCCACTTTGTACTCGTCCAGTTTGCCCGGCGGGAGCGGCGTCGGGTTGTCGAGTTTGGGCACGACGAGCTTCGGTTTGTCGGGATTGCGTTTGTTGATTTCGTCGAGGATGGCGATTTGAGCCGCCAGTTCGGCCTGCGCCGAGAAGATCTGATCCCGGATCCGGTTGAGATGATCGATGTAGGCCTGTTTCGTGGCGTCGAGGGACACGACTCCGGCTTCCAGCCGTGCTTTCCGCAGATCTGTCTCCGTCTGGGCCAGCCGGGAGCGGAGCTGGTCGGTTTCCTGCACGAGCGTATCCAGCGACATGCCGGTGCTCCGATGCGTTTCCACGTGCAGCTTGAGGTAGCGTTCAACGACCTCGCGCAAGATGGGCTGCACGACTTCGGCGTCGGGATGCTCCAGCGAAACGTGCATCACGCTGCTGCGGGCAGGCACGGAGACGCTAAGGCCGTTTCTTACCAACCCGATGGCTTTGGCGAGTTCCTTGCCGCCGCCCGCTTTCGCGAGGATCTTCTCCGATCCGACTGTCTCCGCCACTTTGAAGGCCAAGTCGGCGCTGAGGATGATCTCCTTTTCGCCGGTCATGATGGTCTCGCCGCGTTGGTCGGGGGATTTGGCCGAGGCATCGCCCTGATTGGGTCCTACCGATTTGCCCTCGGTGATGACGAAGCGAACGAAAAGCTTGGCCACCGATCGGAACGGCGGCTTCATCGTTTTGTAGACAACTCCGGCGGCGATCAGTCCCGCCAAGGTGCACAGCAGGATCTTCCATTTGTGCCGGAAGAGAATGTAGTAAATGTCACCGATCTTGAAACTGGGTCCGCTCTCGGCGGTTACGGGTGCATTCATGGCGAAAAGTTAGGCGGCGTGGCGGTACAGGGCGAGACCGATCAGCCGCGCCACCGGGCGGGGCAACCGGCGGAAAACGCGGCTCGACCAGCCGCCGCCGGGCCGGGCGGCGGCGAACCGGCGGGATCGGCGGTCGAAGCGGAAGTAGCGGACGCGACGTTCTTCGGTTCCCCAGGAGCGCTTGTAGCGGCGGAGGCCCTCGTTGTCGGGGTCCGTGCGGCCGAAGTCGAAACTGGCGTATCCTTTTTCGGAATACCAGGCGATCGCCCGCCACATCACGAGGTTGTTGGCGCGCAGGGCCTGGAAGGCCTCGTCGGAAGCGCCGAACTTGTAGATCGCGTGGCGGCCCCGATGGATGAAGACCGCGCTGGCGATCACCCGCTCGCCGTGGCGGGCCGACACCACTTGGCCGGCGCCGGTGGCCAGCACGTGGCGCTGGAGATTGGCGAAAAATGCAAAGGGCTGGGGCGGGGTGCCGTGGCGCTGGCGGGTCAGGCAATGCAGCGCGTAGTAATCGCGGATGGCGTCGGGGCCGGCGGAAAATTCGATCCGCAGGCCGCCGCGTTCCGCTTTCCTTACGGCTTGCCTGACGGCTCCGTCGAGCCGGGCAAAAACTTTTTCGGCATCCGGCTCCAAATTCAACGCATGCCCGAAAAATTCATCCTGGGCCGGGTTTGATTCGTCCACGGCGGCGGGGTCGCGAAACTCGCAGTAGCGCCATTGCCGGGCGTCGCCTTCGGCGAGGGCGTGCGCCACCAACGCGGCGCGCGCGGTCGCATCGCCGAGGATTCGGCATTCGTCCGTGAAGGGGAGCGAGATTCCCCGCCGGGGTGTCAGCCAAGTGCGGGCTTCCACCAGCGGAAGACAGCCGACAACGGTGGAGCCGTGTTTGGCCAGCAGGCCGATCGGGCGGAAGGCGTAAGTGTCGGCGAGTACCCGCAGCCAAGCCGAGGAATGGAACGCCGTGGCCTCGGGAAAGGCGTCGAGCGATCGCTCCCACTCAGCGTCGAGCAGCGGATCGACTAGCGCAACGGAGTTCACAAAGCGGCGACCGCCGGCGGGGATGAAAGTTCGGCGACAACTGCCTTCAGCGCCTGTGCCGCCGCGGCGACCTGGGCTTCCTGCAGCTCCGGGTACATCGGCAGGGAAACGACGTCCGCGGCCCAGCGTTCGGTGACCGGCAGACTGGTTTGCGCGACGGGATGGGTTGCGTAGGCGGGCTGGCGGTGGACCGGAATGGGGTAGTGGATGCCGCAGCTAATGCCTCGTTTGGCCATCTCGGCGATGACCCGGTCTCGTTCCCGCATGCGGACGACGAAAAGATGGTGGCTGGATTCTCCGTAACTGCGGATTTCGGGCAGGATAATCCCGGAGGTGCCGGTCAAAAGGCTGCGGTAATGTTCGGAGTGGGCCCGGCGTCGGGTGTTTCCCTCGTCCAGCCGCCGGAGTTTGATGCGGAGAACCGCCCCCTGCATTCCGTCCATCCGGGCGTTCCAGCCGATTTCGAAATGGTTGTACTTCGTCCGTTGCCCGTGATCGCGCAACACGCGCAGGCGGTCGGCCAAATCGGCATCGTCGGTCGTGATCGCCCCGGCCTCACCCATGGCTCCGAGGTTTTTGCCCGGATAAAAGCTGAAGGAACCGGCGCGACCCAGACTGCCGGCGTGCCGGCCGCGATAGGTGGCACCGTGAGCTTGGGCGGCATCTTCGATCACGGGAATTCCGTGGGCCCGAGCAATTCTCAGGATCGGGTCCATGTCTGCCATCTGGCCGTAAAGATGAACGGGAATGATTGCCTTGGTCCGCGGGGTGATCGCGGCTTCGAGCAGTTCCGGATCCATCAGGGAAGTCCGGTCGTCGACGTCGACGAAGACCGGCACGGCGCCGGCGTGGCTGATCGCTTCCGCCGTGGCGATGAAGGTGGCCGCAACCGTAATCACCTCGTCGCCGGGCTTGATGCCCAGCGCGAGCAAGCAGAGCCAAAGCGATTCGGTACCATTGCTGACTCCGATCGCGAATCGAGTGCCGCAATAGCGCGCAAAGTCGGATTCGAACTCCGCGACGTATTTGCCGCCCGCGAACGCACTATCGTCGATCACCGCGGCGAGACCGCGCGCGATTTCTTCACGGATCGGCGCGTGCTGCGCCTTGAGATCAAGAAACGGGACCTGCATGGGAACGGGATTCAAGAGTGCGGACGACCCGGGCCGGATTCCCCACCACGATTGCGCCGTCGGGGACATCGGCCGTGACGACGCTGCCGGCGCCGACCATGGCGCCCGCGCCGATCGTGAGGCCGCAGAGGAGCGTGGCGTTGGAGCCGATCGAGGCGCCCTTCTTGACCAAGGTGGGGCGGCAGACCCAATCGGCTTCGGTCTGGAGCTTGCCGTCGCCGGTGCTCGCACTGGGAAAGAGATCGTTCGTGAACATCACACCGTGGCCGATAAACACGTCGCTTTCGAGTGTGACCCCCTCGCAGAGGAACGAGTGGCTGGAAATCTTGCACCGATCGCCGATTTTAACGCCCTTCTGGATTTCCACGAAGGTGCCGACTTTCACGTCGTCCCCGAGTGTGCACCCGTAAAGGTTCGTGAAGGCGTAAATCTTGACCCGGGCCCCGAGCACGACGTTGGGAGCGATCAACTGCAGCGCGGAATGCATGGGAGGGCGGCGGCTCCGCTTCAGGTCCGGGCCGCAGCTTGATAGGCCGGGCAGCCGGCAAGACCGGGTTCGAGATCGATGGCGGCTCCATTTTGGCGCAGCGACTCAGAGGATGCCTCGAGGATCCGGACCACTTCCAAACCGGCGACGCCCGGACTGATCGCGGGGACAGCATTCACGATGCAATCGATGAAATGCTGGCACTCCGTGCGCAGGGGCTCGTCCTGTTTGAGGTAAGGGGAATAGGTATCGCCGTAGTGGTAGGCGTAGTGAAATTCCGCGAAGCTGTCGTAGTGGGGCGGGCGTTCGACCCGAACGTCGAAGACTTTGATTTTCTCCTGTTGAGCGACGTCGTCGTAGACGATCATTTTCTTGCTGCCGACAATGGTCATCTCGCGCACCTTGCGCGGGTCGTGCCAGCTGCTGTGAATGATGGCGGTGCGCTGCCGGGAGAATTGGAGGCTTAGCGAGGTTACGTCCTCGATTCCTTGGGTGACGTGGGCCGCGCCCCGGCAATTTACGCTCAAGGGCAGCTCACCGATAATGTGCAGAATGATGGAGATATCGTGGGGGGCCATGTCCCACGTCACGTTGATGTCTTTCTGGAAAAGACCGAGGTTCAGCCGTCGCGCCGAAATATAGCGCAGTTCGCCGATGTCTCCCGCGGCCACGATCTCTTTGATCCGGCGCACGGCTGCGGAATAGAGGAAG
>NEUS01000145.1 GCA_002288455.1 Opitutia bacterium Tous-C1TDCM
CAGCACGTAGAGGGCGCCGTCGGGGCCGCCGATGACGTGGCGGATGCGGCCGAGGTTCTTGAACAGGATTTCCTGATACACGACTTTGCCGTCCTGCACCTCGAGGCGGCGCAGTTCCTGGGCCGCGAGGGTCGCGAGGAAGAGGTGGCCCTGCCATTTCGGGAATTGGCTGCCGGAGTAGACCGTGAGGCCGCAGACCGCGAGCGACGGGACCCAGTAGGTGACGGGCTGTTCCATGCCTGCCTTGGCGGTGAGCTCCGTCATCGTGGAGCCGTCGTAGTTCATGCCGTAGCTGATGACGGGCCAGCCGTAGTTTTTGCCCTTCTGGACGAGGTTGAGTTCGTCGCCGCCGCGGGGGCCGTGCTCGACGTCGAAGATCTGGCCGGTGACGGGATGGATGACGAGGCCCTGGGGATTGCGGTGGCCGTAGCTCCAGATGGATTTCATGGCCTTCGGGTCGTTGACGAAGGGGTTGTCGGCGGGGAGGCGGCCGTCGTCGTGGAGGCGGTGGATTTTGCCGTTGGGCCGGCCGAGTTCCTGGGCCTGCGGGCCCTGGCCGCGTTCGCCGATGCTGAAGAAGAGGTAGCCGGCGCGGTCGAAGGCGATGCGGCCGCCGAAGTGGACGCCGCCCGCGGGGCGGTAGAGATCGAGCGGGGCCTGGAAGATGGTTTCCTGCTGCACCAATTGGCCGCCGGCAAGTTTGCCGCGGATGATGCGGGTCATGCTGATGTTTTTGTCGGCGCTGTCTTTCTGCAGGTCGGAAAACGCGAGGTAGAGCCAGCCGTTTTCGGCGTAACGGGGATGGGGGACGACGTCGTAGAGGCCGGCTTGGCCGCCGGTGTCGATCGCGGGCAGGCCGCCGACAGGTTCCTTGGCGAGCTGGCCGTTTTCGACGACGAAGAGTTTGCCCTTTTTCTCGGTCACGAGGGCGCGGCCGTCGGGGAGAAAGGCGAGGGACCACGGCTCGTTGACGCCGTCGACCCAGGTGCTGAGTTGGAAATCGTGGAGGACGCTCTTGGCGGCGACGTTGTCGGCGGGTTTGGGAAACTCGATCTGGCCGCGGGCGAAGGCGGCGCGTTGTTCGCGCATGTAGATGACCATGGCGCGGATTTCCTTTTCCGGGAGGGAGGCGCCCCAGGCGGGCATGCCTTTGTCGGGAAAACCGTTCCGGATGCTGCGGGCGAGGCTCTCGTCGTCGCCGCCGTTGATCCAGATGTCGTCGAGCATCGAAGGCGCCTGGGCGCCCTGCATCTTGTCGCCGTGGCAACTGGCGCAGTGTTGGGCGTAGGTGGCGGCGACGTGGTTGGGCCGCGGCTGCTTTTTGGTCTGGGCGAAGGCGAAGGCGGGCAACAGCGCGGCGGCGAGTGCGGCGAGGGCCGCCCGGGAGGCGGGGGAGGAACAGTGGGGGGACATGTGGGAGAAAGGGAGGAAAACGACGGCGGGCGGCGGTGCAACCGCCGAGGCGGGTTCAGGCGAACTCATGCAATTGAGAGAGCTTGGCTGAGAGTTGAGGGCAAAACCGTTCGGTTCGTCAGGCTGTTGGCTTAGGCGGTGTTTTCCGTGCCTCGGCGGATCGATCTCTCAACCCTCAACTTTCAACTCTCAACTGCATGATTCCGGCTCAGGCAGCGGGTCCGGTTTCCCGCACCCGGGAGAGCAGCCACATGCCGCCGCCGAAGAGCAGGAGCAGCGCCAGAATCGAGGTGCGGGTGTCGGTCAGCAGTGCGGTGGCGCCCATCAGGGTGGGGCCGATGACGGAGGCGAATTTGCCGACCATGTTGTAGAAGCCGAAATACTCGCCGCCTTTTTCCGCGGGGATCAGGCGGGCGAAATAGGAACGGCTGAGCGACTGCACGCCGCCCTGCACGAGGCCGATGACGACGGCCATGACGAAGAACCCGCGCGTCGTCTCGAGCTGCGTGGCGAAGACGCACACGCCCGCGTACACCGCGATGCCGAGCATGAGACCGCGTTTCGCCCCGAACTTTTCGCCGATGCGGCCGAAGGCGATCGCCGCGGGGAAGGCGACGAACTGCGTCACGATCAGCGCGGTGAGCAGGCCGGCGGTGTCGAGGCCGAGGGCTTTGCCGAAATCGGCGGCCATCTTGATCACCGTATTCACGCCGTCGATATACAGGATGTAGGCGGCGAGGAAGAGCAGCAGGGTGCGCTCGCGGCGGATTTCGCGGAAGGTGGCGGCGAGCTGGCGGAAGCCGCGGCCCACGACGGAGCCGGTGCCGCCGGCCGCGGGCACGGCCGGCGATTCGCGCACCCAGAGCAGGCAGGGCAGCGTGAACACCAGCCACCAGCCGGCGGTGAGGAAGAAGGATACGTGCACGGCGCCGACGGCGTCGGCCAGGCCGAAGGCCGCCGGTTTCGCCACCATGAACGAGCACAGCGCGAAGAGGCCGCCGCTGCCGATGTAGCCGAGGCCGTAGCCGAGGGCGGAGATGCGGTGGTAGTGTTCGGGTTGCGCCACATCGGTGAGGAGGGCGTCGCTGAACATGTTGTTGCCGGAGAAGCCGAGGGCGGCGGCGGCGTAGAGACAGGCGGCGAGGGCGTAGTCGCCCTTGGCCACGAGCGGCAGCGCGGCGGTCGCGGCGGCGCCGAGCAAGGTGAAGCCGAGCAGGAATTTTTTCTTGGCGTTGCCCTGGTCGGCGATCGAGCCGATGAGCGGGGCGAGCAGGGCGATGACGAGGCTGGAGCCGGTGTTGGCGAGGCCGAGGTACCAGGTGCTGCGTTCCGGCGTCATGCCCGGCACGGCGCTCCAGTAATCTTTGAAAAAGATCGGGAAGAACGCCGTCATCACGACGATCGCGAAGGCGGAATTGGCCCAATCGATGAACGCCCAGGACCAGACGGCGCGGCGGTTTTCGGTCATAGGGTGCGGGGCGGACTCGGTGATTCCAGAGCGGCGGGAAAGGGCAAGCGCGGAGCCCGGGCCGCCGGCGGCGCGCGAACCGCAGGTGCGGCCCGGCTGCGTCGATCGCCGCCGCATCTATGTTGTTTCCCTAGTCGGCTACAGTCCGGCGGTGCAGCGGCCGATTGCAAATCTCAGGACGGGGTCCGGTTCGCCCGCCCCGTGGCCGCCGGCCGGCCGCCGGTTCCGCCGGCCAAACCACCGTTTCTTCCCATGCAAACTGCGCGAAAAAATCGTTTTCGGACTCTTCTTGGCCGGGGGCTCTGGTTTTTGGGCACTGCCGTCGCCGCCGCGGCGGCCGAGGTCAGTCTGGCCGACCGCATTGCCCGGCTGGAAGAGCAGCTCGCCCGGATCGAGGCCCGGCTGGAGAGCCCGGCGACGCCGGCCGATCTGGTCCCGGCGGTGAAGGAATACCGCGAACTGACGCAGCAGTTGGGTTGGGACGGCAAATCCGCGCTCACGGTCGTCAAAGCCGCCGGCAAAGAGCAGAAGCTCAGCCTCGGCGGCTACGCCCAGATCCAGGGCGAGTTCGGCGACTCCCCCGATGCCCGCTTCAACGGCATCGGCGACCGTTTCCAGCTGCGCCGGATGCGCGTCACGCTGAAGGGCTCGTTCCGGGAGAACTTCGATTTCACGCTCCAGCCCGAGTTCGGCAACAACGCCATCGCCGGCGTCAACGGTTACCGCGCGCAGTTCGCCGACGCGACGATCGCATGGACGCGTTACCCGGCGTGCAACGTCCAGATCGGCCAGTTCAAGACGCCGTTCGGGTACGAACAACTGCTGCCCGACACCCGGATCTTCACCGTCGAGCGCTCGCTGCCCAACGACCAACTCGCGGTCGGCCGCCAGATCGGGATCGGACTCTCGGGCACACTGCCGCGGAACTCCTTCGGCTACTCGGTCGGCGTGTTCAACGGCAACGGCGTCAACAACGGCGCCAACGACAACGACCAGTTCATGTTCGCCGGGCGCCTGGCCGCCACGGTCTGGTCGCGGGACGCCGATCGCCTGGCCCTCGGGGTCAACGGTTTCACCTCGCGCGACACCGGCGCGCTCGTCGGTCGCCTCACCGGCACCGGCGTGGATCTTCAGGCCACGCTCGGCCGTTTCGACACCCAGATCGAATTGCTCCGCGTGCATTCCGACCGCGTCGCGGGCGCCGACACCACCGCCGACGGCGGCAGCGCCCTCGTCGGCTGGTACTTCGTGCCGAAGTCGATCCAGGCGATCGTCCGGTACGAGCGTTTCCGTGCCGACACCGCCGCGGCCGACGCGACGAGCGCCGGCTGGGTCTTCGGCGTGAATTGGTACGTGAAGGGCGACGACATCAAACTCACGTTCAACTACCACCTGGGCGATCCCGCGGGCCCGCTCTCCATCCAGGGCCGGTTCTTCTCCCGCGTGCAGGTCGCGTTTTGAACCGCGCCCGTACCGGCGTCAGAACGAGCCGGAAACGGAGAGGGTGAACTGCGTCGCGCCGTCGCCGTTGAGGAGCAGATTGCGTTTCTCGAATTCGAAGCGGCGGTCGAGCAAGCGGCCCACGCCGAGTTCGGCGGCGAGAGTTTTGTCGATGGTCCAGCGGACGCCGACGCCGGCGCTGAGTTCGCGGAAATCGATGTCCTGGTTGTTGAGCGCGGCGCGGCCCCGTTTGCGGCCGAAATCCTCGGCGACGCGGAAGGTGCCGCCGCGCAGACCGGCGCCGGCGTAGAGGCTGACCGTCGGCGAGAGGGCGTATTCGATTTTCGGTTCCGGCAAAAAGAAGAGCAGGGTCCAATCGGGGGCGAAGACCCAGCGGGCGCCGACGCCGCCGATGACGGGGTTGCTGCCGCGCGGATCGACGAAGAGGGCGAAGCCCCACTGGAGGGTGCGGCTTTGAGCGTAGAGCAGGCGCAGGCCGAAGGGGGCGTTGAAGTCGTCGCCGCTCACATCCTCGAAGTCGCTGTAAATGCCCGGATCGATCTCGGCGCGGAGCGACCACTGCGGGGAGAATTGGCGCGCGTAGCCGAGCTTGAGGGCGAGCGCGGTGAGGCTTTCCGGGGCGTCGGCGCGGCTGCCGGAGAAATCGAAACGTTTCCACGAGGCGCCGAGAATGAGGGCGGAGCCCTGGTCGAGCGCGAGGGTCGTCGAGCCCTCGGCGGAAGCGAAGCTATGGCGGATGTCGCCGAGCGCGCGGGTGCCTTCGGCGATGGCGCTCTTGCCGGAAGCGGAAAACTGCGTGTTCCAGGCGAAGGCGGGTCCGGGGCCGCCGGGGGCGGCGATGGTCTGGGCGGAGAGGACGGCCGGGGTCGCGGCGAAGGCGGCGAGCGGCAGAAAGCGGAGAAGGAAGCGCATGGGTTTCAGAAGCTGTACGGATGAACGCGTCTGCCGGTTGCGCAATGCCGGCGCGGCGATAAAGCGCGGCCGCCGTTTCCAACCGGTCGGGGGAGGCGGGCCGACGCGCGGTCGGCGCGTGCATTTCCGGCGGGAGCTGTTTTCACTCGCGGTGCTTTCGTACCCCATGTCCACCCCACCGATTGCGGCGGCGTTGCCGCCGCCTGAGTCCCGCACGGGCCTGCCGCCGTGGTCCGCCGGCGAATTGCCGGCTCCGCCGCGCCGCACCGCGCGCGATTTGCTTGGTCCCGGCATCGTCATGGCCGGCGCTTCCCTCGGCGCCGGCGAATGGCTGATCGGCCCGGCCGTCACCGCGCGTTACGGCGGCGCCCTGCTCTGGATCGCCGCGCTGACGCTGCTCGCGCAGTACATCTACAACGTCGAGGCCAGCCGCTACACCCTGTACACCGGCGAAGGCATCATGACCGGGAAACTGCGCCTGCGGCCGGGCTCGCGATTCTGGACCATCACGTATGCGGTCGTGGATATCTGGACGATGCTGCCGTACCAGTTGGCGGGCGTGGCGGTGACGCTCGCGGCGGTGCTGCTCGGGCGGATCCCGAATCCGGCGACGGAGACGGAGCTGATGCGCACGATCACCTATGTGGTGCTGCTGCTGTTTCCGCTGCCGCTGATTTTCGGCGGCACGATTTACCGCATGGTGAAGGCGCTCGTGGTGGTGAAGGTGTTTTTCGTGCTCGGGTTCACGTTGGCGATCGTGATTTTCCTCGGCTCCGGGAAGACGGTGATCGATGTGCTCTCGGGCTTCTTCGCCTTCGGGTCCTTGCCGGCGGCCGACGGCTCCGTGGTCAACGTACCGATGGCGCTGTGGCGCGGCGAGACCTTGCCGGCGCTCGATCTCGAATCCTTGAAACTCATCACGACGCTCGCGGCCATCGCGGGCGTCGGGGGGCTGACGCAGTCGACGATCTGCGCCTACATCCGCGAGCAGGGCTGGGGCATGGGCGGCCAGGTGGGGGCGATCCCGAGTGCGGTCGGCGGCCGGGGGCTGGAGCTCGCGCACAGCGGCACGGTGTTCAAGCCGACGCCGCCGGCGCTGGAGCGTTGGCGCGGGTGGCTGCGGCTGGTGCGGCTCGACCAATGGTACGTGTGGATTCCCGCGTCGCTGGTCGGGCTCGCGTTGCCCGCGATGATCTCGGTGGAGATGTTGCCGCGCGGGACGGTGGCGGACCGTTGGGTGCTGGCGGGCATGATGGCGGGCGGGGTCGGCGACCGGGTGGGCGGCGCGCTCGGACAGGTGCTGTGGTACGGCATGCTGCTGTGCGGCTTCCTCGTGTTTTTCCCGGTGGTGATCACGACGGTGGACGGATTTTTGCGGCGCTGGGTGGATGTCACGTGGACGGCATTCGCGACGTTTCGGGAAATGGATCCGCGGCGCGTGCGCTGGCTCTACTACGGCTTCCTCCTGATCTATCTGGTGATGGCGGCGATCTTCCTGTCGTTCGCGAATCCGCTGTGGCTCGTGATCGTTTCGGCGAATGTCGGCAACTTCGCGCTCGGCCTGAGTTGCCTGCACACGTTGGCGGTCAATGTGACGCTGTTGCCGCCGGAGTTAAGGCCGGGTTGGGGTTCGCGGATCGGGCTGGCGGCGTCGGGCTGCTACTTCCTCGGGCTCGCGGGACTCACGCTTTATATCGTGCTGCAGAGCTGAGGTTGAAAATTGGAAAAGCGGAAAATTGGGAAATCGGAAAATTGGAAAACGGGCGGGGCGTTGAGTGACCGGGGGCTTACACGACAAAGTAACCCAATAGGTTACTTTGCGGCGGGGGCGCTTCAGGGGACTTCGTAGAGTTCGACGAGGACGTTGCCGGTGGCGTTGTTTTCGCCGGCGACCTGGAGGGTGTAGGAGCCGGGCGGGAGGGTGACGAGGAGGGCGGCGTCGCGGCTGCCTTCGGGCAGGGCGAAGGCGCCGACGCGGGCGGCGGCGGCGCGGATCTCGGCGGCGTTGGCGGCGCCGTTCCAGCCGCGGTTGGCGGCGACGGCCTGGCTGCCGACGAAAAGCGTGAGTCCGGGCTGCGCGAGGACGCCGGGTACGTTGAACGGCGCGGCGCCGAGCGTGGGGCCGACGGCGCGGAGCAGGAGCGTCTTCGGGGCGCCGGGACCGACGACAAATCCGGGGATGAGCACGTCGGCGCCGGTGCCGACGCGGGCGCGGATCGCGGTGTTGACGAGGCGTGCGCCGCTGCCGGCGACGGTGGCATCCTCGACATCGTAGACTTCGACCAAGGCGACGCCGGAGGCATTCGCGCCCGTGACGCGGGCGGTGTAGGCGCCGGCCCCGAGATCGGCGAGGACGGCGGCGTCGGCCGAACCGACGGGAAACGAGAACGCACCGGCGGCGAGGAAAGCGCGGCCGAGCACGACGGACGTCACGCCGGGCAGATTGGCGGTCCAATCGTCGTTGGCGGCGGCGACGCGGACGGAGGAGTCGGGCCCGTACACGGTGAGGGTGGGATCGGCGAGGGTGCCGCCGACGCCGAAACCGGCGAGCGCGGGGCCGGCCGCGCGGACGAGCACGCGGCGCGGGGCGCCGGGACCGAGGACGAAGCCGGCGATCAATTCGCCGGTGGGAGAAACGGGGGCGCGGGCGGCGAGGTTGACGAGGCGCGAGGGCGGGGCGGCGGGCGCGGGCGCGGCGAGGGCGAGGATCCAGGCGCGGAGCAGCGCCTCGCCGGCGAGATCGCGTTCGCGGGTGGCGACCGCGGGCATCTGGCCGGGACCGCGGACGGACATGCGTTGCAGGAGGCGGGAGCGGGCGGGGTCGCCGGGGACGATCACGCGGGCGGAGGCGTCGCCGCCGTGGTCGAGGAGCGGGCCGTTGACGAGCCCGGCGAGGGTGAGCGGCACGAGCGAGCGGGCGTCCCAGGAACCGAGCGCGGTGCCGTCGGGCCGGTGGCAGGAGGCGCAGTTGGCGTCGAGGTAGGAGCGGGCGCGGTGCTCGAGCGACGCGGCGGGGTCGTCGGCGCGGGCGAGGGCGGGCAGGCCGGCGGCGGACGCGGGGGCGCCGGCGAGGTAGCCCGCGGCGGCGAGCGTACCCAGAAAGTCGTTACGGTTGAGCTGGCGGGTGTTGAAGCTGAGCGCGTGGCCGGCGGCGGGAGTGTGGCAGGCGAGGCATTCGGCGCGGCTCGGGAAACGCCAGGACTGCGGACGCGCGAGGCCGTTCTCGGTCACGGTGATCGTCTGGTCGGCGCCGGCGTCGGGGACGAGGACGGCGTCGGTCTGCGCATCGTTCCACCGGTAGGTGACGCCGTAGCTGCCCTCGGCGGTTTTGACGAGGAAGCGCGTCTCGACGCGGCGGGCGGTGGCGGGATTGCCGCGCGTGGTTTCGAGGTCGAAGTGTTTCACCCAGACGGCGCCGGCGGGGAGGTTCCAGTGGCCGTCGGCGGAGAAACCGAAGCGGGCGGCGGGGTCGGTGAGCGCGAACCAGCGGCGTTTCACGGCGTGGTCGGACCAGAAGGAAACGTTGGGCTCGTAGGCGACGAGACCGGGGGCGGGCGCGAGCGTGGCGAGGTTGGCGAAGGCGCCGGTGGCGGAGAGCGTTTCCGGCAGCGGGGCGGCGCCGGCGGCGGGGGCGGCGACGAGACGCTTGAGACTGTTTTCCGTGAGGTCGCAGAGCAAAATGTCGCCGGTCGCGGGATCGAGGCCGAAGCCGGCGATGCCGCCGTCGGTGGCGAGCAGGCGGACGCGGTCGGCGCCGACGGGCGTCTCGGGGCGGGCGGCGTCGGGTTCGAGGCTCCAGATCCGGCCGCTGACGAAATCGGCGAAGAGGTATTTGCCGACGAGGTCGGGGTATCGGGAGCCCCGATACACGAGGCCGCCGGTGACGGACTGGCCCTGGGCGGGATTCGGGTAGTCCCAGACGGGCGGGACAAAGCCGGCGGCGGCCGGCGGGTTGGCGCGGGGGCCGGCGAGATTGCCCTCGCGGAAGCTCCAGCCGTAGTTGCCGCCGCGGACGACGAGATTGATTTCCTCGCGGGCGCCCTGGCCGACGTCGCCGAGCCAGAGGCGGCCGTTGGCGGAATCGAAGCTCATGCGCCACGGGTTGCGCAGGCCGACGGCCCAAAATTCGGTGCGGACGGCGGCGGGGTTGAGGGCGGTGCCGTTGAACGAGGCGACGCCGACCCAGGGATTGTCGGGCGGGACGGCGTAGGTGCCGGCGTGGACGGCGGGGTGCGGGTTGGGGGCGAGAGAGCCGGGGCGGAGATCGACGTCGAGGCGGAGGACGCCGGCGAAGAAATCGCGGTCGAGACGCTGGCTGTTGGCGAACTGGTCGTTGCCGCCGCCTTCGTCGCCGAGGGAAAGGTAGAGGTAGCCGTCGGGGCCGAAGAGCAGTTCGCCGCCGTTGTGATTGGAGGCTTCGTCGCGCTGGGTAAGGAGCGGAGTTTCGGAAGCGGGATCGGCGACGTTGGGGTCCGCGGGGTTGACGCGGAAGCGGGCGAGGCGGTTGTGGAGACCGGTGCCGGCGGCGGTGGTGGCGTTGACGGTGTACCAGACGTAGAAGAAGCCGTTGGACGCGAAGCGCGGATGGAAGGCGAGGGCGAGCAGGCCGCGTTCGTCGCTGGTGCTCGTGGGGGTGACGGCGACGCGGTCGGTGAGATCGAGGAAGACGCGGCGCTCGGGGGTGGCGGCGGCGACGTCGGGGATAAAGGAAATGCGGCCCGTTTTCTCGACGACGAAGAGGCGGCGGGATTCACCGGGCGGGGTGACGGCGGAGACGGGTTGCGTGAACGTGAGACCGGGGAAGGCGCGCGTCGTGGTGTAGGCGGTGGCCGGGGCGGCCAGAGGCAGGCGCAGGCTCGCGGCGGTGGTGCGGACGAGGGGCTGCGCGGTGGCGGCGGAAACAGCAACACCGAGGCCGAGGGCGAAGCAGGAAAATCGGAAAAGCAGAAACAAGGGGGAAAGAAGAAGGAAGAAACCGGAGGCGAAAATCGGGAAAACGGAAAAGCGGGAAATTGGGAAAGCGGGAAATTGGAATGCGGAGACCGGAAACCGGAGACCGGAAACCGGAAACCGGAGACCGGAGACCGGAAACCGGAGGCGAGTCGGAAATTGCAAGAGCGGGAAGGGATCGCAACTGCAGGCGGGTAAAGCGGGCGCGAATCGGGTGCGACGGCTGCGACCCAGAACTCAAAACCCAAAACTCATTTTCCCAAGATCACGAACCCGAGATCTCGGACCCGAATTCCCAACTCCGAACTCCGAACCCCAAACCGCCGCGGCGGCTGCCGCGGCTAGCGGTAGAGCCAATATTTTTTGCTTTGCTCCTGGTAGACGCGGGCTTGTTCGCGCCATTGGCGGAGCCAGGCGTCGATGTCGATGCGGGCGCCTTTGGCGACGAGGTCGTCGTAGAAGGCTTTGGAGCCGACGTGGACGAGAAAGGTGCGGCGCTGGGCGTCGGTGAGGGCGGCGAAGGGATTTTTCGGGCCGAGGCGGCAGGCGAATTTCATCAGCCAAAAGCTGAGGTCGCAGGGTTGCCAGGCGTCGTAGTCGTTGATCTCGACGTAGAGGCCGACGGCGGGTTTGCCGGTCTTGGCGTTGGGCACGCTGATTTTGCGGAAACCGAGGCCGGGGAGATTGAGGGCGCGCAGGTCCTTTTCCAAAACATCGAAGGGGATCTTCGCATGCCACACGCCGCGGAAGTCGTGCTGGTTGCCGACGCCGTGGCTGAAGCCGGTGAACATCGTGCCGAGGCCGGTCATGGGGTAGCCTTGGACGGCGCCGAAGTCGCGGACGCGCGTGGACGTGGGCGCAAAGGTAAGGCCGGTCTCGCTCCAGCGCATGGCGCGGTTCCAGCCGCGCATGGGGACGACGGTGAGTTTGGCGACGGCGCGTTGGGCTTCGGTGACGGCGAGGCCGCCGGGGGCCTGGGTGGCTTTGGCGAGTCGGGCGAGTTCGCCCATGGTGAGGCCGTGGACGTAGGGGACGCGGAAGCGGCCGACGTCGCTCATCCATTCGGCGTCGAGGGGCGGGCCGCCGACCTTGAGGCCGCCGAGGGGATTGGGGCGGTCGAGGACGATGACCTCTTTGCCGTGGGCGAAACAGATCTCCATCGCGCTCTTCATGGCGCCGCTGAACGTGTAGCTGCGGGTGCCGATGTCCTGCAG
>NEUS01000146.1 GCA_002288455.1 Opitutia bacterium Tous-C1TDCM
GGAGAGCGAGGTGTCGCGGACGACGCGGAGCATGCCGAGCACGCCGTTCATGGGCGTGCGGATTTCGTGGGAGATGGTGGCGAGGAATTCGCCCTTGGCGCGGCTGGCGGATTCGGCCTTTTCACGGGCCTCGCGCAGTTCGGATTCGCGGGATTCGCGGCGGGCGATTTCGGCGGCCAATTCGAGGGCGACCTCCTCGCGCTCGAAGCGTTGGACGAGAGCGTCCGACAGCGCGCGGTGGCTGTGCTGCGTGGTCCAGATCGTGTAGACGACGAAGTACAGGACGCAGAGGCCGAGGATAATGCCGTCCAGCTCGCCGGTGGCAAAATGCACGGCGGCGATGGGGCCCATCATCAGGCCGACGTAGACGACGGCGCCCTTGCGCAACGGCAGGAGCATCCGCACGGAGGCCGAGACGAGACCGGCGAGGAGGAGGACGTGGGCGAGGCGGGTGGTGCCGGGTTCGTTGAGGATCGGGAAGAGCCACGGAGTGACGCCCCACAGCGCGGCGGTCACGCCGGTGCCGAGCAGGTAGCGGAGGCCCCAGCGGGGATGCTCGAGCTCGGCGGGCGGCGCGCGGAAGAACGCGCGGGCAAGCCAGGCGCGCCAGGCGAGCGGCAACGCGACCGCGCCGATCCAGAGAGGGAGAAATTCCGTGCCGGGATGGCCCGCGACGATGAGAGCGAAAGCGACGGTGGCGACGGCGGTGCTGACGGTACCCAGCGTGAGCTGGGCGTACGCCATCCGGACCAGTTCAACGCGGGTCTTGCGCTCGATCGCGGTGCGTTGCTCCGGCGTGATGACGGTCCCCGGGGAATTCGCGGCGGCGACCGCAACCGCGGCCGGCGCGAGGGGAGGGGTGGTCGATGAGGTCGGAGCGGTCGGAACGGGCGGCGCGGACATGGGAACGAATCAGAGGGGCAAGATGGGAGCGGCGGCGGGTTTGGCGAGCGTCGGGGCGGCGTGGAATTACTTAGCCGGGATCATGCAGTTGAGAGCTGAGAGTTGAGGGTTGAGAGATCGATCCGCCGGGGATCCGGAAAGCGTAGCCGCCGCACGCCACCGGGAAACCGAACAGTTTTGCTCTCAACTCTCAGCCAAGCTCTCTCAACTGCATGAGTTCAGCTTAGCTTTGACGATGCGGCCGGTCGGGCGCGGCGCAATCCTGCGGTCCGTGGCGCGCGACATCGGCATCGACAGCGGGGGCCGCGGCCGGCTTTTTCGCGGGGTGGTGTCCGTGGCCGATCCCCTCGTGTCCGTCGTGCTGCCGGTGTGCAACGGGGCGGCGACGTTGCCGCGGGCGATCGCCACCATCGCCGGGCAGACGCTGCGGAACTGGGAATTGGTGATTGTGGAAAACGGCTCGACGGACGGAACGGGTGCGCTGGCGGAAGCGGCGGCGGTGGGCGACCCGCGGGTGCGGGTGCTGGGTTTGCCGGAACGCGGCCTGGTGCCGGCGTTGAACGCCGGTTTGGCGGCGGCGCGCGGGGCGTTGATCGCGCGGATGGACGCGGACGACGTCGCGGCGCCGGAGCGGCTGGAACGGCAGGCGGCTTTCCTGCTGGCGCCGGAAAACCGCGGGATCGGACTGGTCGGTTGCGGGGTCGAATTCGGCGGGGACCGGGCGGCGCAGGCGGGCTACGCGCGGCATGTCGATTGGCTGAATGCGTTGGCGACGCCGGAGGCGATCGCGTTGCACCGGTTCGTGGAGTCGCCGCTGGCGCACCCGAGCACGATGTTCCGGCGGGAGCTGGTGTCGCAGTTTGGCGGATACCGCGACGGCGCTTTTCCGGAGGACTACGAATTGTGGCTGCGGTGGCTGGACGCGGGGGTGCGCATGGCGAAGGTGCCGCAGGTCCTGCTGACGTGGGCGGACCTGCCGGGGCGGCTCTCGCGGACGGATCCGCGGTATGCGCCGGAAGCGTTTTTCCGGCTCAAGGCGCAGTGGCTGGCGCGGGAATTGAAGCGGAGGGTCGGGCCGCGGCGCCTGTTGGTCTGGGGAGCGGGGCGGCCGACGCGGAAACGGGCGGCTTGGCTCGAGCGGGAAGGGATCGCGATCGACGGTTATGTGGACATCGATCCGAAGAAGATTTCCCCGGCGATGGGCGGGACGGGCCGGCCGGTGCTGGCGCCTGAGCAATTGCCGGAACCGACGGACGTCTTTGTGGCGGTTTACGTGGCGAAGCGGGGGGCGCGGGAGCTCATCGCGGCGGAGTTGGAAGAGCGTGGTTTCAGAGCGGGGCGGGATTACCTGCTCGCGGCGTAGGCGGGCGCGGGCGGGGTCGAAGCGGCCGGTGCGGGCAGGAAACTGACGTGGACGAGACGGCGCAGCCGGGCGGTGGAAACGCAGAGCCCGAGGAGGCGCCGGAGGCGGCTTTGGTTGCCCGGGTGGAAGCGGTATTCGGCGAGGTCGAGTTCGAGATCGGAGGCGCGGACGAGCCAGGCGGCGCTGTTCACCAATTCGACGTCGGCGGCGAAAAAGTCCGGCAGCACGAACGAGAGCGGGTGGTAGAGAACGCGCGCCGGCAGATGCAAGGTGGCGCGGAGCACGGACCGGGAGTAGCGCGCGGAGGACAGGCCGCGGGCATTGCAGTAGCGTTGGGCGAAGTTGCTCATGGCGGAGGACGGGAAAAGGGCGGATGCCGCGGGGTTCAGGCGGGGGGGCGCCGGCGGCGGATGAACGCGAAGGCGAGGGCGCCGAGGCCGGCGAGGGCGGCGTAGGTCGAAGGTTCGGGGATCGCGCCGGCGGAGACGAAACCGGAGCTGTCGATCAGGGCGACGCTACCGAAGCCTTGGAAGGCGATGGCGGAAAGTTGGCCCGAGGTCAGGCCGGCGGCCGAAGTCCCGAAGCGCAACGTGTCGCTCCCGGCATTGAAATTAAGGATCGTCAGGGTGCCGCTCCATGCGAGCGCGGAGGAATTCGCGAAAGCCAGGGCGCTCGCCCCGGCGCCGCTGCCGAAGTCGATGACGGACGACGCGTCGAGATCGAGGGCGCCGAGCGTTTGGTTGAAACCGGCGAGGGCCAAGGTGCCGCCGTCGAACACCACGGTTCCGGCGTCGGGCAAGGCTTGGGTGATCCCCAGGGTGATCGTGCCCGCGGAGAAACGCGTGCCGCCGGTGTAGGTACTCGCGCCGCCGAGCGTCAGCGTGCCGGCCCCGATTTTGCGCAGGCTGCCGCCGGGGCCGGAGAGGATGCCGCCGTAGGTGGAGTTGCCGTTGTTCTGGCCGACGGCGAGGGCGACGGGATTGGAATCGGTGTCGACCAGCGCGAGCGGATGGTTGCCGGCGAGGCCGCCGAAGGTGAAGGCGCCGCCGGCGCCGCCGGAGAACAGCGCGCCGGCGTGCAACGGCACCGTGAGGGTGCTGTTTTGCAGTGCCAGGGCATGACCCAGATAGAATTCGGGCACGGTGTCCGCGACCACGGTGGTGCCGGTATGCGTCGACTCGCGGTTCAGGCTGAACGATTCGGTGCCGACAATCGCAAGGCTGCCCGAGCCGGAGAAGGCGACCGCCGCGGTGCTTGACAGCGCAACGCCGCCCACGGTCAGCGTGACGGGCTGGGCGAGGGCGTTTTCCAGCGCCACGGTGAGTTCGCCCTGGAGATTGCCGACGGTCGCGGTCGTGACGTTGCCGAAGACCAAGGTTTGGCTGGAGGAACTGAACTCCAGGAGACTTTGCTGCAGCGCAAGGGGATGGTTCAGGATCAGGTTGCCTTCGCCGACATAAGTCGACGCGTGGGTACTGGCGGCACCGAGCGTCAGGTTTCCGGCGCCGCCCTTGTAAATAGTGCCGGAACCCGAGAACGACGTGGTAAGGACGATGTCGTTGCCGTTGGAATTGAGGCTGAGGCTGCTTTGCGCGAGGGAACCGCCGAGGCGGGCCGAGAGATCGACGCCGTTGCCGTTCGGCCAGCGCAAGGTGCCATCGAAGCTTTCGAAGTTCACGGTGGCGGTGCCGAAGCTGGCGGCGGAAGTGAAATCGAGGGTGAAGTTGCCGGTCACGGTGACCGGGCCGGAGAACGAGTTGGTGCCGGCGAGCACGATGTGCTTGGCCGTGTAGCTTTCGCCGGCCAGGCGCAGCGCGGCGGTGCCGCTGATGTTGCCGCCGACGACGAGGGAGGCGCCGGCAACCGTCCACGTCTGGTTGCCGCCGAGGACGATATTGTGGTCCAACGTTTGCGTGGCGGACGAGTCGTTGCGGATGCCGCCGGTGCCGAGGGTGACCGTGGCGCCGCTGAGCGTGAAGCTGCCGGACGTGGGCCGGAAGACGATGCCTTGAATGCTGGCGGCGGTGTCGAAGTTGGGCGCGAGGGCGGTGGTGCCGCGGAATTTGAGGAACGCGGTGCCGTCGGTCGCGGGGGCGATGCCGCCGAGCCAATTGCCGGCGGTGGCGATGCGGGCATCCGCGCCGAGGCCCTGCCAGAGGACTTCGCCGGCGACGACCGGATCGGCGTAGAGCGCCAGACTCGGGCCGGCGGCGAAGAGTTCGTAGGTGAAGCCGGCGGGCGCAGCGCCCAATTGGTAGCGGGCGGGATTCAGGCCGTCGTTGGCAACGCCGCCCCGGGCCAAGATCAAGCGGTGGGTTCCACCTTCGAAATCGGGCGGGGCGTCGAGGTTCACGGTGACCGAGCCGGCTCCGGGACCGGTCAGGGGCCCGGAAACCCTGAGATAATCCACCGAGGAGCTGGTGGCGGAAAAGCTGAGCGCGGCACCGGCGTTCAAGGTCAGGCCGCCCGCGAGCTGAGTAGAGCTGCCGCGGGTTCCGAACGTGGCGCCGCTGTTTGCGGTCACACTGCTGGCCGCCATCGAGAAATGCCCGCTCAGGAGGATCCCGGCTTCGATGGTGAGCGGCCCGCTGAAGTTCGTCGTGCCGGTGAGGAGCAGCGTGCCGGCACCGGTCTTTGCGACGGCGGAGGTGCCGGAGAGGTTGCCGCTCAGCGTGCCGGTGCCGCTCGCGATCGTGAGCGCCGTCGGTTCGGAGAATGTGTAAGCGGTGCCGTCGTCCTGGCCGTCGACGAGCGTGATCGTGGTCTGGGCGGAAAGGGAAATGATCCCGAGGCCGGAGAGGAGCAGGCGGGCGGCGAAGCGGAGCGTGGGCGAGTTCATGGAGCGCGGGCCGCACTGAGCGCGGACCGGCCGGGCGGCGCACGCCGGGAGTGACCAGTGCTGTCCGTCCCGTGACCAACGAACCGGCGCGGTCCGTTTCGGCGCGCGGGGCCGGGTCACTCCTGCGGCCAGCGCGCGCCGAGCTTGGCGCGCAGATCGGCGACGAGCCGGTAGCTGACGGGCAGGGGATCGCGTTGGCCGCGCAGGTGGACCTCGAGGGCGGCGCGGTTGAGCCGCACGATGCGTTCGATCTGGGCGAGGGCGACGATCACGGTGCGGTGCACGCGGCCGAAATGCCCGGGCGGGAGGATGTCGTCCCACGCCTTCATCGTGCGCCGCACCAGCAGTTTTTCGCCGGTGACGAGCACCACTTCGGTATAATTTTCGCAGGAGGCGATGGAACGGATGTCGGCGAGCCCGACGAAGCGTTCGTGCGCGCTGTCGAGCCGGAGCAGAATGCGGTCGTCGAGCCGCAGCGGGGCCGGGGCCGCGGCGCGCGGCGCCGCGGCCGGGACGGCGGCGAAGCGGGCCAGGGCGGCGGCAAAGCGGGCGGACGACACGGGCTTCAGCAGGTAGTCGAGGGCGTTGACCTCGAAGGCGCGCAAGGCGTGCTGGTCGAAGGCGGTGACAAAGATCACCCGTGCGGTCGGAGCGATGGCGGGCACGGCGTCGAAGCCCGTGCCGCCGACGAGCTGGATGTCGAGCAGGACGAGATCGTAGGCGGCGGAGCGGAGCAAGGCGACCGCTTCGTCGAAGGTGGCGGCCTCGCCGGCGACGACGTACCCGGGATGGGATTCCAGGTGCCAGCGCAGCTCGGCGCGGGCGCCGGGTTCGTCGTCGATGAGGAGCACGCGGGGCATGGCGTTCAGGCGAGCGGGGGTTGGTCGAGCCGCACGCGCACGACGACCCAGCCGTCGGCCGGCTCGGTGGTGAATTCGTGCCGGCCGGGGAAGTAGCGGGCGAGGCGTTGGCGCAGGTTCTCGAGGCCGATGCCGAGGGAGGGCACGCTGCGTTCGGCGGTGCCGGGGGCGATCCACTGGCCGCTGTTCGCGACCTCGATCAGGACGCGGCCGTCGTCGCCGCGGCGAAACGCGAGCCGGATGCGGACGCGGTCGCGGCTGGTGGCGGCGCCGTATTTGACGGCGTTTTCGACGATCGGCAGGAGCAAGAACGGCGGGAGCCGCAGAGCGTCGAGGGCGGGGTCGGATTCGATCGTGTACTCGAGCAGATCGCCGAGCCGGGTCTGCTCGATGTCGAGGTAGGCGCGGAGCATCTCGACTTCCTCGCCGAGGGTCGGTTCCTCGTGCTCGCCCGGGCGGTGCAGCGTGAGCCGGCAGAACTCCGCGAGGCGGATGACGGTGTCGCGGGCGTGGCGCGGCGCCTGGATGATCTGGGCGCAGATCGAAGTCAGGGTGTTGAAGAGGAAGTGGGGATTGAGCTGGTAGCGGAGGACCTCGAGCCGGGCCTTGTGCTCGGCGAGGCGGGCGGCGAGTTTTTCGTCGAATTCGATCTGCCGCAGGCGGACGAGTTCGGCGTTCTGGGCCGCAAGTTCGGAGGTACGGGCGGCGACGGCGGCCTCGAGTTCGCGCCGGCGGCGGCGCCACTGCCGGGTGCGCCAGCCCCAGGCGGCGGCCGCGGCGCCGGCTCCGGCCAGGCCGTAGGCGGCGAAGGCGAGCGGGCTCAGCCACCAGGGCGGCAGGACCGAGAAACGCAGCACGGCGGGCGGGCTCCAGGGGCCGCCGGGACTGCGCGCCCGCAGCCGCAGTTCGTAGCGTCCGGCGCCGAGGGCGGAGAAATCGCGTTCGGGCGTGCCGTCGCGGCGGACTTCCTCGCCCGAGGCGGAGAGCAGGACGGACTCGTAGGTCGCGCCGGGATCGGCCGCGAGTTCCGGGGCGGCGAACAGCACGCGGAGCGAGCGGTCGCGGAACGGCAGCTGCCAGGCGCCGGCGAGCGCGAGCCGGGCGCCGGACCCCGTCACCAGAGAACTGATACGCAGGGCCGGGGCGGCCGGCGGCGGGGCGGCCCGCCAGCGGTCGAGATCGAGCCGGACGAGGGCGCCGTGGCCCGCGATCCACAGGGTCTCGGGGCGGCCGGCCCCGGCGGGTTCGTGCAGGAGGTGGCCGGGGTCGTCGATCAGGGTCAGCGGCGGGATGCGCACGGGCGTCAGGACGCCGGCGCGGCCGTACGCGAGCCGCAGTTCGTCGCCGGCCTCGGCTTCGCCCGCGGGTCGCAGAATGGTCCAGAGCCCTTCCCGGCGGTCCGGGGCGGAGCCGTAAACGTAGGTCGAGCCGTCGGCGAGTTCGGGCCCGTACTCGGCGGTCGGCTTGAACCGGCCCGCATCGGGGTCGAAGCGGAGGAGCCCGAGATTGCAGGCGAGCAGCGGCCCGCGATGGTCGGCCGTGAAGCGTGTCCAGCCGTGGCCGGGCGGGAGGCCGTCCGGGGCGGCGAACGCCGTGACCGCGGGCGCCGCGCCCGGGCCGTCGGGAAAGGTGGCGCGCAGCACCCCGCCGGCGGGGCGGCCGAGCCACCAGGCGCCGGCGGCGTCGGCGACGAGGCCGCGCACGCGGACCAGGCCGGGGACCGCGCCCTCGTTTTTCCAGGTGTCTCCGTCCCGCCGATACAGGTGCACGCGGTCGTTGTTCAGCGCGACCCAGGTGCCGGGCCGGCCCGGCAGCGCGAAAAACGCGGTGGCGTTGGCCGGCGCTTCGGGCAGCGGCGCGAGCCGGCCGTCCGGGGTGCGTTCGATGAGTCCGCCGTTGCCCGACACGATCAGCCGTCCGGCGGCCACCGCGAGGCCGTTGACGTGGCCGGCGAGCGCGGGATCGCGGACGAGGTTCGCCGGGCGCCCGCCCGATCCGGGCGCGAGGCGGAGCAGGCCGCCTGCGGCGGCGGGCACGAGCAGTTCGCCGCCGTGGCGCACGGGCGCGAACAGCTTGGACCGCGGGGCGCCGTTGGCGGGATGGAACCAGGTGAGCCAAGGCCGGACGTCGATCCGGGCGGCGCCGCGGCCGAGGCCGACCCACAGCACTCCGGGATCCCGCGGGGCGAAGGCGACGATGGCTGTGTTGTCCGGGAGGCCGGTGGTTTCGGCGAGGTGCGCGAGCGCGCGGCCGGAGGCATCGAGCAGGCGGAGGCCCGTCTGGATCGAGGCCACGGCGAGCCGCCCGTCGGCGAGGCCGCACAGGTGGTAGATCTCACCGGTCCGCAGTTCGGCATCGATATCGGTCACGAAGGGCGCGAACGCCGTGCCGTCCCAGCGCCAGAGGCCCTGGCGATCCGTGGCGACGATGGCGCCCGGGCCCGCGGGGGCCGCGCCGGTGATCCGCTCGCCCGCGCAGGCGGCCGGGCGCGGCAACGGGGCGAGTTGGGGCGTGGCGCCGTCGGTGCGCACGCGGAACCAGCCGTGCGCGGGATCGGTGAGCCAGGATTCGCCGGCGACCTCGGCGAGGCGCCAGCGCGGCGATTCGGGCAAGGCCAAGATGCGGAAAGCCCGGCCGTCCCAAAGCAGCAGATGGGACGCGCTTTGGAACAAGGGTCCGGCCGGGGTCGGGACGATTTTCCAGACGGTGCCGAACGAATGGGCGCCGACCGGCAGGTGGGAGCGCAAGGAAACGAAGGTGCGGGCGCCGTCCGGCCCGGTGCGCGCGTAGCCGAGTTCGTCGACGCCGCCGATCCAGAGCGTGTCGTCCGCATCGACCACGAGGCCGCGGATGAAGGTGGCGCCGGGCACGGGAAGGTGGGTCCAGCGGGCGCCGTCGTAGACGAGGACCTTGTCGAGATTGCCGAAATAGAGCCGCCCGGCGGCGTCCTCCGCGACGGCGAGGACCTGCTGGTGGCCGCGGTAATCGCGCGGCGCAAAGGCGGTGACGAACGGCAGGCCGGCCTCCGGGTCGCGTTCCGCCCTGGCCGGCGCGGTCCCGCCGAACAGGAGGCAGGCGGCGAGGAGGAAACGCGGCGACATGACGGACGGGGACACTTTGCGGCCGAAGCAAGCGAGTCGAGGGCGCAGGCGTGCGAGCGGCGAGTGACGAACGCGGCCGCCGCGGTGACGAATGCGCGCGGCCCGGGCCGGCGGACTCCGCGCTTGGCGCGGCGGCGGGACGGGCGCACAACGGGGCCGATGGCCGGGAGCGAATCCATCCGACATGCGCGCCTGAAGACCCTCGCCCTCGCGTGGGCGCGGGGGAACGGCTACGCCTACGCGGGCGCGGAAGTCCGCGTGCCGCGCAGCGGCTATCGCGCCGACGTCGCGGCGCTCGGCCGGGGACCGGCGGGGCGCGCGGCGCTGTTCGAGTGCAAGCAGGCGCGGGCCGATTTGCTGAAAGATGCGCATGCGGAGGCGGCGACGCGGGCGCGGCTGGAGGAACTGACTGCGCGGCGCCGGACGCTGGAGGAACTGTTTGCGGTGCACCGGCCCGACCTGCGGCGCGGGGAGGCGCTCTGGCCCGAGTACGACACCTGGGATTTTTCCGGACTCGAGCACGCGGCCTACCGCGGCGTGCTGGGCGAGCTGGAGACGGTGCAGCGGCGCGTGCTGCGCGGCACCAAGTTCGCGAAGATGTTCCGCTACCGTTGCGCCGATTTCCTCTATCTTGTGGCGGAGGAAAACATCTACGCCGAAGCGGAGATTCCCGCGGGCTGGGGTTTGCTGGTGCGGACGACCGACGGCGCCGGGGCGGAAACGCTGCGGTTGGCGCGGCCGCCGGTGTGGACCGAAGCGGGGCCGGAGCAGCGAGCGGCGCTGCTGGAGTCGATCGCGTTGGCGGGCACGAAGGCGACGCTGCGGGCGCACGGCATCGCGCCGGCCGCGTGGGCCGAGCCGGCTGCTTTACATCCGGACGAATCGCCCGACAGTTCCGGGCATGCCTGAAACCACGCCGCCCGATCCCGCCGAATCCGGCCTCGAGATCCGCACCTATTATGTGCGCGAGCGCAACGCGCTGATCGCGCGGGCGGACTTCGGGGAGCTGTTCGTCGACTATTATCTCCACCTCAGCCGGTACGGGCTGAAGCCGGCGGCCGAGCACGACGCGATCTTCAAGCGGGCGCTCGCCGCGTTTGCGTTGCACAGCGCCTCGCGGCCGTGGAACGAGCTCACGGCTTGGACGATCAATTTCCAGCAGCCGCTGGTGAACGTGTTTCTCGTCGGCGACAACGACACCGGCGCGCTCGCCGGCCGGGTGTTCGCGGACAACGTGAAGGAAGGGCCGGAGAATCTGTTCTACGCGGATGTGGTGCGCGGGCGGCAGCCGAAACGGCGCAGCGCGGTCGCGTTCCAGGGGGCGGATCCGATGCCGGCGGTCGAGGCCTTCTACCGGCAAAGCGAGCAGCGCGGGGCGCGGTATTTCCAATTGGGCGAGGAGGAATTCGCGATGGTGTCGGAACACCCCGATTGCGATCTCGCGTGGTTCGCCGGGCTCGATGCCGCGCAGGTGGGCGAATTGGACAAAAAGGAAACGCTGTCGCTGCTCGAGCGCCGGATCTACCGCTGGCACTGCGGCTGCAACCAGGCCCGGATGATGGAGGTGCTGGCGCCCACGATGCGGCAGGATCCGGAGTCGCTTTTCGGCGGCGACCCGAAGCTCGAGATCCGCTGCCCGCGCTGCGGGGCCCGGCATGCGATCACGCGCGAGGCGCTGGAAGCGTTCGTCGCGTCGGCGCCGTGAGCGAAATCCTGCAGCAGATCCGCGCCGGTTTCATGGCCGCGGGCGGACTCGATTTGCTCAACCTCGCGCTCGGCGTCACGGGCGTCTGGCTGATGGTGCGGCGGCACCTGTGGGCGTTTCCGGTCGGCTTGGCGGCGGTCGCGGTGCAGGGCGTGCTGTTTTTCCGCGCGCGCATCTATGCGGACGCGGTGTTGCAGATCTTCTTCGCCGCCACGCTCGCCTGGGGCTGGCGGCACTGGGTCAAGGACCGCGGCACGGCGCCGGAGCTGCCCGTCACCCGGCTCGGGTGGCGCGGCCGGGCGCTGGCGGTGGGCCTGGCGGCGGCGGCGACGGTGGTCTGGGCGCTGGCGCTGCGGCGCTGGACCGACGCCGCGATCCCGTGGCGCGATGCGTTTGTCGCCGCGTTCAGCGTGGCCGCGCAGGTGCTGCAGGCGCGCAAGCATCTTGAAAACTGGTACTTTTGGATCGCGGTGAACCTGGTCGCGATCCCGGCCTACTGGAGCGCGTCGCTCGCGTATTCGGCCTTCTTGTACCTGATCTACCTCGGGCTGGCGCTGGCCGGCTGGCGCCAGTGGCACCGCGCGATGAAG
>NEUS01000147.1 GCA_002288455.1 Opitutia bacterium Tous-C1TDCM
CCGCGGCTTGGAACCCGCACGTCTGCGTGCTTCTTAACCCTCTGCCTCCATCAACACCAACTGTCACCCACCTGTTACCTATGTTCTGAAACAGAAGTGTTACCTATGTTCTGACACGACCGCTCGGCGGATCGATCTCTCAACCCTCAACTTTCAACTCTCAACTGCATGAGTTCGGCTGAAAGCTTGGGGCAATTGGTATGAGCGGAAAAACCGGCGGGCAGGTCAGGCAACGCGCACCGCGGACCGCCGCCGCGCGGGCACAAAAAAGGCAGGCTCCGGAGAGCCTGCCTTGAAAATCGGAGTCGGGACTGGCCCTGACCGTCTTACTTGCCGGGCAGTTTCACGCCGCCGGCCGGAGCCGCTTCGGCAGGTTTCGCCTCGACCGGGGCGGCCGGGAGCGTCGCCCGCAGCGCCATGCCGCGCTGGGTCCACGGGCTCGCGGGATCGATCTGCATCAGCTGGTCGGAAAACTTCTGGGCATCGGCGGCATTGCCAGCTTCGACCGCGAGGCTGGTGAGGTGGTAGGCGGCCTCGGTGCGGATCGCCTTGAACTGCGCGGTCTCGCCGGCGAGCTGCTTGAGATCGTTCACGCCTTCGGCGGCCTTGCCGCCCTTGATCTTGGCCAAAGCCAAGCCGAGTTGGGCGCGGGCGCCGAGCGGCGAGCCCTTGAGCAGTGCAACGGCTTTTTCGTAACCGGCGATGGCATCGGCCGACTTGGTCGCGGCGTACGCTTCGTCCGCCAAGCGCACATGCGCGATGCCCGCGAGCGAGTGGCCGGAATGGGAAGAGATGAAGGCTTTGAGCTGCTCCGACGTCGTCGCCGCCGCATAGGCCTGCTCGATGTCGCGCTCTTTCTGGCGCTCCATGTACTCCCAACCGCCCTTGCCGACGATGGCGACGAGGACCAAGGCGCAGAACCCCATCACCGCGGAGCGGTACTTCGCCCAGAAGAGCTGCAGTTTCTCGTCGAACGAAATCGCGTTCGCGGCATCGACCGGGACCAGATTGCGATCGTCACCGGCAGGAGGCGGAACAGGAGGAGTGGCGGGGGTGGTCATGCGGACGGATTTGGCTGAATGAACCGACGAAGAGAGCAAATGCCCCCGGCCCTGTCCATCCCTCTGTTGCCCCGGCGGCAAGGACGGCCGCCCCGGTCTGAAAGCGAGGGCGTCAGTCGAAGACGACCGTCTTGTTGCCGTAAACCAAGACGCGGCTTTCCAGGTGCCAGCGCATCGCTTGGGCGAGCACCGATTTCTCGAGGTCGCGGCCCTTGCGCACCAGATCTTCGACGCCGTGGCGGTGCGTCACGCGCGTCACGTCCTGGTGGATGATCGGACCTTCATCGAGGTCCCGCGTCGCGTAATGCGCCGTCGCGCCGATCAGTTTCACGCCGCGCGCATGGGCCTGATGATACGGCCGGCCGCCGGCAAACGCGGGCAAAAACGAATGGTGGATGTTGATCACCGGCACCCCGAGCCGCTCCAGCAAATCGGCGGACAGGACCTGCATGTAACGCGCCAGCACGACGAGGTCGGCCTTCAGCTCCTTGACCAACGCGCACTGCTGCGCCTCGGCCGCCGCCTTGGTCTCGGCGGTCACGGGGAGATGATGGAACGTCAGGCCGTAGCCACGCGCCGCGGCTTCGAGGTCGCGGTGGTTGCTCACCACGCCGACGAGATCGCAGGCCAACTCGCCGGCCTTCCAGCGCAACGCGACGTCGTGGAAGCAATGGTCCGACTTGGAAACAAACACCGCCACGCGCGGCCGCCGGTTGGAAATCGCCACCCGCGCCTGCATGCCGAGCGAAGCCGCGAAGGCCATGAAATCACCCGCGTCGCGCTCCGCCACGCCGGGTGCGCCGGTCGGTACCCACTCGACGCGCTGGAAAAAGATGCCCGCCTCCATGTCGCGGTGCTGGTCGGCATGCAGAATGTTGCCGCCGCGCGCGAAGATCCAACCCGACACCCGCGCGACGAGACCGGGCTGGTCGGGACCGTGCAGGAGGGCGATGAGCGTGGCGGCGTTTTCGGACATGGAAACGCGAGCGTAGACCGAGCCGCGTCCGCTTGTCACGCCCGCGGTCCGCCCGGTCCCGCCGCCGGCCGTTACGGCACGAGCAAAACCTTGCCCGTCGTCTCCCGGCCCTCGAGGGCGCGGTGGGCGTCGGCGGCCTGCGCGAGCGGATACGTGGCCCCGACCCGCACGCCGAGCGCACCGGACGCGGCCCACGCGAACAGCTCCGCGGCCCGGCCCCGCAGTTCCGCCGGCGTCAACGTGTAGTGCGCCAGCGTCGGCCGCGTGATGAAGAGCGATCCCTTCTGCGCCAGCAGCAACGGCGCGAAATCCGGCACCGGCCCGCTGGAGTTGCCGTAGGTCACCATCATGCCGCGCGGCCGCAAACTGTCGATCGAGCCGGCAAACGTGTCCTTGCCCACGGAATCATAGACGACGTCCATGCCGCGGCCCCCCGTGAATTCGCGCGCGGCGGCGGTGAAATTGTCGCGCGTGTAGAGGCACACGGCGTCCGCGCCGGCCCCGCGCGCGAGCTCGGCCTTGGCTTCGGTGCCGACCGTGGCGAGCACGCGCGCGCCGCGGCGTTTCGCGATCTGGATGAGCAGCAAGCCCACGCCGCCCGCCCCCGCGTGCACGAGCGCCTGGTCGCCGGCTTTGAGCGGAAATGTATCCACCGCGAGGTAGTGCGCCGTCATGCCCTGCAGCAGCAGCGCGGCGGCCTGGGCCGAAGTGACGCCGGCCGGAATCGGCACCGCGGCCGCCGCGCTCACGAGCGCCTCGCCGGCGTAGGCGCCGAGCACCTTGGCGCTGCCGATGCGGTCGCCGACGCGGAAGTCCGCCACGCCTTCGCCGACGGCGGTCACGGTGCCGGCCGCTTCCTGCCCGAGCGTGTGGGGCAGGTCGGCTTTGTAGAGCCCGCGCCGGAAATAGACATCGATGAAGTTGACGCCGGCCGCCTCGACGCGGAAGCGCACTTCGCCGGCGCGCGGGGCCGGCACGGGAATCTCTTCGGCGCGGAGCTTTTCGGCTCCGCCGGTTTCGTGGATGCGGATCGCGAGCATGCGCCGCAGCGTGCGGGCCGGGATCGCGGTGGCAAGCGGCGCGGGGACCGGCGGAATGGGACAAATGGGACTTATGCGACGGATAGGACGGATATCAGTCCCATCCGTCTTATCCGTCCTATAGGTCCCATCTCCTCTTCCCTGCTCAGTCGCCCACCACGGTCACATTCCCGCGGTACTGCTGGATCGGCTTCACGCCGACATACTTTTCCTTCAGCGCGCGGATGCCCTGCACCGCCGCTTCGGCGCCCGTGATCGTGGTCATGAGGCACACGCTGTGGGCGTAGGCGGCCGCGCGGATCGCGTTTTCATCGCGCCGCGGGATCATGCCTTCGGGCGTGTTGATCACGATCTGGATCTGGCCGTTCTTGATCAGGTCGACGCTGTTGGGCCGGCCTTCGGCGATCTTGGCCACGCGCTTCACCTTCACGCCGGCCTCGGCCAGCGTCGCGGCCGTGCCGCTGGTGGAGTAGATCGTGAAACCGAGACCCTCGAGCTCGCGCGCGAGTTTCACCGCGCGGGCTTTGTCGGAATTCTTCACGGAGAGGAACACGTTGCCCTTGGTCGGCAGGCCGGGCTTGGCCGCGGCCTGGGCCTTCGCGAAGGCGACCCCGAGATCGGCATCGAGCCCCATGACTTCCCCGGTCGAGCGCATCTCGGGCCCGAGCGCGATCGTGGCGCCGGGGAAACGGACGAACGGGAAAACCGCTTCCTTCACGCACCAGTGCTTCGGGGTCTGCTCGCGGGTGAAACCGAGGTCCTTGAGCTTCGCGCCCGTCATCACCTTGGCGGCGAGTTTCGCGAGCGGCACGCCGATCGCCTTGGCGACGAACGGCACTGTGCGCGAGGCGCGCGGGTTCACCTCGAGGACGTAGAGGTCGCGGTCCTTGATCGCGAACTGCACGTTCATCAGGCCGACGACCTTGAGCGCGCGGGCGAGCTCGTAGGTCGCCTTGCGCACCGTGTTCAGCATGTCGGCCGACAGCGTGTGCGGCGGCATCACCATGGCGGCGTCGCCGGAGTGCACGCCGGCGTACTCGATGTGCTCGAGCATGCCGCCGATCACGGACGTCTCACCGTCGCTGATACAGTCGACATCGAGCTCGATCGCGTCCTCGAGGAACTTGTCGATCAGCACCGGCTTGTCGGGCATCACGTCGAAGGCCTGGCGCACGACGCCGCGGAACTCCTCCTCGTTGTAGACGATGAACATGCCGCGGCCGCCGAGCACGAAGGACGGGCGCAGCAGCACCGGGAAGCCGACTTCCTTGGCGAACGTGAGCGCGTCGGTCTCGTTCATCGCCGTGCGGTTCGCCGGCGACTTGAGTTTCACCTGGTCGAGAATCGCGGAGAACAGTTTCCGGTCCTCGGCCGTCTCGATGCTCTCGGGCGAAGTGCCGATGATGTTCACGCCGTTGGCCTTCAGGGCGGAGGCGAGGTTCAGCGGGGTCTGGCCGCCGAACTGCACGATCGCGCCGGAGCAGTCTTCCTGCTGGTAGATTTCCAGCACGTCCTCGAGCGTGAGCGGCTCGAAGTAGAGGCGGTCGCTGGTGTCGTAATCGGTCGAGACGGTCTCGGGATTCGAATTCACCATCACCGTTTCGAAGCCGGCTTCGCGCAGCGCGAAGCTCGCGTGCACGCAGCAGTAGTCGAACTCGATGCCCTGGCCGATGCGGTTGGGGCCGCCGCCGAGGATCATGATCTTCTTTTTGCCCTTGGGCGGGAGGACCTCGTTCTCGTCGCCGTAACTGGAATAGTAATACGGCGTGAAGGCCTCGAACTCAGCGGCGCAGGTGTCGACCAGGCGGTACGTCGTCTGAATGCCCCGTTTTTTCCGCTCGGCGCGCACGGCGCCGAGGTCGCTCTTGAGCAAATGCGCGAGCTGCACATCCGAGAAACCGAACTGCTTCGCGCGGCGGAAAGCCCAGGTGTCGACGGAGGCGAGCGTCGCCTTCGCGAGGTCGTTCTCCATCTCGAAGATCTCGCGCAACTGGTGCAAAAACCAGGGATCGATCTTCGTCAGATCGAAGATGCGCTCCACGGTGTAGCCGGCGCGGAAGGCGTGGCGGAGGTAGAAAATGCGTTCCGAGTTCGGCGTGCCGAGCTTGGCGTTGATGACCTTTTCCTCGACGGGCTCGTCGCCGCCGTACTTGCCGCCGCCGCCGAAGCCGCGGGCGCCGATTTCCAGGGAACGCAGGCACTTCTGCATCGATTCCTTGAAGGTGCGGCCGATGGCCATGGCTTCGCCGACGGACTTCATCGCCGACGTCAGCGTCGGGTCGGCCTGCGGGAATTTCTCGAACGTGAAGCGCGGGATCTTCGTCACCACGTAGTCGATCGTGGGCTCGAAGCTCGCCGGCGTGAGGCGCGTGATGTCGTTGCGCAGTTCGTCGAGCGAGTAGCCGACGGCGAGCTTGGCCGCGATCTTGGCGATCGGGAAACCCGTGGCCTTCGAGGCCAGGGCCGAGGAACGCGACACGCGCGGGTTCATCTCGATCACGACCATGCGGCCGGTCTCGGGATCGACGGAAAATTGGATATTGGAACCGCCGGTCTCGACGCCGATCTCGCGGATGACGGCGAACGAGGCGTCGCGCATCACCTGGTATTCCTTGTCCGTCAGCGTCATCGCCGGCGCGACCGTGATCGAGTCGCCGGTGTGCACGCCCATCGGGTCGAAATTCTCGATCGAGCAGATCACGACGCACTGGTCCTTGTGATCCCGCATGACCTCCATCTCGTACTCCTTCCAGCCGAGCAGACATTCCTCGACGAGCACCTCGTGCACGGGCGAAAGATCGAGGCCGTTGGCGCAGATGCGCTCGAATTCCTCTTTGTTGTAGGCGATGCCGCCGCCGGAACCGCCGAGCGTGAAGGACGGGCGGATGATCAGCGGAAAGGCGCCGAGCAGGTCCGCGGCTTCGCGGGCCTCCTGCATCGACTTCACGGTGCGCGATTTCGCGACATCGAGGCCGATCTTGAGCATGCACTGTTTGAAGATTTCGCGGTCCTCGCCCTTGGTGATCGCCTCGGGCTTGGCGCCGATCATTTCGACGCCGTACTTGGCCAGCACGCCGGCCTTGTTGAGCTCCATCGACAGGTTCAGCGCCGTCTGCCCGCCGAGGGTCGGCAGCAGCGCCGACGGGCGTTCCGCTGCGATGATCTTTTCCAAAATCTCGAGCGTCAGCGGCTCGATGTAGGTGACGTCGGCGAATTCCGGATCCGTCATGATCGTCGCCGGATTGGAATTCACCAAAATGACGCGGTAGCCTTCCTCCCGGAGCGCCTTGCAGGCCTGGGTGCCGGAGTAATCGAACTCGCAAGCCTGGCCGATCACAATGGGACCGGCACCGATGATGAGGATGGACTTCAGGTCAGGGCGCTTGGGCATGAGCGTAGATTTCGGCGAGAGTTGAGAGCGGGGAAACGCGCGGCAAGCGGGAAAGCGGCCGGCGCACCGGCCCCGGCATTCCGGCCGCACCCGCGGGGCAATTTTCCCGCGGACGAAGGCTCGCCGCCCGCAGCCAAACCACCCAGCGTCCGCCCGTGCCCCGACGCCTCGCCCCAGGCCTGTTCGCGCTCTGTGTCTTATTTGCGCCCGCAGCTCCCCTGTCGGCCCAAGACTCGCACCGCGGCGCCCCGGCCGCCGTCGACGCCGGCCTGGTTTTACCCCGAACGCCCGCCGACCTCGCCGCCGGCGCCCAACTCTTCCAGGTCCACTGCGCGCTTTGCCACGGCGCCAAGGGCGAGGGCGGCAAGGGCCCCACCCTCGCCGTCCCCGCCCTGCCCCGCGCGGCCGACGACCCCGCCCTCCTCCGCCTCATCGCGCAAGGCATCGGCGGCACGGAAATGCCCGCGTCCAAGCTTGGCGCCGCGGAAATCGCGCAGGTCGCGGCCTTCGTCCGCGCCCTCGGCCGCCTGCCGGTCGAACCCGTGCCCGGCGATCCCGCCCGCGGCGCGCACCTCTTCGCCACCAAGGGCGGCTGCACCGCATGCCACACCGTCGCGGGCCGCGGCGGCGCCTTCGGCCCCGATCTGACGCGCATCGGCCAACGCCGCAGCGCCGGCTACCTGCGCCGCGCCCTGCTCGAACCCGCCGCCGATCTGCCGCAGAGCGCCACCCCCTACCGCTCCGACGTCAGCCTGCCGGAAAACTTCCTCTTCGTCCGGGCCGTGCTGCGCGACGGCCGCACCCTCGCCGGCGTGCGGCTGAACGAGGATGCGTTTTCCCTCCAGCTCCGCGAAGCCTCCGGCCGCATCCACTCGGTCTTCAAAGCCGACCTCGCCGCCCTGCACAAGGACCGCGGCTTCTCCCCCATGCCGGCCTACGGCGATCTCTTGGCTCCGGCGGAAATCGACGACGTCGTCGCCTTCCTCGTTTCCCTGCGCCGCCCATGAAACCGCGCCCGTATCCCCTCTTTCGTTACGCCGCGGCGTCGCTCGCCCTGCTGGCCGGTGCCGCGCCGCTGCACGCGCAGGTCGACGTGCCGTATTCCCGTCTCGTCAACGCCGCCGCCGAACCAGGCAATTGGCTCACCTACTCCGGTACCTACAACGGCCACCGCCACTCGGCGCTGCGGGAATTGACCCCGGGCAACGTCGGCGAACTCAAAGCCAAGTGGATCTACCAGGCCCGCGAAGCCGCCGGCAAACTCGAGTGCTCGCCGCTCGTCCTCGACGGCATCCTCTACGTCACCGAACGCCCCAACATCGTCACCGCCATCGACGGCCGCACCGGCCGCGCGCTGTGGACTTACCGGCGGCCCCTGCCCGCCGATGTGCAAGGCTGCTGCGGCCCGGTGAACCGCGGCCTCGCCGTGCTCGGCGACACGCTCTACCTCGCCACCTACGACTGCCACCTCGTCGCGCTCGATGCGAACACGGGCCGCGAGCGCTGGGACATCGTCGTCGCCGACTACAAGACCGGCCACTCGATCACCGGCGCGCCGCTGGCCGTGAAGGACAAGATCGTCGTCGGCATTGCCGGCGGCGAATATGGCATCCGCGGATTTCTCGACGCCTACGATGCCGCGACGGGGAAACGCGCGTGGCGTTTCTGGACCGTGCCCGGTCCCGGCGAACCGGGCCACGCCACCTGGACCGGCGACAGCTGGAAAACCGGCGGCGCGCCCACGTGGGTCACCGGCACCTTCGATCCCGCGCTCAATCTGCTCTATTGGGGCACCGGCAATCCCGGCCCGGACCTCGACGGCAGCGGCCGCGCCGGCGACAATCTTTACTCCTGCAGTTTGCTCGCGCTTGATCCCGACACCGGGAAGTTGAGGTGGCACTTCCAACACACGCCGCACGACCTGCACGACCGCGCGTCGAACCAGATCCCGGTTTTGGTCGATGCGGAATTCCGGGGCCGGCCGCGGCGGCTCGTCGTCCAGGCCAATCGCAACGCGTTCTACTACGTGCTCGATCGCGAGACGGGCGAATTCCTCCTCGCCACGCCCTTTGCCCCGCAGACCTGGGCCCGCGGCATCGACGCCCAGGGCCGGCCGATCGCGGATCCCGCGGCCGCCCCAAGCGCGGCCGGCACCGCGGTGCTGCCGGGGATGGGCGGGGCGACGAATTGGTTCAGCCCGACCTTCGATCCGGCGAACGGTTTATTCTACGTGCAGGCGACGGTGAACAACGCCGACATCTTCTACCGCCTGCCGCAGCCCTATGTGCCCGGCGCGCCTTACCTCGGCGGCGATTTCCGCAACCCGGCAGGGAACGAACCGCAGAGCGTGGTGAAGGCGCTCGATTTCCGCACCGGGCAGCTGCGCTGGGAATTCCCGCTCAACACGGCCTCGATGGCGGGCCTGATGTCGACGGCGGGCGGCTTGGTTTTCGGCGGCAGCCGCGAAGGTTGGTTCTTCGCCCTCGACGCCAAAAGCGGCGAACCGCGGTGGCGCTTCCAGGCCGGCGGCTCGATCATGGCAAATCCGGTGACCTTCGAGCTCGACGGCCGCCAGCACGTCGCGATTTGCGCCGCCTCGACGATCTTGGTTTTCGCGCGCTAGTGCGGCGCCGCGGCGCCGCGCGGACTCAAGTTGAAAGGTGAAGGTTGAAAGACCGAACCGGCGCCGAAGCGTTGCCGAAGTCCGACTTTCAACTTGGCACTTTCAACTTTCAACCGCGCGCCGCGTCCGCGGCGCGCTGTCAGCCGATTTTCGCGACGTCGATGCCGAGCACCTTGGCGGCGGCGGCCTTGTCGTCGCGGCAGGCGTGGAGCACGAGGTCGATGTACTGCTTTTCCTGGCCGACCAGATACTCGGCCAGCGAGGGCCAATGTTTCAATTCGCGCAGGCGCAGCGGCAATTGCTGCGACGTCACCACCCGCGATTCCGTCGTGCCCGCGATCTTGGTCACGACCTGCACGAGCTCGATCAAGTTGCCCGGCCAGTGGTAGGCTTGGAGCACGGCCATCGCATCGTCGGTGAACTCGATCAGGTTGGCGTCGAAAAGCGGGTTGGCGGCCTGGATCGAATAGCTCTTCACCAGCAGCGGGATATCCTCGCGGCGCTCCCGCAGCGGCGGCATCTGCAGAGGCAAAGACGCGACGCGGTAGAAGAGCTCGTCGTGGAATTTCCCCTCGTCGACCAGGAGTTCGAGATCCGCGCTCGTGGTGCAGACGAGCCGGAAGCCATGGGCCGTGTTGCGCAGCACGCTGACGAGTTCCTTTTGCACCGGCACGCCGAGGCATTGCAGGTGCTGGAGAAACAAGGTGCCGTTCTTGGCCTGTTTGACCCAGGCGCCGCCCTCGCCGTTTTCGCCGAGCAGGCCGGCGCGGAAATTGGCCTCCGAGCTGAGCGAACAGTCGATGCGCACGAGCGCCGAATCGGGCGTGCCGCTCGCGCCGTGGAGAATCTCGGCCACCGCGCTCTTGCCGGTGCCGTTTTCGCCGATCAGCAGCACGGGCGTGCGGACGGTGGCGAGTTTCTTCACCTGCGCGATGAGCTTGGTGATTTTCGGGCTCTTGCCGACAAGCCGCGAATCGATGTCGGCCGATTTGGCGGCGGGCACCATTCCGGCGCCGAGGCGCTCGGCCTGGAATTTCCGGAATTCCAATCCCCGTCGCAGCGTCGCGATCAGCTCGTCGACGCGGAACGGTTTCTGCAGGTAATCGAAGGCGCCGTACTTCAGGGCCTGGACCGCACTCTCGGTGGAGGCGTAGGCCGTCATGATCACGACGACGCAGTTGGGGTCGTACAGCTTCAGCTGTTTCAGCAGCGTGATGCCGTCCATCGGCTTCATGTCGATGTCGGCCAGGACGAGGTCGAATTTCTCGGCCTTGTAGCGGACGAGGGCTTTCTCGCCGTCCGTCGCGAACGAGGTCGCGAAACCCGTCGGCTGGATGACCGCCTCCAGCATCTCGTGGATGGAGACGAGGTCGTCGACGATGAGAACGGAAGGCATGGGGCGGAAAAACGGAGCCGGCGACGTTCCGGAACGGGGGACGCGATGTCAAACCACCCGCGCCGCGGCCGGTTTACTGCATGCCGCCAGCGACCGCACCCAGCTGGAAGATCGGGAGGAACATCGCCATGACGATGCCGCCGACGACGATGCCGAGGAACACGATGAGCATCGGCTCGATGAGGGAAGTGAGCGCGGCGACCGTCGCCTCGCACTCCACGTCGTAGAAATCGGCGATCTTGTTCATCATGCCGTCGACGTTGCCGGTGGATTCACCGGCCTTCACCATGTGCTTCATCATCGGCGGGAAGAAGGGATTCGAGGCGAGAATCTCGGAGACCTGGCCGCCTTGGCTGACGTGTTTGGCGATTTCCTCGCAGGCATCCTCGATCTGGACCTTGCCGGAGGCGGCCGAGACGATTTCGAGGGTGCGCAAAATCGGCACGCCGGAGCGGATCAGGGTCGCGTAGGTGCGGCAGAAACGGGAAAGCGCAATCTTGTGGATCAAGTTGCCGAAGATCGGCGCGCGGACGAGGAAGTGATCCTTGGTGCGGCGGCCGTTGGGCGTGGCGGTGAACTTGCCCAGGCCCCACCAGGCGGCGTAGCAGCCGAGGGCGATGGCCCACCAGTAGGCCTTCATGAAGTCGGAGAGATCGATCAGGAACTGCGTCGGCGCGGGCAG
>NEUS01000148.1 GCA_002288455.1 Opitutia bacterium Tous-C1TDCM
GCTTGGAAATTGAAACCGCCCGTGACGCCGTCGATGTCCAGCACCTCGCCCGCGAAGTGCAGGCCCGGGCAGATGCGGCTCTCCATCGTGCGAAAATCGACCTCGCTCAAACGCACGCCGCCGCAGGTCACGAATTCGTCTTTGAAGAGGCTCTTGCCCACGACCTTCACTTCCGCCGCCGTCAACTGCGCCGCCAACGTCGCCAACGCCGCGTTGCTCACGCTGCTCCACGGCGTCGTCGCCGCGATCCCGGCCGAGGTCACGAGCCGTTCCCAAAGGCGCTGCGGCATCGGCAACGGACTCCACGTCGTGATTTGCTTCCGCGGATTTTTTTCGCGCACGGCGGCCAATTCGCGGACGAGCGAATCGCGCCCGTGCGGCGGCGCAAAGTTCACCGTCAGCGGAAATTCGTAATTCCTTCCCGCCAACTCCCGCGCGCCCCACGCCGAAAGTTTGAGAATCGCCGGCCCGCTCAGGCCCCAATGCGTGACCAGCAGCGGTCCGCTTTCCTTCAACTTCGTCCCGGGCACCGCGACCGCCGCGTTTTCCATCGCCACGCCGGAAAGCCCGATCAGCCGCGCATCGTCGATGTGGAACGTGAACAGCGACGGCACCAGCGGCTCGATCGCGTGGCCCAGCGCTTCGGCGATCGTGAAACCGGCCGAGGAACGGTTGCCGCCCGTCGCGATCAGCACGCGGTCCGCGCGCACGCCGGTGCCGTCGGTCAGCGTCACCCAGAAATCCGGCGCGCCGCCCTCGCGGCCGACGCGCTCGATTTTCCGCACCCCCATGCTCGTGACCACGGCGACGCCGGCCTTGGCCGCCGCGGCCGTCAGGCACTCGACGATCGTCGCGGAATCGTCCGTGAGCGGAAACATGCGGCCGTCGGCCTCGGTTTTCGTTTCCACGCCCCGCTCCGCGAGCCACGCGATCATGTCGCGCGGTTGGAAACGGTGAAACGCCCCGAGCAATTCGCGGCCGCCGCGCGGATACCGTTTCGCCAATTCCCGCGGTTCGAAGCAGGCGTGCGTCACGTTGCAACGGCCGCCGCCCGAGACGCGCACCTTGGCCAGCGGATGCGCGGTGGTTTCGTACAGCGTGACGGTCCCGGCGGCCCCGAGGGTTTCGGCGCAGGCAATCGCGGCGAAAAAGCCCGCGGCTCCGCCCCCGAGGATAATCACGCGTCGCTGGTCCGGCATGCGCGCACGCTGCGGGCCGCGCCGGCGGTGTCGAAATCAAAGCAATCCGCCGCGCCGCGGCCGCCCGGATCCGGGCAAAAAAATGCCGCCGCGGGCTGCGATCCGCGGCGGCTACTGAAACCAACCCCTGACAATTCGTGGAACCTTATTGGTTCTTCTTCTTGCCCTGACCGCCCTGGCCGCGGCCGGGAGTCATCTCGTCGAACTTCTTCTGCTGTTCGGCGGTGAGCACGGCGCGGACTTCCGTGCGGATGGAAGCCATGATCTCGCGGCCCTTTTCCATGCGCTGGTCCTCGGGGAGCGCCTGCATCTTCTCGCGGGATTTCGCGTAGATCGCGGTGATCTTCGTCTTCTGTTCGGCGGTGAGTTGCACGGCCTCGTCGAGGCGCTGGACCATCTGTTCCGGGCTGCCCATGCCGCCCCGGCCGCCGCCGCCTTTGCCCTTCTTTTGTTCCTGGGCCTGCAGGAGCGTGGTGGAAGCGAGGGCGCCGACGGCGATCGCGGAAACGAGAAGCTTGCGGATATTCATGGGATTCAAACGGGGTTCGGGGAGGGTTGAAAATCGCCCGGCCGATGGACCGGACACCGGGACTAGACGCTGCGGTCGGGCAGGAGTTGCGCGAAATCTGCACGGAGCTTGCCGGCCTCGGCTACCGCCCGCACCGTCCCGCCCGCATGATCGAGGCCGAATCCCTCTGCAAACGCTACGGCACCTTCACCGCGGTCCGGGAGCTGTCGCTCGTCGTCCGGCCCGGGGAAGTGCTCGGCCTCGTGGGCCCGAACGGCGCCGGCAAAACCAGCACGTTGCGCTGCCTCGCCGGCATCATCCCCGCCACCTCCGGCACCCTCCGCATCGCCGGCCACGATCTCGCCGCCGATCCCGTCGCCGCCAAACGCAAACTCGCCTTCTTCCCCGACGAGCCCCGGCTCTTCGACTACCTCACGGTGCGCCAGCACCTGAACTTCGTCGCCCGCATCTACGGCGTCGCCGACCACGCGGCCCGCGCGCAGCCGCTGCTCGAGGAATTCGAAATCGCGGACAAAGCCGACCGCCTCCCCGGCGAACTTTCCCGCGGCATGAAACAGAAACTCGCGATCGCCTGCGGCCTCTTGCACGCCCCGCAGGTGATGTTCTTCGACGAACCGCTCACCGGCCTCGATCCGCTCGGCATCCGCCGGATGAAGAACTCCATTTTGCAACGCGCCCGCGACGGCGCCACCATCGTGCTCAGCTCGCACCTGCTGCACCTGCTCGAGGAAGTCTGCTCCCATGTCCTCATCTTGAAGAAAGGGGAAAAGATCGCCGACGGCACCCTCGCCGAAGTCGCCGCCCGTTTCAGCGCCGGCGAAACCGCCGTCAGCCTCGAGGAAATTTTCATCCGCGCCACGGGCGGCTCGGAAAACTGACGCCGCGGTCCGCCCGTTGCCGCCTCCGATGCTCGGCGCCCTCCTCTACCTGCGGCTCACGTCCTTCCGGAACTGGCTGCTCTCGCGCCTGCGCCGGTTGCGCCAACCCAAGTACCTGATCGGCGCGATCGTCGGTTTCGCCTACCTCTGGTTTTTCTTTTTCCGCCCGATGGGCGCCGTCGGCGTCCCGCGGCCCGGCCCCGGCGAGGCCCTCGCCTTCGCCGAAGCCGCCGCCGGCACCTCTGTGCTGCTGCCCGCCGATTGGGTGCCGCTCAGCACCGCCATCGGCGCCCTGGCCCTGCTCGTTTTCTTCACGTTGATGTGGGTGATTCCGACGGAGCGCGCCGCCCTTGGCTTTTCGGAAGCGGAAATCGCGTTCCTGTTTCCCGCGCCCATTACGCGCCGCGGCCTCGTGCATTTCCAATTGCTCAGCACCCAGTTTCGCAGCCTCGCGGGCGCGACGATCATGATGCTGTTCTCGCACCGCTGGACGTTCCTCGGCGGCAACGCCCTCACCCACGCCCTCGGCTGGTGGTTCGTTTTCTCCGCCCTCAATCTCCATCTCAACGGCGCCCGCTTCACCCTCACCCGCCTCGCCGACCGCGGCCTCGGCCTCTGGCCGCGCCGCGTCGCCGTGCTGGCGGCCGTCGGCGCCGTCATCGCCTTCACCGTCTGGCGGATGCCGGCCGGCACCCCGCCCGCCGCCCCGGGCGCCGACCCGGATCTGCGCCCCGTCACGGATTGGCTGCTCGCCCTCGGCGGCACCGCCCCGCTCACCTGGCTGCTGTGGCCTTTCCGGTTCATCGTCGGCCCCTTCCTCGCGCCCGATGCGGCCGGCTTCTTCCTCGCCCTCGGGCCTGCCGTCGCCGTGCTCGCGCTCCACTACTACTGGGTCATGCGCGCCGTCTCGGCTTTCGAGGATTCCTCCGTCGACGCCGCGCAGAAACGCGCCGCCCGCATCGCCGCGTGGCGCTCCGGCCAATCGACGCGCGGCGCCGCCGACGCGAAACCGCAACGGCCGCCGTTCGTCCTCGCCGGCACGGGCCGGCCCGAGTTCGCGTTTCTCTGGAAAAACCTGCTCTCCACCTGGCCGTATTTCACCGGCCGCGTGTTCCTCGGCTCCGCCGCCGTCATCGTCGTCGCCGCCCTCTGGGCCGAACGCCAACCTTCCGCCCGGCTCATTTTGCCCGGCATCGGCGCCATGGCCGTGATGTTCGCCGCCTACACGCTGATCGTCGGCCCGCAATTCGCGCGGCAGGATATCCGCAGCGACCTGGCCAACGCCGATATTCTCAAAACCTACCCGCTCGCCGGCTGGCAGGTCGTCCTCGGCGAGTTGCTCGCCCCCACGGTGATCCTCACCGGCATCCTCTGGCTGACCTTGCTGGCCTCCGGCCTGACCTTCCAGCCCACCTCGGACCGCATGGCGTGGCTGACGCCCGGCCTGCGGGCCGCCGTCACCGTATCGCTCGCCCTGCTCGCCCCCGCCCTCGCCGCCCTGCAATTGCTCGTCCCCAACGCCGCCGCCCTCGTCTTCCCGGGTTGGTTCCAAGCCAGCCGCACCCGCGGCGGCGGCCCGGAAATGATCGGCCAACGCATGATCTTTTTCTTTGCCCAACTGCTCACGATGCTGGTCGCCCTGCTGCCCGCGGCCGCGCTCGGGGCCGCCCTCGTCTTCATTTTCCAATGGCTCGTCGGCGCCGTCGCCGCCGTCTGTCTCACCGCCCTCGCCGTCCTCGTGATTCTCGTCGCCGAAGTCTGGTGCGGCATCTGGCTGCTCGGCCAACAATTCGAGCGGCTCGAAGTCTCCGCCGAAAACCGCGCCTGAGTTCGGAAAACGGCTCCGCCCGCGCTGCGCCCTCCGGCTTTCACCTTTCAACTTTCACGTTTCACCCTGCAGCCAACCATGGCCGATTCCGACCTCACCCGCCTGACCAAGCTGGCCGCCGATGTCGTCGGCGCCGCCCAGCGCGGCCTGCCTGCGGAGATCCGCGCCCTCGCCCGCCACGTCCCCGTGCACTACGAGGCCCTGCCCGCCGACGATGTCCTCGCCGAGGGCTTCGAGCCCGACATCCTCGGCCTCTTCACCGGCGCCGCCCACGGCACCGAACTCTCGCACGACCAACCCGCGCCGCCCCAGATTTTGCTCTACCTGGAAAACCTCTGGGACTTTGCCGAAGGCGACGTCGAAATCTTCCGCGACGAAGTCCGCCTCACCTACCTGCACGAGCTCGGGCACTTTCTCGGCTGGGATGAAGACGAGGTCGCCGCCCGCGGCCTGGACTGACACCGCGCAACCTGCGCCCCGCCGGGAACCCCTTTCAATCCACGCTTTCCAACGGCGCGGACGCGTGCCTACACTGCGCGCCACTTTTGTCTTTCCGCTCCGCCATGAAGAAACTCCTCCTCCTGTCCCTCGTCGCGCTGCTCGGCCCTGCGCTTTTGCGCGCCGCGCCGACCCGTGCCGACCTCGTCGCCCGCGTCGAGACCTGCGAGGCCATTTTGCAGGAGTTCCAGCAGAACCGCGACCTCGCGATCCCGCCCACCGTCTGGCAACGCGCCAAGGCAATCATCATCCTGAACCAATTCAAGGCCGGCATTCTCCTCGGCGTGCAGGACGGCTACGGCGTCATTATGGTGCGCAAACCCGGCGGCTGGAGCCTCCCCGTCCTGATCAACGCCGGCGAAGCCAGCCTCGGCTTCCAGCTCGGCGCCAAGGCCCTCGAAAGCATCTACATCATCACGGACGAAAACACGCCGCGCATCCTCTTCAAACAGCGCTTCAACATCGGCGTCGACGCCAAGGCCGTCGCCGGCCCCAAAGCCGCCGAAGCCGAACGCAACAACGAGGAACTGCTCCGCACCCCGCTGCTCGCCTACACCAAGACCACCGGCCTCTTCGCCGGCGCCACCGTCAAGGCCGGCCACCTCTCGCGCGACGACAAGGCGAACTTCGCCCTCTACAACACGAACTACACGCTGCCCGAGTTGCTCTACAGCGACTGGGTCCAGCCGCCCGCCGAAGTCCGTCCGCTCATGAATCTGGTGCGCAAGTACGCACCCTGAGTCCGGCCGCCATGGCCGCCCCGATTTCCGGTTTCCACCACGTGTGCATCCGCACGCGCGACTGGGACCGCTCCCTCGCTTTCTACCGCGACGTCCTCGGCTGCGTTGAAAAAGTCGCCTGGCCCCTCCGCGCCACCGGCCGGCGTGCGGCCATGCTGGATACGGGCGACGGCAACTACCTCGAACTCTTCGACGACCCGGATTACCCGGCCGCACCCGACGGCGCCGTCGCGCATTTCGCGTTCCGCACCGCCGACCTCGACGCCGTCGCCGCCCGCGTGCGCGCCTTCGGCGCCACGATCACGGTCGAGCCCAAGGACGTCGTCATCCCCACGACCAACGGCCGCGGCGACATTCCCGTCCGGCTCTTTTTCTGCCTCGGCCCCAGCGGCGAGCTGATCGAATTTTTCCAGAACACGCTGACCTGAGCCGGGAGCAAAAAGTCCGGAGTTGAGAGTTGAGAGCCGCGAAAGCGCACGCCTCACCCGCACGAGATCCCGCGCCTTGCGCGTCCCGCGCGCCTCGTTGCGGCCATTCCGCCTCCTTCAACTTTCAACCGCGCGGCCGCGGCCGCGCTTCAGCGCCTCGGCCAGCGCCGCCAACACCGCCTCCGCCACGAACGCCTGCGCATCCGTTCGCGTCGCCCCAGGGCATTCGACTCGGCCGGTCCATTCTCCCAAAATCCGGCCGCGCGGCCCGCGCCGCACCACCGCCCACCACGCCATCGGCTCCATCACTCCCCGCGCGGGATCCGGTTCCGCATAGCCGGTGGTCGCGATGCCGATGTCGCTCCCGAACAACCGGCCCACACCCGTCGCCATGGCCGCGGCCACCTCGGCGGAAACGCAATTCACGCGCCGGGCCTCGCGCCGGTCGACGCCGAGCAATTTCACTTTTTCGTCGAGCGTGTACGCCGTGAGGCCGCCGAGGAAAAACGTCGACGCGCCGGAAATCGCGCCGATCCGCGCCTGCACCCCGCCGCAGGTCATGCTTTCCGCCACCGCCAAGGTCAGCGGCGGCGCCGCCAGCATCAGAGCTTTCAACTCCATGCCGGCCGCCGGACTCATGGCGCCGCTTTTTCGGCGAGGCTCTTCATCTTCTGCAAGCCGTGCTCGAAATCGGGGCCGATCATGCCGTCGAGAAACAGCCCGAACCAGCGGTGCACCGGATTCATGCCGAGTTCGCCCGCATCGACCCACACGACCTTCGTGCCGCCGCCGTCGGCGTTCTCGAGGGTCAACGTTCCCCAGGACGACATGCCCATGTCGGGGAATTCAAGTTTGTAGGCGACGCGCTTCGGCACCTCGTAAACCTCGAAAGTCATCTTCCCGTTGCCCTGGGAAACGCTTTCCCAGGCACTCCACGCGCCGACGCCCGTGGTCTTTTCGGAAAAGCTCATCTTCATCGCCGGATCCTTCTCGTGCCAAGCACCCCAGTCCTTCCAGCGCCGGAGATCGCCGAACATCCCGAAAACCGTTTCCGGCTTCGCCTTGATCACCACCGTCCGCTCAACCGTATAGGTGTTCGGCAGGAGAAAACTGATCGCCGCCGCCAGGAGCACCAACGCCGCCAGCCCGGCGACAAGTTTGAGCAGGAATTTCATGGGGAAGTAGGAAAGGGGCCGGAAGCGTGGGCAGGGCCGGGGCCCTGCGCAGCAAAATTTATCGGCCGGCGCATCATTTCACTTCGACGCCCACCGGGCAGTGGTCGCTGCCGAGGACGTGCGGCTCGATCCACGCCCGCTTGAGCCGGGGTTTAAGCACACCGCTGGCCATCACATAGTCGATCCGCCACCCGATGTTCCGCTCGCGCGCTCCGGCCCGGTAGGTCCACCAGCTGTAGTGACCCGGCCCTTTTTCGAAATGCCGGAACGTATCGACAAAACCGGCCGCCAGAAAATCGCGGAAGCCCGTCCGCTCTTCGTCGGAAAATCCCGGATTGCCCACGTTCTCCTTCGGCCGCGCCAAGTCGATTTCCTCGTGGGCCACGTTGAGATCCCCGCAAAACAGCACCGGCTTCCGTTTCTCCAACTTCTTCGCGTACGCCAGCAGCGCCCGGTCCCACGCCTGCCGGAACCCGATCCGCGCGAGCTCCGGCTGCGCATTCGGCACGTACACCCCGATCACAAAACAGTCGTCGAACTCCGCCGTCACCGCCCGGCCTTCCGCATCGTGCTCCGGCGAACCGATCCCGAGCTGCACCGCCAACGGCCGCCGCTTCGTGAACAACGCCGTCCCGCTGTAGCCCTTTTTCTGCGCCGCATTCCACACCACCTCGTAGCCCTTCGGCCACACCACGTGCTGCACGTCCCCCGCCGTCGCCTTCACTTCCTGCAGGCAAATCACGTCGGCCCGGCCCGCCTCCATCCATTCCAGCAGGCCCTTGCCCAAAGCCGCCCGCACCCCGTTCACATTCCAGGAAACCAATTTCATCGCCCTCACGTTACCAAAGCCGCGCCGCAGGTCCGCAATCCGTTATTTGCCCGCGCGCCGGCCGACCGCGCCTCCGACCGCTCATCCTGAATCGCTCGCTTTCCGGCCGACCCCGGCCACGTTCCCCGGCCTTCCCACACCCATGTCCTCGTTCCTCTCCCGCCTCCTCGCCCCCGCCCTCGTCTGCTGCGGCCTGCCGCTCGCCGTCGTCGCGGCGGACGACGCCGCCAAGATCAAGGGCTTCGCCCCGGTGTCCGTCTCGTCCGCCAACTACCGCAACACCGACCGCGGCGATCTCATCCGCGCCATCGAAGGCGAAAGGGCCGCCACCAATCCCGACACGCCCGCCCTCCGGCCGGCGGCCTCGCCCCAGCACTACGTTTTCATGCCCGGCGAAATCTCCGATTCCGATCTCACCTTCGAGGAAGTCACCGCCCTCCTCACGGCCGCCTTGGCCAAACGCAACTACGTCAACGCCGCCGACGCCCAGGGCATCATCCGCGACCCCGCCAAAGTTACCCTCGTCCTCCGCGTGCACTTCGGCACCCGCCCGTGGCGGCTGCCGACCGTCCGGACCGACGATCTCACCTGGAGCGACGGCATGGAGCCGCGGGCCAAGGGCCGCGGCCTGCAAAACCTCGGCGGCGACCGCGTTTGGGAACGTCGCGCCGGCGGCAACGACGAAGCCTACTCCACCCTCTCCGAGAACAGCGCCAACCCCAACTCCTTCTCCATCGGCGGCGGCCGCAGCAGCGCCGGCGCCGCCTCCACCCAAGGCACGCTCCAGCCCGGCGCCGGCTCCCAAGGCGCCGTCGGTCTTTCCGAATACGGCTCCACCCGCGACTTCCACCTCATCGTCGTCGACGCCTTCGACTACCAGGAACTCAAGAAAGACGGCAAAGCCGCCCGCCGCCTCTGGACCACCTTCGTCTCCGCCCCCAAGGAATCGAAACAGCGTTTCTCCGACCTCGCCGCCACCCTCATCCGCAACGCCACGCCCTACTTCGGCGAAACCACCCGCGGCCTGCAGGTCTACTCCGACACCCGCGCCGAAGTGAAAATCGGCGAAATGATCGAGGTCAAAGAACCGGCCAAGGCGCCGTAAACGCCCTCCGCGGCCGCACCCTGCGGCGCCGCGCGGCGGCATGACGCACGGGACACACGTTCCCGTTGCCAACCGGGACCGCGCCGCGAAGGCTCTGTCCCCGCTTCGCGCCATGTCCGCCTTCCAACATCTGCCGCTCGGTCAACGCATCCCGCCCAGCCCGCACGCCGTGTCGTGCAGCCTGCCGACGATGTCCGCCGTCCGCGGCTACGAGGAAAAAGACCCCGCCGTCATGGACCGGCTGTCGTCCGGCTACCCGCGCTTCGTCGTCCATCCCTTCGCCAAACAGCTCGCCGCCCACTTCGTCGCCACCGTCCCCGAACTGCACGACCGCACCCTCTGGCTCACGACTTCGCCGCGCCTCAGCCACGCGCTGGCCTCGTTCCTCCAAGACCAATTTCCCGCCGCCGCCGCGGCCGCGTTTTCCCGCGACGGTCTCTCCGGCGTCGCCCACGCCAAGGCCGCCGCCCCCGCCGCCCGCGCCAAGACCTTTCTCCAAAACGTCGGCGGCTTCCTCTCCTCCCGCGAAGCCGAGGACCATCTCGTGCGCCTCGGTCTCGTCCCCGCCGCGTTCGCGGAAACGGTTTCGTCCGGCGACGCCCCCGCCGAGATCCGCGCCGCTCTCCGCCGCGCGCTGCCCGGCACGGCCGACGCCGATCTCCTCCTCGCCGGCTGCGGCATGAACGCCGTCCACGCCGCCTTCCGCGCCGCCGCCGAAATCCAGGCCGCCCGCGGCCGCACCGTCTGGCTCCAGCTCGGCTGGCTCTACCTCGACACCATCGCGCTGCTCAAACGCTTCACCGCCACCCCCGCCGACTACGTCTACCTCCGCGACCCGCTCGATCTCGAAGGCATCGCCCGCATCTTCGCGAAACACGGCGCCCGCATCGCCGGCATCGTCGCCGAACTGCCGACCAATCCGCTCATCCAGACCCCCGACATCCCCGCGCTGTCGGAACTTTGCCGCCGGCACGGCGCCCACTTCATCGTCGATCCCTCCGTCGCCTCCGTCTTCAGCGTCGACGTGCTCCCGCACTGCGACGTCGTCGCCACCAGCCTCACGAAGTACACCGCCAGCGAAGGCGATCTCACCGCCGGCCTCGTCGCGATCAATCCCACCGGCCCCGATGCCGCGGAACTCCGCCGCCGCGTCGCCGCGGAACTCGAGCCCGTCTACCCGCGCGACCTCGCCCGCCTCGCCTTCGAAATCCGGGAAACGGAAACCGTGCTCGCGCGCATCGACGCCACCACCGCCCGCGTCGCCGCCTTCCTCTCCGCGCATCCGAAAATCGCCCATGTCTACTGGGCCCTCCAGCCCGACTCGCGCGCCCACTACCTCCGCCTCGCGCGCCGGCCCGACGCCACCGGCGGCATGATTTCCTTCACGCTGCGCGGACCGATGGATCCGTTCTACGACCGCCTCCGCCTCCCGAAAGGCCCGAGCTTCGGCATGAAGACGACGCTCATCTGTCCCTTCATGTACCTCGCGCACTACGACCTCGTGACGACGCCCGCCGGCCTCGCCGAACTCGCCGCGAGCAAACTCGACCCCGATCTCCTGCGCCTCTGCTGCGGCACCGAACCCGCCGAGGACATCATCGCCTCCCTCGCCGAAGCCCTGGGTTGAGTGCCGCAGCGAGCGGCACGACGGAACCTCGGAAAATCGCATTTTCCGTCGCAGCGAGCGTGAGCGAGCGGAGGGAAACCACCACGGCCGCTCGCACGGGTTGCGTTTTCCCAAGTTGGAAAAACGCAATTCCCGCTTTGCCCTTTTCCGCCGTTTCGCTCTGCGCCCCCCGACAATTTCCCAATTTCCCAATTTCCCAATTTCCCAATTTCCCAATTTCCCAATTTCCCAATTTCCCAATTTCCCAATTTCCCAATTTCCCAATTTCCCAATTTCCCAATTTCCCAATTTCCCAA
>NEUS01000149.1 GCA_002288455.1 Opitutia bacterium Tous-C1TDCM
CACCATCGGGTGCACGCGCGCGATCATCTCGGCCGCCTCGCGCACGACGACGCCGTCGAGTTCGATCAATTCGACGGCGTCCTCGAGCAGGTGGATTTCGAAGAGTTGCCAAACCCGTTGCCGGGCCTCGGGTGTGAGGTGGCCGTGCCGCTCCTTGGCGAGCAGCGCCGACCACAACTCGGTGTAGAGCAACTCGGACGACACGAGCCGGTGCCCGGCCACGACCTTCTCGCAATCGGCCGAGTCCGGCTCGCGCGTGTACAGCTTCACGAACACCGACGTATCGATGTACATCTCAGTACCCGCTGTCGCGCCCTTGCCGGAGCATCTCCGTCGAATCGGGCGTCATCGGCAGACCGGCGCGGAAGGTCGCCAGCGACTGCCACGGCTTGCCGCCGGCCGTCGGACGGTGCCGCACGAGCATGGCCTTCGGCTCGCCGTCCGAGGTGATGACGATCTCTTCCCCTTCGGCCGCGCGCTGCAGCAGGCTCGACAACTGGTCCTTGGCTTCCCGGACCGAAACCTCGGTGCGCCGCCGCAACGGCGAAGCTTCCTCGACGAGCCCCGAGCCCGGCAAAGCCAAGGCCCGCGCCCCCAAAACGCGTTTTGATTTCTTCATGTGGCCACACGTGGCCACCGCCTAATCCCTCGTCAACTATTTCTTTGCCTCAATTCCACCGCGCCGCAGTTGCCAGAGTTGTTTGGCCTGGCGGATCGTCTCGGCGAGCACGGGCGGCGTGAGCGCCTGCTTGGGATCGTCGCCGATACCCTTTGCAGGTTCGACGTGCGCCTCGATGCAGAGACCGTCGGCGCCGTAGGCGACGGCGGCGAGCGCGCAGGCGGGCACGTACGCGGCTTTCCCGACGGAGTGCGAAGGATCGACGACGACGGGGGCCCAGGTCTTTTCCTTGAGCAGCGGCGTGATGCTTTCGTCGGGATGATTGCGGTAGCCGTCGATCGTCGGCGTCGTGCCGCGCGGACAAAGGATGACGTTGGGGTTGCCGAAGGCCGCGATGTATTCGGCGGCGGAGATGAACTCGCTGATCGGGCCCATGTGGATGCTGCGTTTCAGCAGCACGGCGGTTTCGCGTTCCGCGATGGCTTTGCCGACGGCGCGGAGGAGCGAGTAGTTGAGCGCGTTGCGGGCGCCGATCTGCAGGCAGCAGACGCCGGCGTCGAGAGCCAGTTTGATGTGCGCCTCTTCCATGACCTCGGTGTCGACCGGCAGGCCGGTGCGGCGCGAGGCCTCCATGAGGATATCGAGCGACTTGGTGTCGCCTTGGAACGTGTACGGATTCGTGCGCGGCTTCCAGACGCCGCCGCGGATCGCGTGGGCGCCGGCTTCTTTCACGGCGTGGGCGGTCTCGTAGAAGTAATTCGGATTCTTCGGGTCGATCGTGCAGGCGCCGGCGACGACGAACAGTTCCTCCCCGAGCACGATGCCGCCGAGCTTGATCCGGTGGCTCGCGAGATCGGACCGTTTGTCCATCAGCTTGAACGGCGACTGGATCCGGTCGATGCGGTCGACGTAGTCCAGGCCCTCGAGCCGGTTGATCATGAGCTCGTCGCGTTCGTCGCCCACGATCGCGTAGATCGTCCGCACCGCGCCGATGATCGGTTGGATCTTGCAGCCGAACTCCGCCACGATGGCGGTGACTTCGTTCAGTTGCTCGGGCGTGAGACGGTTGGTTTTCGGCAGGATCATGGCGCGGGGAACCCGACGGATTCCGCCGAATCCCGGGGACCTGTCAAAGGAACTTCTCGAACTCGGGCGGCAGCGGCGCCCGGGCCGCGAAGTGCACCGTGCGGCCGCCGTACTCGTAGTCGAAGGCCGTCTCCATCGAATGCAGGAACAGCCGTTTCGTCCCGGCGATCTTGGCAAAGGCGCGGTTGGCCGGGAAATTGCCGTAGGTCTGGTCGCCGACGATGGGCAGGAAGCGCTTCGCGCACTGCACGCGCAACTGGTGGCTGCGGCCGGTGCGCGGTTCCAGTTTGACCAACGTCACGCGCGGCTCGCGGCGCCCGGGGCGGACCAACGTCATTTGGCTCTCGGCCGGCACGTGGCCGGCGCTCGCGTTCGTGCGGATCCGGCCACCGGATTTGTCGACGGCGAGCAAGTCGCGCCACAATTCCAGCGGCTGGCGCGGCGCCCCGAAGACGAGTGCGTGGTAAACTTTGCGCACCTGCTTGCGCTTGAACTGCGCGCGGATCTCGCCGGCCAACTTTTCGGTCGCGGCGGCGAGGATCACGCCGGAGGTTGCGGAATCGAGCCGGTTGAGCAGCCAGAGCCGGCGCGTTTCGCCCGCTTCGGTGCGCCATTCGAAAAATTCGCCGTCGAGCACGTAGCGCGCGGTGAGGAGCGCGCGCGGCTCGTCGGCCGGCTCGTTCGGATGCGAGAGCACGCCGGCGGGTTTGCCGAAGGCCGCGAGGCCCTGGGCGTCGCGTTGCAACAGCGCCACGCCGCGGCCGAGCGGCAGTTCCGCCCAGAATTTTTCGTCGCCGGCACTCACTCCCGCAAACCTCGCGCGCTCACTGGTAGTAGAACGTGAACGTCATCTCCTGCTGGTTGCCGAGGACGGCCTTCATATCCTCGGTCCAGGGCCCGTAGGGGGCGCGGTCGGTGATGCCGCTGATGCAGGCGCGCTTGGCCGTGTCGTTGGCGGTCGATTCCACGCCGATGATGCGCGCGATCTTGCCTTCGTCATCGAGGACGAACTTCACGGTCACGGAACTGCCCGAGGCCGGATTGGCCTTCCACTCGACGAGGATGCGTTCCCACTGGATCTGCACCGTGTCGATCATGCGCTGCAGGTAGGCGCCGTAATTGCTCCACTTGGCGTCGACGGCGATGTTGCCGATGTTCTGCGTGCCGAATTTGTTTTCCGACAAAATCGCGGGGCGGCTCTTGATCGTCTGCGTGATCTGCGGCCGCGGGCGCGGGCGGTTGCGGTCGATCGCGGGCTGGTTGGCGAGCGCGTCCTGGATCAGCGGGATATTCTTCGCGCCGTCGATGCGCTCGGGAATCGGACGGATGTTGTCTTTGTTCGGCGAAAAATTGGTTCCGACGGCGTCCGTGTTTTCGCCTTCCTTCTTTTCGAATCCGGTCAACGGATTCTGCTCCGCGCGCTGCTGGGCGGCGACGGTCTGTTCCTGCGGCGGCGTTTCCGGGGCGGGCGGCACGGCCTCGACGTGCTCGACCGGGCGGACCAGTTGGCCGCTGACGATCTGGTTGGACTCGCGGTCCTTCTGGCCCTCGAGGGCGGGCCGGTCGCTTTTGCCTTCGGGCGTGGGTTTTTCCTGCGCCACCTGCTGGTTCTGGGCGGCAAAATTGCTGGTCCTGTCGGGCGTGTTTTCCGGCGCCTCGGGATTCGTTTCGACGAACTTGAACGGCTCCGGCGGCTTCGGCGGCGCCTTCGCGAACATCTCGGGGGTGAGCTCGATGTTGAACTCCCGGCCCGGCTTCGGCGCCGGCCCCACGGATACGATCGGATCGGTGCGCAGCAAAATCGGCCCGAGCAGCCAGAGCAGCACGTGGATCAGCAGCACCCCGGCAAGGCCGATCGTCGTCGACCGCGAATCGGGATCGCTCCAGAGCCTCGACAGCCAGCCGCGCAGCCCCAAAGGGGCGGAGGTGGCGGCGTAGGAAGAGCTCATGCGTGGCGGTGGAGACGCTGGAAAAGACGAAAAGTCATGCCGGCAGACCGCAGCGCGTCAAAATTTGTTTCGTCGCTTCGACCGGAAGTCCGACGATGTTCGTCAAAGACCCGCGGAATGCGGCGACGATCAGCTCCGGGGATTCCTGGATCGCGTAGCCGCCGGCCTTGTCGAGGGTGTGCACTTTCGCGAGGTAGGCCTCGATCGTCGGTTCATCGAGGACCTTGAAATCGACTTCGCTGGCGATGCCTTCGTCGATTTTCAAACCGTCGGCCAACCGCCGGAACGCCAAGCCGGTGAACACCGTGTGCGTCCGGCCGCTCAGCCGGCGCAGCATCGCGCGGGCCTCGGCGCCGTCGCGCGGCTTGTTCAGCGCGTGGCCGTCGATGAACACCGTCGTGTCGGCCCCGATCACCAGCGCATCGGGAAACCGCGCCGCGACCCAATCGGCCTTCAGGGCGGAATTGTGCGCGACCATGACGCGCGGATCGGTCGAGGCCTCCTCGTGCTCGGTCACCTCGGCGACCACGACCTCGAAGGCGTAGCCGAGCTGCGCGAGCAATTCGCGGCGCCGCGGCGAAGCGGAAGCGAGCAACAGCCGGGTCATGCGCGGGCGGCGCGCCGGGCGGGGCGGCGGTTCAAGACGATTTCTCCGCCAGCACGCCGCGGACTTCGCCCTTCGAACGGGCCAGCTCCACACGGCTCAGATTGTACTGGTAGATCGCCTCGACGAGGTTGTCGTCGGCGACGGCGAGGCGGTTCTGGGCTTCGACGACCTCGCGGTTGTCGGCCACGCCTTGCTGGTAGCGCTGCTGCGCGAGCCGCAATTCTTCCTGCGCGAGGCGCAGGCTCTTCTCGGCCACCTCGATCTGGGCGTTGCGGGAACCGGCATCCTGCAGCGCCAACTTCAATTCCGCGGAAATCTGCAATTCGAGGCTGCGCAGCCGCAGTTCCTGCGCGCGCTGCCGCGAGAGCGCGATGCGGCGGTCGGCGCCGGCGCGGAGGCCGTCGAAGATCGGCACGCTCAGGCCGACGCCCGCGGACCATTGCTCCTGCTTGTTGTCGTCGTCGAATTTCGCGGAAGCCAAGCCATAGTTGCCCGTGAGGTTGAGCGACGGCAGGCGCGTGAACGTCGCGGTGCGGACGTTGATCTGCGTCTGCTCGAGCACGCGCTGGGCGGCGAGGTAGTCGGCGCGTTTTTCAAAGGTCGATTTGGCATCGCTGAACGTGAGCAAATTGGCCGGCGTGCGGCGGACGGCGAAGTCGGCCCAGTTGATTTCCTTGGCCGGATCGACGTCGAGCAGCCGCTTCAAAACGAGTTCGCTCTGCTGGACCGTCGTCGTCTGCTGGAGCCGCGCCTGCTCGGCCTGGGCGAGCTGCGCCTCGGCGCGGGTGACGTCGATCTGCGTGGCGACGCCGGCGTTGAGTTGGTTGCGCGCCAGGTCGAGCAGGGACTTGGCGCGGGCGATGTTGGCGTCGAGCACGTCGAGCCGGCGCAGGTTGCGGAGATGCGTGAAATAGGAACGCATCACCTCCGCCAATACGGATTGCACGGTGGAAAGATAATTGGCCTGCGCGACATCCGCTCCGGCCCGCACGCTCTTCAGGTTGGATCGCCGCTCGAGGTCGAGGAGGGAGTAGCTGCCGCTGACCAGGGCGTCGAACCGGCTCGCCGGCCGGCCCGAGGCGACGACGACGGTCGCGATGCTCACGCCTTGCGAACGGCGCTGCTGGAGCGTGCCGTTGACGATCGGCAGCGTCGTGGCGCGCTGCTGCGTCACCGCCTCCAGGGCCTGCGCGGCGGTCTCGCGCCCGATAAGCACCGTGACGTTGGCACCTTCGACGGAAGCGACGGCCTTTTCCAAGGTCATGGCCCCCGCGTCGGCGGCGTGCAGAAGGCCGGCGGAAAGGTTCAGCGCGAGGGCAAGACGGAACACGGAGTTGGCCATAGACAGCAGGTGTGAAGAAATCGGGCGCGAGACGCAGAGCGCAAGCCCGGGTTGCGAGTTGTCAGCAGGAATAAAGCCGTTCACCTTCACCTCTTTTCCAATTTTCAAATGCGTCTCGGACTCGCGCAGCTCAATCCCACCGTCGGTGATCTGGCCGGCAATCGCGCCAAGATCGTCGCCGCCTACCAGGTCCTCGTGGCCCAGGGCGCGGAGCTGGTCGTGTTTCCCGAATTGGCGGTCTGCGGATATCCGCCCCGCGATCTCCTCTTCAAGCGCCGCTTCGCCGCCGATGTCGCCGAGTCGTTGCAGGAAATCGCCGCCGCCGTCGGCGCCGTGCCCGCCCTGATCGGCACCGTCGAGGCCAATCCCACGGGCCGCGGCCGGCCCTTCTTCAATTCCGCCGCTTTCTGCTACCGCGGCAAAATCGGCGCCATGGCCCGCAAATGCCTGCTGCCGACCTACGACGTGTTCGACGAAGACCGCTACTTCGAGGCCGGCACCGCGCCGACCGTGATCGACCATGCCGGCCACCGCATCGGCGTCACGATCTGCGAGGATATCTGGACGCACCCGATGCTCAGCACGCGCCGCCTCTACACGGGCCGCGTGCCGCTCGAGCACCTCGCCGACCAGAAGTGCGACTTCATGGTCAACTTGTCCGCCAGCCCTTGGCATTCCGCCAAGGAGCAACTCCGCCAGACCCTCGTCGTCGGCGACGCCGCCCGATCGCTCGGCTGCCCGGTGGTCTACGTCAATTGCGTCGGCGGCAACGACGAGCTCATCTTCGACGGCCGCAGCCTCGTCTGCGACGCCCAGGGCCGCATCACCGCCGGACTCGCCGCTTTCGCGGAAGACAGCCGCGTCGTCGACGTGCGCGCCACCGCGACGGCCGCGCCGTTCGATGCGCCGGCACTGCACCCCAGTTTCGCCGCCGACGAATTGGCGGACATGTACCACGCCCTCGTGCTCGGCCTGCGCGACTACGCGCACAAGAGCGGCTTCAAGCGCGCCCTCGTCGCCCTGTCCGGCGGCATCGATTCCGCGGTCGTCGGCGTGATCGCCGCCGAAGCCTTCGGCGCGGAAAACGTGATCGGCGTTTCCCTGCCCTCGGCGATTTCCTCGCAGCATTCGCGCGACGACGCCCGCATCCTCGCCGCCAACCTCGGCGTGCGCTTCGAGACGATCGCGATCGCCGACGCCGTCGCCGCCTGCGAAACCCTGCTCGGCCCGCTGTTCGCCGGTCGCCCGCGCGATGTCGCCGAGGAAAACATCCAGGCCCGCATCCGCGGCGTGCTGATGATGGCGCTCTCGAACAAATTCGGCGCCCTCCTGCTCACGACCGGCAACAAGAGCGAAATGGCCGTCGGCTACTGCACGCTTTACGGCGACATGTGCGGCGGCCTCGCCGTGATCAGCGACGTCTTCAAGATGCAGGTCTACGCTCTCGCGCGCTGGGTCAACCGCGAGCGCGAAATCATCCCCGCCTCGACGATCGAGAAACCGCCGTCCGCCGAATTGCGGCCGAACCAGACCGACCAGGACAGCCTGCCGCCCTACGAGATGCTCGACGCGATTCTCAAGGGCTACGTCGAGGAAGGCCTCTCGCGCCGCGACCTCGTCGCCCTCGGCTTCGCGGAAAACGTGGTCAACGACATCGTCCGCAAGGTCGACCTCAACGAATACAAACGGAAGCAAGCCGCCCCCGGCCTGAAGATCACCCCCCTCGCCTTCGGCGTCGGCCGCCGCATCCCGATCGTCCAAAAGTATGTAAGCTGAGCCTTGGCCTTCCGGCGGTGTGAACCACTGATGGTCGCTGATGACCACTGATGAGTCCGAGCCGCGAAAACTTGATGCCGACGGCTACGCGATCATCGGCGCCTGCTTCGAAGTCTACAACGAATTGGGCAATGGCTTCCTCGAGGATGTTTACCAGGAATGCCTGGAGCGGGAATTGCAGCTTCGCCGCATTCCTTTCGTCGCCCAGCATAGCATTCCGATTTCGTACAAAGGACACTGTTTGGCCAAGCCGTACCGGGCCGACCTGCTCGTAAACGGTCGCATCTTGGTCGAACTGAAGGCGGCCCGAGCTCTCTTGCCCGAACACGAAGCCCAACTGTTGCACTACCTCAAAGCCACCGGCCTCCGCACCGGCTACCTGGTCAATTTCGGTGCCGCGCCGAGGCTCGATTGGCGGCGGCGCGTGCGTTGATTCGTCTTTATCAGTGCGCATCAGTGTCCATCAGTGGTGCCTGATTCTCCGATGTCCTCCCCCCTTTCCGACTCCCTCTTCGCCCGCGCCAAGGAACTCATTCCCGGCGGCGTCAATTCGCCCGTCCGCGCTTTCCGCTCCGTCGGCGGCGCCCCGTTCTTCGTCAAGGCCGCGCGCGGCGCCTATCTCGTCACCGCCGACGATCGCGAACTCGTCGACTTCGTCTGCACCTGGGGCCCCGCCATCCACGGCCACAACCACCCGCGCATCAAGGCCGCCATCGCCGCCGCCCTCGAAAACGGCACCTCCTTCGGCACCCCGAATCCCTACGAGGTCGAGATGGCCGGGCTCATCACGCGCCTCGTCCCCTCGATCCGCAAGGTCCGCATGTGCAGCAGCGGCACCGAGGCCACGATGTCCGCCATCCGTCTCGCCCGCGGCTTCACCAAGCGCGACAAGATCGTCAAATTCTCCGGCTGCTACCACGGCCACTCCGATTCCCTTTTGATCAAGGCCGGCTCCGGCGCCCTCACCCACGGCCATCCCGACAGCGCCGGCGTCCCCGCTTCCTTCGCCGCCGAGACCATCGTTCTTCCCTACAACGACCGCGCCGCCCTCGCCGCCGCCTTCGCCGCCTTCCCCGGCCAGATCGCCGGCATCATCGTCGAACCTTACTGCGGCAACGTCGGCTTCATCATGCCCGACCCGGGCTACCTCGCCTACCTCCGCGAAATCACCGCGCAACACGGCACCGTCCTCATCTTCGACGAAGTCATGACCGGTTTCCGCATCGCCCTCGGCGGCGTCCAGCAGCGGGAAAACATCGTCCCCGATCTCACCTGCCTCGGCAAAATCATCGGCGGCGGCCTGCCTGTCGGCGCCTTCGGCGGCCGCGCCGACATCATGGACCACCTCGCCCCGCTCGGTCCCGTTTACCAGGCCGGCACCCTCAGCGGCAACCCGCTCGCCATGGCCGCCGGCATCGCCCAACTGCGCCTGCTCGAGGAACTGAATCCCTACGGCCTGCTCGACCGCCTTGGTCGCCAGCTCGCCGACGCCGTCGTCGCCGCCTGCCGCACCAAGGGCATTCCCGTCCAGGCTCCGCAATGCGGCTCGATGTTCAGCTTCTTCTTCACGCCGACGCCCGTGCGCGACTACGCCACCGCGCTGACCGGCGACGCCAAGCTCTTCGGCCGTTTCTTCCACGCCTGCCTCGCCGGCGGCGTGTACCTCGCGCCCAGCGCCTACGAAGCCGGTTTCCTCAGCACCGCCCACGACGGCCCCGCCATCGACCGCGCCTGCGAGGTCATGGCCAACGCGATCCACGGCCTGTAAGTCCAAAGCGAACCGTCGCTGGGCCGGCAACGCGATTGGCGGCAACCCGCCCCGATGCCTTCCCTCCGTGCCCTCTGTGCCTCCGTGGTTCGCTTTGCTCGTCCGAATTTCGTTTGAACACACGCCCACTCCCGCAGCGCCGCCGCGGGAATCTCGGGAATTGCCGTGCTCGGGGCTGGCGTTCCGCGAGGGCCTGAAGATAGTCCGCCTCCGCCTCCGAACCATGCGCCGCTTCCCCGCCCTGTCCGCCGTCTTCGCCGCTGTTTTCCTCCGCGTCGCCTCGGCCCAGCCCGCGGACGCCCCGTCGCTCCCGCTCGACGAATTGCAGCCCGGCCAAGTCGGCGAGGTCTGGACCGTCTTCCGCGGCACGCAGCCCGAACCCTTCAAGGTCGAAGTCACCGGCGTTCTCCGCAACGCCCTCGGCCCCGGCAAATCCCTGATCGTCTGCGAGCTCACCGATCCCCGCGTCCAGAAAATGGGCGCCGTCGCCGGCATGAGCGGCAGCCCCCTCTACATCGGCGGCCGTTTCGCCGGCGCCCTGAGTTACCAGATCCAGCGCTTCGAGACCGTGCGCCACGCCGGCTTCACGCCCGCGGCCGACCTCGCCGAGGTCCGCGACAAACCCGCCGCCCGCACCGGCCACCTCGCCGCAGCCGCCCCCGCGCCGTATCCGCAATCCACGGACGGCGCCCTCCGGCCGCTGCAACCCGTCTTCACGCTCGGCGGCCTGAGCCCCGCGGTAGCCGAGCTCCTGGCGCCGCACTTTGCCGCCGTCGGCCTTTCCGCCTGGGCCCTCGGCGGCAGCACGCAGGGCGCGTCGGGCAACGATCCCGCCGCCGCCTCCCTCGCCGCTTCGTCGGCCCCGGCCGCGCCCGTCGCCTTGCGCCCCGGCGGCGCCATCGCCGTCGCCCTCGCCACCGGCGACATCACGCTCGCCGGCACCGGGACCGTCTCCCGCGTCGACGGCAACCGCGTCACCGCCTTCGGCCACCCCATGCTTTCCCTCGGCGAAGTGGAATTGCCGATGTGCGCCTCCGACATCCTCACGATTCTCCCGTCGCAGATGCAGTCCGTGAAAATGGCCAACACCGGCGCCGTCATCGGCACCATCACGCAGGACCGCCTCTCCGCCGTCTCCGGCCAACTCGGCCCCGGCCCCGCGATGACGAAAGTCGAGGTCACCGTGAAACCGCTGCGCGGCGCCCCCCGCGTCCTCCGCTTCGCCGTCGTGCGCCAGACCCAGATCACGCCCATGGTCGTCGCCGCCGGCTTGAGCCAGGCCATCATGGGCTCCAACGACGCCGGTCTCGCCAACGGCTTCCGCCTCACGTCGCGGATCGTCTTCCCCGGCGCCCAGGAACTCGGCTTCCGCACGATCTACTCCGGCCCCACCGGCTTCGCCCAGGGTCTCAACGAATTCATCCTAGGCCTCGGCGCCAACCTCCAGAATCCGTACGCGAAGACGTTCCCCAACGACGTCGCGTTCTCCATCGAGCCGCTCGAAATCAATCCCGCCGTCACCCTCGACCAATTCCAGCTCTCGCGCTCGACCGCCGTCGCCGGCTCCACCGTGCAGCTCACCCTCGGCTGGCGCGACTGGCAGGGCGCCGCCCACCGCGAAATCATCGACCTCCGCATCGACCCCGCCTGGAGCGGCAAAGCCCTCGAAGTCATCCTCGCTCCCGGCCGCGCCCTCGACGAACTCAGCGGCCGCCCGCGCGTGATCTCCGCGGCCGAACTCCGCAGCTTCCCCGCCTACCTCGCCGCCCTGCGCGACGACCGGCCGACCGACGGCGTGTGCCTCGCCGTCGTCGAACGCACCTCGCTCTTTTCCGACCAGACCGTCGCCACGCCCGAGGCCCCCGGCTCGATCGAACGCATCGCCCGCGCCGCCGACGAAGCCCGCTTCCGCCGCCGCGAAGCCTTCTTGCC
>NEUS01000015.1 GCA_002288455.1 Opitutia bacterium Tous-C1TDCM
CCCCAATCCGGCGGCGCCCAAGGACGCGCCGACCGTCGCCCTGATGAATGCGAACGATGGCCGGCCGCGGGCCATCGAAGATATCCCCGAGGTCCGGCACGGCTACTACGCCGCGACGAGCTATCTCGACGCCCAACTGGGCAAGGTGATCGATGAAGCGGAGCGCCTCGGGCTCATGGAGAACACGGTGATCGTGTTTTGGTCCGACCACGGCTTCCACCTCGGCGAACAAGGCTTGTGGGGAAAAACATCGAATTTCGAGAACGCCGCCCGGGTGCCGCTGATGATTGTGACGCCGCAGAGCAAACGCGCCGGCACCAAGGCCCGCGGTCTCGTCGAGTTGCTCGATCTCTACCCGACGCTGGTCGACTTGTGCGGCCTGCCGCCGGTGGCCGGCTTGGAGGGCGTGAGCTTGCGGGCCTTGCTGGATGACCCCGCGGGGGCGGTGAAGCCGGCGGCGTATACGCAGGCGCCGCGCCCGCCCCGAAACCAAGGCGGCCCAAGCGATACGATGGGCTACTCGTCGCGGAATGAACGCTATCGCTACACGGAGTGGCGCGCCTGGAATTCCGGCCGCGTCACGGACCGGGAGCTTTACGATCACCACGCCGACCCGGCCGAAACCGTCAACCGCGCAGGCGACCTCCGCCTCGCGGAAATTGTCCGGGAGCTTGCCGCCGGGCTGGCGCGGCAGTTTCCCCCCGGGGCTCTGCCCGCCCCATGAGATTTTCCCGACTACGATTCACCGGCTCGAACCCAACTTCCGTCCCGATCAAACCATGACCATTGTCCGCCTCCTGCTCCTTTGTCTTTGTACTGGCGCCGCGACTGCGGCCGCCGCTGAACACGCCGCCGTCGTGCGGTCCGAATTCATCTACGAAAAAGCGCCGTATCCCGAATGCCACGCCTCGACGATTGTCGAGACGGCACCGGGCCGCCTCGTCGCGTCGTGGTTTGGCGGCACGAAGGAGAAAAATCCCGACGTCGGCATTTGGGTGTCGCGTAACGATGGCACCGGTTGGTCCACGCCGGTCGAGGTCGCCAACGGCGTCCAGGCCGGCGGCAAGCCGCGCGTGCCCACGTGGAATCCCGTGCTGTTCCAGCCGAAAGCCGGCCCCTTGCTCCTCTTTTACAAGGTCGGCCCGTCGTTTCAGGCGTGGTGGGGCGAAATGCGCACCTCGGCCGATGGCGGTCGCACCTGGAGCGCCGCGCAACGCCTGCCCGACGGCATCTACGGCCCGATCAAAAACAAACCCGTGCAGCTCGCCGACGGCACGTTGTTGTGCCCGACGAGCGACGAGACGGACGAGAAGCCCAGCAAATGGCGCGTCTACTTCGAGCGCACGACCGATCTGGGGAAAACGTGGACGAAGACCGCGTTTTTCAACGACGGACTCGGGGTCGGTGCGATTCAGCCGAGTGTGCTGTTTCTCGGCGGAGAAAAACTCCTCGCGCTCGGGCGCACGCGCCAGGGCAAGGTTTTCTCCATCGCGTCGCCGGACAACGGCCGGACTTGGGGCAAGATGAGTCTCACCTCGGTGCCGAATCCGAATTCGGGCACCGATGCCGTCACGCTCGCCGACGGCCGCCATCTGCTCGTCTACAACAACACGCCCAAAGGCCGCACGCCGCTGAGCGTCGCGATTTCCCGTGACGGCGCCGATTGGAAGCACGTTCTTGATCTCGAGACCGCTCCCGGCGAATACAGTTATCCCGCCGTCATCCAGGCCGCCGACGGCCGCGTGCATATCTCCTACACGTGGAAGCGCGAAAAGATCCGGCACGTTGTGCTGAACCCCCCAAAACTCTAAATCTTCACTCGTATGTCTTCTCCGTTTCGCCCCAGCGGCATCTACTCCGCCCAATGGTTGCCCACCGATTCCGGCGGCGCTCTCGATCGCGCCGCTCTCGCCACGCACCTGGCGTTTGAAAAGGCCGCCGGCGTCGCCGGCTTCCTTGGCCTCGGGAGCACCGGCGAGTTTCCGCATTTTTCGCCGGATGAACGCAAAGTCGCGCTCGCCGCCGTCGCCGAACTCGCGGCGCCGCTCCCGGTGATCGCCAACATCACCGACCTGCGCCCGAAGGTCGCGATTGAGCTCGGCCGTTTTGCGAAGTCGCTCGGCCTCCCCGCCGTCGGCCTGATGCCGCCGTCGTTTTTCCCGATGTCGCAGGCCGATATCCTCGCGTTCTTCCTGCACGTCGCCGGGGCCGTCGATTTGCCCGTGATGCTCTACAATTTCCCCGAGCTCACCGGCAAACGCATCGACCTCGCCACCATCGCCGCCTTCGCGGACCGCGCCCCCATGTGCGCGATCAAGCAGAGTGGGGGAGAGTTTGCCTACCACCGCGACCTGATCGCCCTCGGGCGGGAGAAAAACTACGTCGTCATGTCCGGCGCCGACACGCGCCTCACCGAGGTGTTTGCGATGGGCGCGGCCGGCTGCACCGGCGGCCTCGTGAACATCGTGCCCGAGCTGATGGTCGACATCTATCGCTGTTCCGCCGCCGGACGTCCGGGCGATGCGGCGCTTTCGGCGGCGCGCATGGTCGAGCTGGGCCGCGTGATCGACCAGCTCGCCTTCCCGCCCAACGTCGGTGCGGGGCTCGCGGCGCGCGGCTTCAGCCCGGGCGCCTCGAAATCGATCCTCTCCTCCGAGTCGCGGGCGCTCGCCGCGAAGATCGAGGCCGAGCTGCGCGCCCTGTTTCGCCAATGGGGCCTTGCGCTCGGTCCGGTCGCCGCCGCCGCATGAAAGCTCACTTCACGCTGCTCGATGGTTTTGTGCTCGGCGCCTATTTTTTGGTCACGATGGCCGTGGGTCTGGCTTTTTGGCGCCGCAGTCGCTCGGTCGCGGGATTTACGGCCGCCGAAGGAAGTCTGCCGGGTTGGCTGACGGGCCTCTCCATTCTCGGCACCTACATCAGCAGCATCAGTTTTCTCGCGCTCCCGGGCCGGGCGTTCGCGGGCAACTGGAATCCGTTCGTCTTCAGTCTTTCGCTGCCGCTCGCGACGTGGATCGCCGTGAAGTATTTTCTGCCGTTCTACCGCAACAGCGGGCACGTCTCGGCCTACGCGCACCTTGAGGCACGGTTCGGCCCGTGGGCGCGGGTCTATGCCAGCTCGTGCTATCTGCTCACGCAGTTCGCGCGCATCGGCACCGTCACCTACCTGATGGCGCTGCCGCTGCACGTGCTGCTCGGCTGGGATATCCGCTACATCATCGTCGGCACGGGCGTGGCGACCACGCTTTATACGTTCGTGGGCGGGATCGTCGGCGTGATTTGGACCGATGCGATCCAGACCGTAGTCCTCGTGGGCGGGGCGATTGCCTGCGCGGTGCTGATGGTCTCGCAGCTGCCGGAAGGGCCGGGGCAGCTGCTCACGATCGCGGCGCAGCACGACAAGTTCAGTCTCGGGAGCTTCGGCGCGGGGCTCGCCGAACCCACGTTCTGGGTCGTGCTCGCCTACGGGCTCGTGATCAACCTGCAGAACTTCGGCGTCGATCAGAGCTACGTGCAGCGCTACCACACCTCGTCGTCCGACGCCGAGGCGCGAAAGAGCGTGTGGCTCGGGGGGCTCGCGTATCTGCCGGTGTCGGCGGTCTTCTTCTTCATCGGCACGGCGATGTTCGCCTATTACGCGACGCACCCGGAGTTGTTGCCGGCGGCGTATCGCGATCCGGGCAAGAGCGACTCGGTGTTTCCGTGGTTCATCGTGACGTCGCTGCCCTCGGGCATCACCGGTTTGCTGATTGCGTCGATCTTCGCGGCGGCGATGAGCACGATCTCCAGCAGTCTGAATTCGACGGCAACCATTCTGCTCAACGACTACTACGGCCGTTTTGTGAACCGTCAGGCAACCGAGCGGCAGAAAATGCGCGTGCTTTATCTCACGACGGTCGGCGTCGGGATCGTGGGCACCGGGATCGGGGTCGCGATGATTTCCGTGAAGAGCGCGCTCGACGTATGGTGGATGCTGGCCGGCGTCTTCGGCGGCGGCATGCTCGGGCTTTTCCTGCTCGGATTTCTTTCGCGGCGCACGAACAACCGCGCGGCGCTTGCCGGCGTCTCGGCCGGTGTGCTGGTGATCCTGTGGATGAGCCTGTCGCCGAAATGGACCGGGGCGCTCGCCGCGTTCAAGAGCCCGTTCCACGGGTTTCTCACCATTGTGTTCGGCACGCTCGCGGTGGTGCTGGTTGGGTTGTTGGTGACGGTGTGGGCCGGCCCCCGCGCGCGGAAATGACCGTGCCCATGCCCCTGCTCGCGCAAGTCCCCTCTCGGCACTTCGCATTCAGGAGAAATCCGATCCCGCTCCTGGCCGCCCTGTTGCTTCTGCCGGGCGCCGGGCTCGGCGCCGCGTCGCCCGGCGAAGCAGCATGGCAAGTGCTGGACGGGCCGGAGAGAGAAAGAGGCGATGCCGTCCGGATCGTCGAGGGAACCGGGGAAAACCTCGAGGTTCTGGTGGCGAAGCGCCGGGGCACCGTGATGCGCCACTTTGAGGAAACTGCGCTGCCCGCCACGGTGACGTTTCGCTTTCAGTCGCGCTTCGATCCGCAAGCGGGAGAAGTGCCCACGGCATTGTTTGGCACCGGCGATTTCCGGATCTTCGTCGGGACGCGGGTGGGCAACGGGGAGAAGACGGGCCTGGGTGGTTGCGAGGGATTTCAGTTTCGCATCTTCCCGCACCTGGGTGATTCGCCGGAACGGGTGAAAACCGGCGCCGAGTCCCATACCGCGACCTCCCTGTGGATTCGTTATAGCGACCCGCAACGCCGCCTGGACGGTTTGGGCCTGCCCCACACGGGCTTGCTCAGTGATGCGGGACAGAACCGCAACCGGCAAAACGGTATCCACAATGCCGGATGGGCGCGCGTCGCGTTGTTCGGGGGCGGGTTCGCGCTCGGGAATGAAGAAGAGGCACTCGTCACGATTCACCTCACCGACCAAGGCTTCAGTATCGAGGCCAAGGGGAAGACCTTTTCGCATCGCTTTCGGCCGGGCGAGAAGCGGATTTCAAAAATCGACGCCATCGCGATTGCCCATACCAACACCAGCCGCGGCTATCAGACCTATCGGGTGTCCGACTTGCAGGTCGCTCCACGATGAAAGCAAAGGTTTGCCCCTCTGGCCCAGCCGCGGCGGGAGAGATGTTTCCTGCGCTCCGATGCCGTTTGGCCATGAAACAAGTCGGGTTGCTCGGCCCGGCCGCAACGGCCGACCGAGTCCGGCGTCGCATCTGAATTTCCAGCATTCCATATTATGACCATGAAAGCGGCTCTCGGATTGGACTTCGGCACGGAAAGCGTGCGCGCGATACTCGTGGACCTGCGTGGCCGCGAGCTGGCGTCCGTCGCGGTGAAGTATCCCCATGGGCAGATCGTCGAATCGCTGCCCGGCTCGAAGCAGAAGCTGCCGCCGCACTACGCGCTGCAGCACCCGCTCGATTGGCTGGGCTCGGCCGCGCTGGCCGTGCGCTCGGCGCGGCGCAAGGCCAAGCTCGCCGCCGCCGACGTGGTCGGCATCGGTGTGGACTTCACCAGTTGCACGATGTTGCCGACGAAGCGCGACGGAACGCCGCTTTGTCTGTTGCAGGAGTTTGCCGCCGAGCCGTTGGCGTGGCCGAAACTCTGGAAGCACCACGGCGCGCAGACGCAGACCGATCGCCTCAATGCCGTCGCCCGCCGGCGGGGGGAGAAGTTCTTGTCGCGTTACGGCGGTGTCATCGGGCTGGAATGGTTCTTCCCGAAGATGCTGGAGACGCTCGAAGGCGCCCCGTCGGCCTACGCCGCGACGGAGGTGTGGCTCGAGGCCGGGGACTGGTTTGTGTGGCAGCTGGTCGGGGGTGCGGCCGATACGCTGCCGCGGTCGACGTGCCAGGCCGGCTACAAAGGCATGTGGAGCGCAAGCGACGGTTATCCCTCGGAAGCGTTTCTGCGGGCCGTGCACCCGAAGTTCGCGCGCGTCGTGCGGGACAAGATGCCGGGCCGCTTGCTCGCCCCGGGCGCCGCCGCCGGCGGTCTCACAGCGGCGATGGCGGGGAAATTCGGCCTGCGCGCCGGCACGCCGGTCGGTGCCGCCACCATCGACGCGCACGCCGGCGTGCCCGGGGCGGGTGCGGCGGAAGCGGGGACGCTCGTCATGGTGATGGGCACGAGCTCCTGCCATATGCTCAACAGCGCAGTGGAGCGCAGCGTCCCGGGAGTCGCGGGCGTGGTGAAGGATGGAATTCTCCCCGGCTTCTTCGGTTATGAGACGGGCCAGGCCGCCGTGGGCGACGCCTTCGACTGGCTCGGCAAACTGACGGGACAGCGTGATTTGGCCGCGCTGGGCCGCGAGGCCGCCGCGCTGGCGCCCGGCGCCGAGGGCGTGCGGTGCATGGATTGGTTCAACGGCTGCCGCACCCCGCTGATGGATGGGGCGCTGAAGGGCGCGTTTACCGGGCTAGCTTTGCATCATCGCCCCGCGCACCTTTACCGCGCGCTGCTCGAGGCCTCGGCTTTGGGGGTGCGTTGGATCGTCGACTTGCTCCGCGACGGCGGTGTGCCCGTGAACGGATTCGTCGCGACCGGCGGCCTGCCGCATCACAACCCGATCGTGGTGCAGGTTTATGCGGACGTGCTGGGCGAACCCATTTCCGTCCATCCGAGCAAGCAGGGGCCCGCGCTCGGTGCGGCGATTCTGGGCGCGCTCGCGGCGGGTGCCTTTGCTTCGCCGGCCGACGCGATCCGCGCGATGGCCGTGCGCAAAGGGGCGGCCGTTTTCGAACCGAACCGCGCACATCGCGCTCGCTACGACGCGCTTTACCGCGAGTATCGGAATCTCGGCGAGTTCCTCTCTGCGCGAAGATAACTCCGGCGCCAACCCCAACAGACGTTCCTCGAAATCCTGCGGCCGGGTCGCCGCCGGCGGAGCCAAGCCCGCCGTAGCTCGGCTCAGTTGCTTCGCCGGTGGTCTGTTTTTCGGGCCACTCGGTCTCCCTCGCAGCCGCCAAGTCGGATCTCCCAGTCTCCGTCAATGCCCCCCGCCCAAAACGCACTCCGTTACGCTTGGTTCGTCGTCGCGCTGCTCTTCCCGGTCGCCCTGCTGAACTACCTCGACCGCCAGATGATGGCGACGATGAAGGCCTCGATGGTTCACGACATCCCGAGTATCGCGAACCGCGCGGACTGGGGCCTCGTGCTCGGTTGTTTCAAATGGACCTACGCGGTGCTCAGTCCCTTCGGCGGCTACATCGCGGACCGTTTCAGCAAACGTTGGGTGATCGGCGGCAGTCTGCTGGTGTGGTCGATGGTCACCTGGTGGACGGGACATGTGACGACGTTCAACGAGCTCATGGCCGCCCGCGCGCTCATGGGGATCAGCGAAGCCTTCTACATTCCGGCCGCGCTGGCCTTGATTTCCGAATACCACCTCGGGCCGACCCGTTCGCGCGCCGTGGGCGTGCACATGGCCGGCATCTACGTGGGGCAGATCCTCGGCGGTTTTGCGGGCTACATGGCGGATTCGCCCGACCATGGCTGGCGTTGGATGTTCACCACCTGCGGCATGATCGGCGTCATCTACGCCCTGCCGCTCATCGCCGCGCTGCGCGATCCTGTCCGTCCCGTCGCACCCGCCGGCAACGATGCCGCCCAGGCGCCGACTTCCGGCGTCCTCCGCGGTCTGCTCACCAACCGCAACTTCCTCCTGCTCGTGGCCTATTTCACGCTCCCCGCCATCGCCGGCTGGGTGGTGCGCGATTGGATGCCGGAAATCCTGCGCGAGAAATTCTCTCTCGGCCAAGGCAAGGCCGGCGTCAGCGCCATCCTTTACGTCCAGCTCGCTTCGCTCGTCGGCGCCTTGATCGGCGGCACGCTCGCCGACCGTTGGATGAAAACCACCCACCGCGGCCGGATCTTCACCAGCGCGATCGGCATGGCGCTTTTCTTGCCGGCGCTCTTCGGCGTGGGCAATGCGCCGACGCTCACGTTCGCCATCGTCGGCCTGATCATCTTCGGCCTCGGCTGGGGTTTCTTCGACTGCAACAACATGCCCATCCTCTGCCAGATCGCGCGGCCCGAATGGCGCGCCACCGGCTACGGCATCATGAATCTTGTCAGCATCAGCTGCGGCGGTTTCGGCGACTGGGCCTTCGGCGCGCTCCGCGATCGGCACGTGCCGCTCAATCTGATTTTCGGCGTCTTTGCCGGCGTCGCCTTGCTTTCGATCTTCATCGTGCTGCTGATCAAGCCCGCCGAAGAGAAACCCTCCGCCTGAACCCCGCTCCCCGCCCCATGATTACCCGCCGTACCTGTCTGCTGGTTTTGTCCGCGTTGCCCTGGGCCGTCTCCGCCGTTGCCGCGCCCGCGCCGGCGTTGGTTGCGCACGAGTTCATCTACGAGAAAGCGCCGTATCCGTCCTGCCATGCCTCGACGATCATCGAGACCGCCGCGGGCGGTTTGGTGGCCGCTTGGTTCGGCGGCACCGCGGAGAAGAATCCCGACGTCGGCATTTGGGTCGCGCACTACGACGCGGCGAAGAAGACTTGGTCGGCTGGGGTCGAGGTGGCCAACGGCGTCCAGGCCGACGGCAAACGCCAGCCGACGTGGAACCCCGTCCTCTTCCAACCCAAGGGCGGCGCGCTGCAGCTTTACTACAAGGTCGGTCCTTCGCCGCAGACCTGGTGGGGCGAACTCAAGACTTCGACCGACGGCGGCCGCACCTGGGGCGCGGCGCGGCGTTTGCCCGCCGGCATTTACGGCCCGATCAAGAACAAGCCCGTGCAGTTGGCCGACGGCACCATCCTCAGCCCGACGAGCGACGAGACCGACGAAAAGCCGAGCAAGTGGCGCGTCTATTTCGAGCGCAGCACGGACGGCGGCGCGACCTGGGCGAAGACGCCGTTCCTCAACGACGGCCTCACGGTCGGCGCGATCCAGCCGAGCATTCTCTTCCACGACAAAATCGGCGGCTCGAAATTGCAGGCCCTCGGCCGCACGCGCCAGGGCAAGGTGTTCACGGTTTCGTCCGACGACGCCGGGAAAACCTGGGGCCCGATGACGCTGCTCGACGGCGTGCCGAATCCGAGTTCGGGCACGGATGCCGTCACGCTCCGCGACGGCCGCCACGTGCTGATCTACAATCCCGTGCCGAAAGGCCGCACGCCGCTCGTCGTCGGGGTGTCGCGCGACGGCCGCAATTGGCAGACCGCGGTGACGCTCGAGAGCGAACCCGGCGAGTATTCGTACCCGGCGGTTATCCAGGGCGCCGACGGCCGCATCCATGTCACTTATACGTGGAAGCGGCAGCGCATCCGCCACGCGGTGATCGACCCGGCGAAGCTCTGAACGGCGGCACGACGTTGAGGGCGCCGCATCCGCTTTTGACCGCGGCGTGGTTTGCGGCCCTGCTGGGCAACGTGTTTGCGCAGGAGTCCCAACTCACGCGCGCGCCCCACGGGCACGTGCTCACCAACGTCAACGTCTGGTCCCCGGACAGCCGGTGGCTGGTGTACGACGTGCGTTCGTCCGACGGCACCTTCGAAAGCGACCGGATCGAGCAGGTGAACGCCGACACGGGCGAAGTGCAGGTGCTGTACCGCGCGCCAACGGGCTCGGCCTGCGGCGTCGTCACGTACCACCCGCGCGAACCCAAGATCGTGTTCATCCATGCGCCGGAGCCGATCGCCGCGGATTGGACCTACGGCGCCAGCCGGCGGCGCGGGGCGGTCGTCGACCTGCGGGAACCGGGCCGCGCGCGGCCGCTCGATGCGATGACCTATGCGCCGCCGTTTGTGCCGGGGGCGCTGCGCGGCGGGACGCACGTGCACGTGTTCAGTCCCGACGGCGCGTGGGTCAGCAGCACGTACGAGGACGAGGTGCTCGCGCGGCTCGGGCCGGCGGAAAGCGGCGCGGTCCACGATTTGAACCAGCGCAATGTCGCGGTCACCGTACCGTTTGCCGGCGGCGTGACGGTGCCGCGGACGCATCCGCGCAACCACGACGGCGACGGCTTCACCGTCGTCGTGACCCGCACGGTCAACCGGCCGCGGCCCGGTTCCGACGAAATCGCGAAGGCCTTCGAGGAAGGCTGGGTGGTCGGGCCCGACGGACGGCGCGCGCTGGCGTTTCTCGGACTCGTGACGGCGGCCGATGGCCGCGAGCACGCGGAGGTGTTCATTGCGGAATTGCCGGCGGAGCTCACGCGGGGCGGTTCGGAACCGTTGGCGGGAACGGCAGTGCGCCGGCCGGCGCCGCCGGCGGGCGTGACGCAGCGGCGACTGACGTTCACGTCGGACCGGAAGCATCCCGGGGTGGCATTGGCTCCACGGCATTGGCTGCGGGCGAATCCGGCGGGAGACCGTATCGCGTTTCTGATGCGCGACGACGCCGGCATCGTTCAGCTGTGGATGATCGCGCCGGCGGGCGGAGTGCCGCGTCAACTCACGCGGAATGCCGCGGGGGTCGCGTCGGCCTTCACCTGGACGGCGGACGGCCGGGCGATCGCGCATACGATGGACGGGAGCGTGTGTCTGACGGATGCGGATACGAGCGAAACGCGCCGGTTGACGCGGCCGGATCCGACGACGCAACCGCAGGCCTGCGTCGTGTCGCCCGACGGGCGGCGGATCGCGTTTCTCCGTCCGGCCGCCGGTCCAGGCGGCACGTTTTCCCAAATCTGGACCGTCCCGATTCCCTTCCCATGAAGATCCCGTTTTTCCAATTTGCCGTCGGGCTGATCGTCGCGGCGTTCGCCAACGCACAGTCCGTCGAGGAGCACCTGTTGCACGCGACGCTGCCGTCCGCCACGCCGGCCGCGACGGAGGAAACCGTTTACCGTTTCAACAATCTCGACGACCGCGGCTTCAACCGCGTCGTGCAGAAGATCACGGTGCCGACGCTGACCGTGTACCGTCCGGCCAATCCCGCGCCCGGGGCCCCGGCGATGGTCGTGTGTCCGGGCGGCGGATACACTTACATCGCGATCGACCGGGAGGGCCACGCGCTCGGGCGGTATTTTTCGGCGCGGGGCATGACGGTGGCGGTGCTGAAGTACCGCTTGCCGGCGGCGGAAGCGGCGGCCGCGGGGTTGCCGTTGCCGCAGCAGGACGCGCTGGCGGCGGTGGCGTGGTTGCGCGGGCGGGCGGGGGAGTGGGGTTTGAATCCGCGGAAGATCGGGATTCTCGGCGCCTCGGCCGGCGGGCATTTGGCGGGCAGCACGGCGAGCTACGGCGAGGCGGCGGCGGGCACGCGGCCCGACTTCACGGTCTTGTTGTATCCCGTGGTGTTGATGGAAGGACCGAACGTGCACGCAGGCTCGCGGCAGAGGTTGCTGGGGACGGCGCCGACGCCGGCGCGGCTGGCGGAGTTTTCCCTGGAGCGGCGGGCGCGGGCGGGACTGCCGCCGCATTTTCTCGTGCACGCGCGCGACGACAAGGGCGTGCCGCCGGCGAACAGCGAAGCTTTGGCAGAGGCGCTGCGGCGTGAAGGCGTGCCGGCGGAGTTGCTGCTCGTGGCGACGGGCGGCCACGGCTTCGGTCTCGGGCGCGACGCGGAGTCGGGCCGCTGGCCGGCGGTGTTCGAAACTTGGCTGGCGCAGCTGCGGTGAGGAGGGAGTTGAGAGCGATGAGTTGAGAGCGGGGCGGACCTCGGCTGACGCGTCGCGCGTGGCGCCGCAATTGCCCGGATCGATCTCTCAACCCTCAACGCTCAACTCACAGCTCTATACCCTAGCTTTCGTCCTCGTCGGAGCCGGAGTCTTCGGTCCAGGCCAAGTCGCGGACCTCGGGAGACGTTCGGAGCGCGGCCTCGAGGGCCTGCGCGAGGCGTTCGACGTCGGCGCGCGTGTCGATCCGTTTGAAGAAGCCTTTCTTCACCGTCGGCGTGCTCGGATCGATGAGGCAGAGGAAGCGGTTGCCGCCGGGTTCGACCTGGTTGCTGCAGCCGACGAACATCGGGAAAGCGTCGTGCTGGATGGGCACGCACCAGCCCCAGTCCTCGGCGATCGGCTCGCCGGGCTGGAAGCCGTGGGCGGTCAGGCCGGTGGCGATGAATTCGGCGAGCCGCCGGCCCCAGATGCCGGGGTTGATGCTGTCGGACTCCTGCGGATACGCCGGGAAGGCGTCGGAGACGAATTCGAGCTGGGTGCGCATCAGGAGGTCGGCGCGGTCGGTGCGGCAGTTTGCAAGGGGCGGAGGGCGCAGCCGACGCGCGTGGCCAGCCACGCCATGGGCAGATAGGCGACGAGCAGATCGAGGGCGATGAACCAGGCCGGCGCGGGAATCATGAAGGACGCGGCGATGCCGCCGGCGAGGGTGAGGGATCCGATCACGAAGGCGAAGGTGCGCCGGTAGGAGCCGGCGAGCACGTGGGCGATCAGGGCGCCGACGAAGGTACCGAGGGCATGGGCCAGGAACGGGAAAAGAAAATGCTGCGGACCGAAGAGGTGGATCGAAGCGGAGATGCTGGCGGGATCGGCCGGGTTGACGCCGGGCGGCGGGGGCACGAGCCGGTAGCCCGCGAGCACGAGACCCATGTTGACCGCGCTGCCGAGAAAGAAACCGGCCAGCAAGGCGAGGGCGTTGCGGAGGACATTGGGCATGGCGGGGGCGGCGATCGGGATCCCAGAGGTGAAGTTCAGAGCGCGAAATCCGTGCTGCCGTTGGTCAGCAGCACGGACGATTCGCGCATCAGGCCGAGGGCGACGGGCAGGTCGAGGTCGGTGAGATGCTTGAAGCGGATGCAGGCTTTGCCGACGGAGACTTTGCCGAGCTTGGCTTTGGCGGAATCGGCGAGGGATTGGCCGTTCCGGTGACCGAGCACGTAGAGGCTGATGTACTGGGCGCGGCTGGAGATCGCGATGATCGGGCAATCGCCCTCGCGACCGGAGGCGTATTTATAGTGATAGGCGCCGTAGCCGATCATCGAGCCGTTGTAGGCGAGGTAGGGTTTGAGTTTCGGCACCGCTTTGCGGATCGCGGCGTCGAGGGCCTTCAACTCGGAACGCCGCGGTTCGGACAAGGCCGCCAGGTATTGCGCCGGGGTCGTGGGCTTCGCGGAGGCAGGCATCGCGGCGAGGAAACAAGGCGGAACGCCGCGCGGCGGGAAGGGGAAAGTGGGCGCGCGGCGGCGGGGTTAGGGCGGCCGAGGTCAGTCACGGAGTTCACCGAGAACCGATCCGGAGGTCACGGAGGGGGAGGCCGAACTGCCGAAAGCGGCGGATTCCGTGGCTGCGAGCGCGAGCGGGTGGGGATTGGTCCGGGAAACGTCGCTTCCGGGCTCCACTCGCTCACGCTCGCGGCCACCGATTCCGGCTCAGAACGTGATCGTGTTCGTCCAGACGTAGAGGCGGGGCTGGCCGTAGAAGCTCACGCCGAGGTTGGCGGGATTGGTGTAGCCGGAGCCGTTGTTGGGCAGGGTGCCGAAGACGTAGTGGTTGAAGACGTTCGTCACGTTGACCTGGCTGGAGAAACCGAAGCGTTTGCCGAGCTTGCGGCGGTAGGAGGCGAAGACGTTGGCCTGCCAGGTGTCGGGCGAGCTGAACAGCTCGCGGCCGCCGCCGGGCGTATTGTAATAAAACGTACGGTTCTTGAGGCCGACGCCGACGGTGCCGCCGAGGCTGATGCCCTTGAGGAAATTGTCGCCGGTGAAACTGTAGCTGTTGGTCATCGAGAACACGTACTGCGCGTAGCCCACGGTGTTCTCGCCCTGCTTGGCGACGACGGTTTGGCCGTTGGTGCCGTTGGGGTCGGACCAGGCGTAGGGGATGTCGGACGTCGGCAGGCCGGTCCTGCCGGTGCGGGCGCTGCCGTTGGCGCCGACGAAGAACTGGAGGACGCGGCGGAGGTTGCTCGTCTGGATCCGGCCGTTGTTGTCGGCGGGCGTGGCCCAATAGGGATTCGTGCGGTCGTTGAGCATCGCGAGCGTGAGCGGTTCCCAGGTGCCGCCGACCTGGGCCTGCAGCGCGGCGGGATCGACCTGGCGGTTGAGCGTCGTGATCGTGGGCGTGATGACGGACGGCGTGGTGGGCACGAGGACGGGCGTGCCGTTCTGGTAGGTGACGGTGCCGTTGCGCACGTGGAAGTCGTCGTTCCAGAGGAGCGGATATTTTTTGTCGGTGAGGTTGCGGCCGTCGGAGGTGGTGGCGGCGAGGCGGACCTTCCAGTTGCGCGTGGGATTGGCGGTGAGGATGACCTCGAGGCCGCGGGTGGTGCGGTCGAGGTTGACCCATTGGTTCTTGGTGCCGGCGGGGCCGTCGTGCGCGCCGTTGAGGCCGGTGGGGTTGACGAGATCGCGGACGCCGCCGCCGGCGTTGATCATCTCGTCCTTGGAATCGGTGGTGTAGAGCTGGATGGAGCCGGAGATGCGGCCGCGTTCGTCGCCGAACTTCAGGCCGATTTCCTGGCCGGTGCCGCTGGACGTGGCGGGCGGATTGCCGAGGGGGTCGTTGGCGTTGACGAGGGGCGTGTTGTAGGTGCTGGAAAAACTGTAGTAGGCGTTGAGCCAGGGGCGGATCGCGCCGTTGATGCCGAGGTTGTAGCTCTTGTTGGTCTTGTTGGATTCGGCCCAGCCCGGGGCGGCGGGATTGGTCGAGAGATTGGGCGTGCGCTTGAAGCTCTCGTTGGCGCGGAGGCCGACGAGGGTGTAGACGCGGTTGTGCCACCAGCCCGTGTTGTTGGCGGCGTAGACGCCGGCGGTGCGGCTTTCCCAATTGTGGCCGTCGTTGTTCTGGCCGGAGACGCCGGCGAGCCCGGCGAGGCTGGCGAGGCCGAGGGGATTGTTGGGGCGGACCCAGCTCGGGTCGCGGGGATTGTTGGCCATGCGCACATAGTTCTGGCCGCCGGTGGTGATGCGGGGCGTGCGCCAGCCGCCGCGGCCGAGCGGGTCCTTCACGGGACCGTCCTGGACGGACCACCATTGGCGCGGCATCGGCGTGCGGCCGAGGTTGGAGGGCAGGGCGGGATTGTAGACGACGTTGAAATTCGCGTCGGCGAGGTAGTAGCTGTGGTCGGTCGGGCCTGTATCCGCCCAATCGATATCGTAGCCGATCAGGGTCTGGCTGCGGGCGAATTTGCGGAAGAGATCGTTGGTGAGAATCGCGGAGCCGCGCGTGGCCCAGCGGCGCGTGGGCTGTTCGGTATCGGCGAGGGTGCCGCCGTTGGCCCAGACGGTGAGCGGGTTGCCGTTGAGGAGCGGGGCGCTGAGATTGGCGAGGCCGCCGTTGGCGCGGTCGGTGGGGGCGTTGTTGTAGAGGACGGAGAACTGCGTCGCGAGCCACGACGCCCAGACCGTCTCGGCGGTGCCGATGAAGTAGCGGTTGATCACATACTCGGAGGCGGCGGTGCCGGCCCAGGAGTTGAGGTTGTCCCAGTTGAGTTTGCCGTTGGCGATGGCGCCGCGCGGGTAGGGCAGGCCGGTGACGGGGTCGTTGGCGCCGGCCATGTTGTTGCGGAGGAGGTAGGCGAGACCGTAGTTGTGGCGCGGGTCGGTGGCGACGTTGGTGAACGCGATGTTTTCCTGGTTCGAATTCAGGACGCGCGTGTTTTCCGTCTGGCCGGCGATGACGCGGAAGACGGTGCGGAGTTTGGCGGCGCGGTAGGCGACCTGCGTGTACAGGCCCTTGGTTTCGTAGCCGATGAAGACGCGGCGGTAGAGCTGGTGGTCGTTGAGCAGGGCGACGCGGACGGCGACGTTGTCGGAGCCCCAGTTGTAGTCGAAGAGGAGCTGTTTCGAGCCGTGCTGGTCGATGCGGAAATCGACGCGGCCGGAGTTTCGGTTGAAGTTGGCGCGCTTGGAAACGATGTTGACGGTGCCGCCGGCGCCGCTGGCGCCGTAGAGCAGGCCTTGCGGGCCGCGGACGACGTCGGCGCGCTCGATGTCGAAGAGGCTGTTCATGCCGGTGCCGGTGCCGAAGGTGCCGGCGAAGCCGTCGCGGCGCGGGGCGCCGACGCCGACGCCGCGGACGCCCATGGTCTGGTTGCCGACGCGGTCGCCGGGTTGCTGGTTGAGGGCGTCGGATTCGGGATTGGACATCACGGTGCCGGCGCCGGCGCCGTAGGAGAGCATGAGGTCCTCGAGGTTGGTGACGGCGACATCGCGGATGAAGTCCTCGGTGAAGATGTCGGCAGAGACGGGGACGTTTTTGAGGGCGGCGTCGAACTGCGTGAGCGAGTTGGAATTGAGGGCGCCGTAGCTGTTGTCGGCCTCGGCTTTGACCTGGAAGGGATTGAGTTTGAAGACATCGGCGGCGGCCTTGTCCGCGGCGGCGGTGGCGGCGGGCGAAGGCGCGGGGGCGGTTTGCGCGGCGAGCGGGGCGATCGAAGCGGCGGCGAAGGCGGCGAAGAGCGCGGGAGCGGAGCGCAGGGCGCGACGGAGGGCGGGGAGTTCCATAGGGGTAAGGGTTGGCGGGGTGGCCGGCGGCACGCGGTGGCGCCGGACCAGGCGGGGTGGGGTGCCGCAGAAGGAACGGGCCAATGGCGCGGTCGGAAACAACAATCTGAGGGAAGACGGAGAAAAGTGCGGCGGGGCGGCGGGCGCGCGTGGTTGCGACGAAGCGATCGAACCGAACTCTCGGATCATCAACCACGGATTACACAGAGGTCACGGATGGCGGATCGATCATCCGTGAAGGTCCGTGAAAGCCGTGGTCGAAGATTCCGTTTCTTCAGGATAAGGTGAGGGCGCGCGGGAAATCGCCGGCCGTATCCGGAAACCTGACATCCGGGCGGAGCGGGCAATACCCCATGGGGAGAGAGCGAAGGAGACCGTATTCTGGGTGCCGTCCGGGTTTCGAAAATCCGGACGACCACAAACCCATGAGATACCTAAACGCCTTGATCCTTTGTTCCGCGCTGCTGCCCTCCCTGGGCCAGGCGCAATTGCTGCCTTCCGTGGCCAACGCCTACACCACCAAGGCCGGCGTGCGCGAGTTCACGCTCGGCGGTTCCGCCGCGGCCAACAAGGACTTCGACAACACGTTCGGAGGAATCAATTTCTCCTACGGCACCTATATCAACGAGACCCAGGAATGGGTGCTGCGCCAATCCATCAACTACGCCAATCCGGACCGCGGCGGCGCGAGCTGGAACGGCGCGACGCGACTGGCGTTCGACCAACATCTGACGGCGCGCGGCCCGGTCCGCCCGTTTGTCGGCGTCAACATCGGCGGCGTGTACGGCGACGCGGTGCGCGACACGTTTGCGGCCGGGCTCGAAGCCGGCGGCAAGTTCTACGTGCAGGAGCGCACCTTCATCTACGTCATGGTCGAGTACGGCTGGTTCTTCCGGCGCGCGAGCGGCCTCGACGAAGGCTTCCGCGGCGGCCAGTTCAACGGCGGCGTCGGTGTCGGTTTCAACTTCTGAAGCGACGACCGATCTGCAGTGACCCTTCAAACCCGCGCCGCTCTGGCGCGGGTTTTTGCATTTCGTGGACCGGGACCCGGGGAGCGATCGGGCCGGACGTGCGGGACCAGGACCACGGAGGGCACGGAGGGCGCGGAGGGAGGATCCCTGAGACTTGCTCGCTCCGTGGCTATCCCCGTCCTGCCCATCAACAGCGCCATCTGGGCATACGCGGCGGCGGAGGAAAGCCGCGGCATCTGCGAGCGGGCCTGCCGAGCCTGCTTGGAGTAGCTGCTGGGTGACATGGCTCGGAATCATTGGGGCACCGAAAGGGAGGCAAGCGGCGCCTCCCCGCGATCGGGCGACGATCACCTCCAGCTTGTCGTGGCACCTTCCCCTGCGCCCCTTCCCTTAACTTAACTTATTCTCCTCGATCCGCTGTCCAACGGACGGGGTCCACCTCATATGCCATACCCCGCCCGCACGACAGTCGAACCTCTCGTAAGCTACAGCGCGATGAGCTCACACTGGCCGAGGCGCTGATCACTTCGTTGCCTATGACCAAGGGCGCGGACGCTTCGGCTGCGTTTCCCACGCGGGCGACCCTGATCATCGGCGTCGGATTGCCGCACTCGTGGGTGTGAGCGATTCGCCGTGCCGCGAGATTCCCCGCGGGGCCAGTCCGGCTAGCACCCGCAGCTTGCTGCTGCCGCCGCTTGCCGTTCCTAGCCTCGGCGAACTCAAGTTGATCTGCCAAGTTCGCGGGTTTCCGTTTATAGCCGGCCTTGAACTAGCGGTCCGTGCGGGGGTGTTGCGGGTCGGCGATATGCTTGATGGTGCCGTCAAGGTGCGGGTTTGGGTGTTGTTGGACCAGTCGCGCAGGAACGCGCAGGAACGCCGGCTCGATGGCCAGCCATGGCGGTCCATCGGTGCGAAGGCCAAATCGCTTCCGGGTTCACAAGGCTCCTGGCCCATCGGTATCGCCAACGTCGGGAGTAGGCCCAATCTGGCGCTCTGCGAAGGCGGTCCCGACACGCTCGCGGCTTGGTCGCTGGCGTGGTGGCACGGTCTGCACGACGAGGTCGCCCCCGTTTGCATGACGGGCGCGGGGCGACGGATCCATGCGGAGGCCCTGCGGCTGTTCGAGGGCAAGGGCGTTTTCATCATCCCCCACCAGGATCCAGCCGGCCTGCGCGCACGCGAGGTCTGGACCCGCCAATTGCTCGAATCCGGGGCGCGCTGGGTGAAGCCGTATCAGTTGCGGCACCACAAGGATCTGGCCGATGCGCTGTGTGCCGCGGCCGCCGAAATGGAGGACTTGCCGTGAGCGAAAAAGATTCGTTTCCCAATCCGTTCTCGGCTCCCGCAGAAGGCGACGAGAACGCCGCCGAGGGAGCAACGGGAGAACGCGCAGCCGGCCAGGGAACCGGGGCAGCTCCTGCCGTACGCCCGTTCACGATGTGGGCACCGTCGCAGTTTCTCGCCCACAAGAACGATCCGTCAGCGGTGCTGCTGGGTGACGGGTACGTGGAAAAGGGCGAGTGGACGTCGTTCGTGGGAGTCGGTGGTCTCGGCAAGACGCGAATGGTCCTGTGGCTTCTGGTACGTCAGATGCTCGGCAAACCGTGGTGCGGCCTCGAGACACGAGGCGGCCCGCAAAAGGCCGTGATCTTTTCGACCGAAAACGGCATCCGCCGATGGAAAACGGACCTGGGCAAGATCATGGCCAGCCTCGACGAGGCCGAACGGGCCGTGGTCGAAGCCAACCTGCGTATTCTTGCCCTCACTTCCGACGAGGACGGCGATCTTTGTATGGGAAATCCGGAGACACGGGCGCGATTGAAGCTCACGTTGGCCGGATTGGAGCCGGGGTTTGCCGTGTTCCACCCCATGGCCGACATGATCGAGGGCGACGAAAGCAAGACTCCGGACATGGTCGCGACATTGCGGCATCTGAGAAACATCATCCGGTCGGCGTGTCCCAACGCCGCCGTCATTTTGGTCCACCATGCCCGAACCGGCAGTGCGAACGTCAAGATGGCCGGCAGTATGTTCGAGGCGGGCAATTTCGGGCGTGGCGCCAAGGCGTTGCCGTCATAGCGCAATTGCGCCGCGAGATCACCGTCGAGCTGTCGGAGTCCGATACGCGATAGACCGAGGGCTGGGCGCCGAGGGCGGCACGACGGACGGGCTACCCCTGATCGTTCGCACGATTGATGCGAGCTTCCAACTCGGACAAGATCGCCACGACGTCCTTCCACGATGGCGGCTCCCGGAAAAACATCGGGCGCATGGCCCGGTAGTCCGCGTCGAGAAACTCCAGCCGTTGTTGCGGCGGCACCAGCCGGAAGGTGCCGGGGCAGGCCGTTTCGTAACGAGCCCAAGCCGCCGCAAAGAACACTTGTTTGTGTTCAACCACCCGCGCCCGCAGATCGTCCCTTGTCACCGCCCGTTGACCCATCGGGTGAAGTGCGAGGGCGGCCAGATCGGCGTAGTGCCGGGAAAAGCGGTCCGGGGTGGCTTTGGCGGCGTCGCGGTGGGCTTCGGCGTGCAGGATCGTAGCCTTTTCCCAGAAGGTACGTTCTGCGTCCAAGACCGGTACGGGAAAGGCCGCCTGGGGGAATGCTTCGGGAAAAGCGTCGGCAACGTAGGCGACGATTTCGCGCTCCGTCACCGGCCACCGGTCGGACCGTGCTCCTCCTTCGATGCGGACCACAGGACGCACATAGCTGCCCTGAGCTTCGCCGAACACCCCGGGATAAAGGAACAACAGGGTCTGCGCGTCGTCCGCCGCGACCTCCAACGACCAGCCCGTCGGGCCGAGTTCCGCACCGAACCGTTCCCGCAGGGCGGGCATCACGGTGCAGCGAAGCTTTTCGGCACAACTCAAGGCGAGGCCGTCGAGACGCCGCTTGCGCTCTTTGCCGGTCGCGGCCTCGGGATCTTGCGCTCCCGAGTAGCCGAGCCACTCCCGGCTGAGCGATAGATCGATATCTTCGGAGAAGCGGTGAATCACCTGCCATACTTTCGAGAGCGAGGTGCCGCCTTTGAAGATGAAGTGATCGCGGGCCTCGGGCAGCGTGAAGATTTTCTCGAGCGTCCAGCAGACCCAGGCATCCTTCTCCACCATGTGCTCGGGGCGTTGGAGGCGCCGGGACGCCGCGGCGTAGAGCGCACGCTGGTCCGGCGCCGACAGCTCCCAAAATTTCGGCGGCTTAGTCATCGCGGGAGAGTTCGAGAAAGAAAGGACGCATCCACGCGGGGGCGTACCGGAGGTCGGCGCGCAGTTGTTTTTTCTCCTTGGCGCCCAAGCGCGCGCGCAGCGTTTGCAATCGCTCCGGGGATAGGTGGACCCGGCCGATGCTGCGCAACGCTTCGGCTACCCAGCCGCTGGCGCGCCCGGCCATCATCATCGTCTTGGTCGACCGCCGCCGGAACTGCACCAGGTCCCGACCGATCTCATCGGAATTCCGGGACCGACCCTGGACACCGTAAGTCTCGCGGGCGGAGACCTGCGGGCTCAGGCCGAGGAGATTGGCCGCGTGGGCGCCCGAGGGCAGCAGTTTAAGGCCGTCCCGCCGGGCAATCGCCGCCACCACGGCCTCCGTCCCGGCGCCCGCGGTGCCGATCATGGGATGGGGGCGTGGGATCTCGTAGATGCCCCGCCGTACCCGGCGAATCTTGCCCGCCACTACCATCCGCGACAGTTCCTTGCCAACGGAGCGCGGATCGCCCAAGTCCGCGAGGTCGCCCGGGGTAAAGGCCCAGTCGGCGGCCTTGCCCTTCAACTTCCGCTCAATTGACCTCCGCAGAGCACCGTAAGCCGATTTCATAGTTAAGATGCCGAAAATATGATCATCTTTTTTCGGCATCTCAAGTGCCGATTTGCAAGGGCGACTCCCCTATTCGAGGCCGCCTGAAGGCCAAGTCTGGCGATCGTCGGGCGGTGCCGATCCGGCGGCGCTTAGACGTTACCTCGTTGCCGAGAGGTCGGTGGCGAAGACGGCGGTAGCTGGCGAGGCGCTGGCGCAGATCGTCGAGCGCGGGAATTGAGAGAAGCAATAACCGCGGAGCCTGCGGGGACGTCCGATGGCGTTCGTGATCGGGTTAAATTCAGAATCACGCTGGGCGGCTCCGCGAGCGCTCCGGGACTTGAGATAGTGGTAACCTTGGATCGCCGTGGCCGTTGTTGCTTTCGGCTGCCCGGAAACGGATGCAGTCGTGGCCTTCTTGACGACCAATTCCGAAGGTGGATTCGACACGGTCGGCTGCTTTTCTGATGGGGAGAACGACGCCTCGATGCGAAACGTGCATTGACGAGCGACGAGAGGCAAGGCGCCGCGGCCGACGAAGACCGAAGGGAAGTTTGACGCTCATTCGTCGATGCTGGGTTGGCTTATCTTACAACCACTCGCCAGACGAAGATGAAACTGCACGGCAGCGGCGTCATCTCGGCTCCTTTGCGTCCGCGCACGTCATGCCGGCCTGGCACTAGAAGAGCGGAGATTCAAATACCGGGGAAGGTACACTCGGACGCCGGTATTCCTAATGCGTGAAGGAACCGAACCGGGGAATGTGACCGGCAGGCCCGACGTCCTGGGCGAACGCGCGGACTGGCGCGCTGCATGGTTTAGGATGAGACCACAAGACGGGCTGTGGACCGTGCGAACCACCTGAACTAACGGGGTACCTGTTGTAAGTTTATGGGTAAGAAACGGCGATTTTGGACAACAAAAAACCCGTTACGCTTTGCAGCATAACGGGTTCCTAAAGTGGTGGCTCAGCCCGGAATCGAACCGGGGACACGAGGATTTTCAGTCCTCTGCTCTACCAACTGAGCTACCGAGCCACTGGAGGAAGGCCGAACAAACGGGGCGCGGCGGGGTGCGTCAACGGGAATTTTGGCGAAAGTCGGCGACGGAATTCCGAAGCGATTCGGCGGGTGGTTGGCGGAGGGTATTCGGTCGATGGATGCTGGACGGGATCAACCACAGAGGCACGGAGGGCACGGAGAAGAAGCGGGCGGAGGGAGAGGAGGTGGACGGAGGTTGGCCGCAAGGAGGGGCAGGGGACGCAAGGAGGGTGCTGCCCTCCCTCCACTCGCTGGTGCTCGCGGCTACCGGGCAGTTACGGGCGGGTGGGGCGGAGGGTGAATTCGACGGTTTTGATTTGGCCGGGGAAGGTGTGCGGCGAGGCGTAGGCGTCGGTGACCGGGGTCTGCGTGTCGCGGCCGAAATCCAGCGGTTCGTGGCTGATCATGCCGGGCATGGCGCGGGGGGCGGTGGCGCGGGCGACTTCGCGGCCGTCGACGCGGAGGATGAGCGCGGCGCCGCGGGCCGGAGCGGCGGCCGGGAGGAGTTCGACGGACACGGTGCTCGCGCCGGCGGGCAAGACGGCGGGGGCGAGGACGGACGTACGTTCGAGGCCGGAGACGTTGTAGTCGAAGGCGAGGCGGCCGTCGCGGATCCAGAGGGCGTAGCCGCAGAAACGGCCGCCTTGGGCGACGAGGACGCCGTCGTCGCCGGCGCGGCGGTCGATCGTGGCGGTGAGCGTGAAGCCACGGCCGCGGAGGTCCGGCGCGGTGCCTTTGTGCAGGCCTTCGAGCGGCGGATGGTAGACGAAGTGCGTGCGGTCGCCGCCGTGCTCGGGCGGGCGCAGGAGATCGCGTTCGAAGCTGCGGTCGTCGAGCGGGAAGACGCCGTAGGCGGCGGCCTCGCGTTCCCAGAGGGCTTGGAGTTCGGCAAGTTTCGCGGGTTCGCGGGCGGCGAGGTCGCGGGCTTCGGCGAAGTCGGTGTCGCTATGGTACAGCTCCCAGGTGTCGCGCTCGTAGGGCTGGCCCTTGGTGTGGCGGGTGATTGCTTTCCAGGGCCGTGCTGGATACCGCGGCGACCGTAGAGCTCGTAGTATTGCGTCGGCCGCGCGGTGGGGGCGTCGGGCCGGTCCCACGCGTAGGCGAGGCCGGTGCCGTGGAGCGGGAGTTGCGGCACGCCGTGGAACGTCGCGGGCACGGCGGTGCCGGCGGCCTCGAGGATGGTCGCGGCGACATCGGTGACGAAGTGGAATTGGCGGCGGACGGTATTGCCTTGCGGGATACGCGCGGGCCAGTGGACGACGAGCGGGACGCGGATGCCGCCGGCGTCGATGAAACCCTTGGTGAGGCGGAAGGGCGTGTTGCCGGCCTGCGTCCAACCCAGCGGATACGTGCCGAAGGTCTGCGGGCCGCCGAGGGCGTCGAGGCGTTCGAGGCCTTCGCGCAGCGTGCCGGATTGCTGGGCGTTGAAGAGCTGCATCTCGTTCCAGAGACCGAACTCGCCGCCCTCGGGGCTGGCGCCGTTGTCGGAGAGCAGAATGACGAGGGTGTCGCGGAGGCGGCCGGTGCGCTCGAGTTCGTCGAGCAGGCGGCCGAGCTGGCGGTCGGTGTACTCGAGGTTGGCGGCGAAGGCTTCGTAGTAGCGGGCGAAGACGCGGCGCTCGTCGGCGGAGAGGGCGGCCCAGGGCCGGACGCCGGGATTGTGGGGCGGGAGGACGACGTCGGCGGGGACGAGCCCCATTTCCTTTTGGCGGGCGAGGGTGGCGGCGCGGACGGCGTCCCAGCCGGCGTCGAAGCGCCCGCGCCATTTCTCGAGGTAGTCGGGCGGGGCGTGGTGCGGGGCGTGGCCGGCGCAGTAGGCGAGGTAGAGGAAGTAGGGGCGGTCGGGGGCGGCGGCGCGGTGGTCGGCGATGTAGCCGATGGCGCGGTCGGTGAGATCGGCGTCGAGGAAGTAGGGCGAGCCGTCGCGGAGTTTGACGGGAGGATCGATGCGGTGGCGGTCCTGGAAGAGATCGGGGGCGAAGTGGTTGGTGTCGCCGCCGAGGTAGCCGTAGAAGCGGTCGAAGCCGCGGCCGGTGGGCCAGTGGGTGGGCGGGGAGGCGGCGTTTTGTTCCTGCTGCGGGATGAGGTGCCATTTGCCGACGGCGGCGGTGCCGTAGCCGCTGGCGCGGAGGAGTTCGGCGACGGTCGCGGCTTCCGGGGCGAGGCCGCCGCGGCTATGCGGGAAACCGTTGGCGAATTCGGTGATGACGCCGACGCCGGCGCTGTGGGGATTGCGGCCGGTGAGCAGGGCGGCGCGGGTGGGCGAGCAAACGGGAAACGTGGTGAAGTTCGTGTACCGCACGCCGCCGGCGGCGAGGCGGTCGATGTTGGGCGTGGGGATGGGCGAGCCGTAGCAGCCGAGTTGGGCGAACCCGATGTCGTCGAGGACGACGAGCAGGACGTCGGGCGAACCGGCGGGCGGGCGGGCCGGGGCGGGCCAGGAAGGGGTGGCTTCGGCGACGGTGCGCGGGACGGCGGCGGAAGCCGCGGACGCGGACGCGGCGGCGACGAAGGCGAGGGCGAGGGTGACGACCGTGGAGAAAAGCGGGCGCGGGAAACGCGAGTGAAGGCGGCGGCGAGGGGAGAGGTGGGTCACGGGAAATTGGATACGGGGTGGAGCCGCTCGCTCACGCTCGCAGCTACGGGGCGCGTCGGTGCAGCCGGGATGCTGCTCTCAACACTCAATTCGGAACTCTCAACTGCATCTCTCCGCTTCAGCGCCCGAGGGCGCCGAGGCCGGCTTCGAGCAGGAGTTTCCAGAGGGCGGAGTTGTCGGGTTTGGCGGGAGTGCCGCCGATGGCGAAATTCCGCGACATCAGGAAATAGCCTTTGTCGTCCTGCGTGCCGCTGAGTTGGCCGACGCGCTGGAGCAGGTGGCCGAGTTCGCCCTTGGCCCCGAGTTGGAGCAGCACGTTCATCGGGGAATCCTGGACCTGGCCGGCCTCCTTGGCGGCGACGCTGCCGTTGCCGGTGAGGCGGAGGATCGGGGAAATGAATTCGAGGGAAGTGAGCTTGAAGGAAAGATCGGCGCCGCGCTCGACCTGGAGTTTCACGCTGTCGAATTGGACTTCGTTCAAGGCGCGGGCGAGTTCCGCGACGGCGACGGTGGTGTCGGAGCCCTGCTTGGCGCCGAGCATGGCGAGACCGAAGGAGGCGATGTTCACGACGGTGCCGAGATTTCCCTTCCGGGCGAGGTAGCGCATCGTGCCCTTGGTGCCGGTGAGTTCGAAACGGCCGAAGGCGTTTTTCGCGAGATCGGCGACGGTGCCGCCGTTGCCGTTGAGCTTGGCGGAAACGGTGGCCCGGGTTTCGAGGGCGGGTTTTTCGTTGGGATTGGCGGCGCGGAGAATCTCGCCGATGTCGAGTTGCTGCACGTCGGCCGTCGCGGCGAGGGCGTAGGGCTGCGCCTGGGCCGGGGAGAAGGTGACGCCGCCGGCGAGCTTGAAGGGGTTTTCCTTGAAGCGGCCTTCGAAGCCGTCGAGCGCGAGCCGGCTGTCGGTGATCGTAGCCGTGCCGCGGATACCGCTGGTGACGGCGTCGGCGCCGTAGACGACGCGCTTGAGGTCGAGTTCGACCTTGCCGTTGACGCCTTGCCAGAAGGGGGCGGTGTCCGCCTTCGCCACAGGCTTCGGCGTGACAAGTCCCGGGAGGGCCGGTTTCGAGGCCGGTTTCGCGGTTGGCTTGGCGGGTTCGGAGGCGGGGGCGAGGGCGGCGAGGGGTTCGAAGTCGGCGACGTGGAGGTTGGCGCTGGCGATCTTGCCGGTGAGGACGAAGGTCTTGCCGGCGGCGGCTTTGCCGAAGGCGGCGTTGACGGTGAGGTCGGATTTGCGCTGCGCATTCGTCAAGGTGAGCGGCAGCTGAAGGGTGCCGGAACCGTCGGCTTTCTGCGCGGCCTTGAGCGTGAACTCGAGGTCGCCGAGGGCGCGGTTGTCGGCTTTCGCAACGAGGTTCTTCGCGGAGAAGACGACGTTGGCGAGGTTCTCGGCGGCGAGGGCGACGTCGAAGGTCGCGGCGATTTGGCCGCGGCTCAGCGTGCAATACGGCGCGAGACCGGGCTGCAGCATCAAGGCGGGGACATCGGCGTCGAGTTTGCCTTTGGCGGTGAGGACGGGGGCGTCGCCGGCCTTGGCGGGAAGTTTGGTTTCGCCGACAGCGGAGAGGCCGAGGAGGACGGCGTTGCCTTGCTTCAGTTCGATTTGCTTTACGTCAAAGGTGACGAGCGAACCGCGCTTCGCGGCGCTGAGGCTCGCGGCGACGTCGAGGTTTTGCAGCTGCGGTTGGCCGTCGAGAATTGCGCCCACTTGGCGGAGACGCAGCGGTTCGGTGAACGCGACGGCGAGGTCGTCGAGGGACTTGAGGGTGACATCGAGGACGGCGCCGCCGGCGGTGCCGGAAAGTTTGGCATTGGGTACGAAGGCATCGCCCCACGAAAGCGGGATTTCGCCGAGGCGGACGCGGGCGGCGACGGCGTCGGGTTTCGCACCCGCGAAGGTCTTGGCTTTGAGGTCGCCGGCGACGGTTTGCTGCAGTTCGACGGCGACGAGCAGGGCGCCGGTGTCGCGGTTGACGACGGTGCGGAGTTGGGTGAGTTGCAGGGCATCGCCTTCGAGGCGGCCGGTGGCGGCGAGGTCGAGGGTGAGCGCGCCGGGATCGAGCGGCAGGTAGGGCTTGAGGGCGGCGACGAGCTTGCCCTGGAGGGTGGCGGTGAACGCGATCGCGGGCTTGGTCGCGAGGTTGGTGACGTCGGCGGTGAGTTTGCCGCCGAGGCTGTCGCCGGCGGGCAGCGAAATCTTGAGGTCGACGAGTTCGGCGAGCACGCGGGTCGCGGAGTAGTCGACGGCGGGGCGGACGGAGACGTTGAGGTTGTCGGCGAGTTTGGTCTGGCCGTCGCGCACGGTGACGGCGCGGAGGACGAGGGGCTCGACGGTGCGCACGCGGACGCGGCTGCCGTCGGGTTCGGCCTCGAGGGCGACGGAGAGGGAGAGATCGCCGCTGTCGATGACGAGGGGTTTGGCGACGGGCTGGGCCCAGGCGAGCGGGAGGGCTTGGATCGTGACGCGGGCGAGTTCGGCTTTGGCGTCGACGAAGGTGACGCGCTTGGCGGCGAGATCGTAGCCGATCTTTTGGGCGGAGACGATCTGGAGAATGCGGCGGCCGTCGGCGCCGGTGGCGTCGAGTTCGAGGCGGTTGAGATCGGCGCGGTCGCCGGCGAAGGCGCCGTCGAAGGCGAGGCGGGTGTTGACCGAGCCGACGGCCGCGAGGGCAGGCGCGAGTTGGGCGAGTTTCGAAAGCTGCGCGGTGAGGTTGCCGGTGGCGGCGACGGCTTGGTTGACGGTGTTGAAGGTGAAGCGGCCGGTGCCGTTGGCGGCGATTTCCGGCAGGCCGAAGCCGGCGAGGACGGCGGCGAGTTGTTCGCTGCGGACGGCGAGATTCCAGTCGCCGGCGATGGCCTGCTGCGCGGCGGTGTACTGGGCGTTGAGTTTAAGCAGCGGCTCGACGGCGGTGCCGCGGAGCAGATTCAAGGTGGCGGCGTAGGACTCGTCGCCGGACGCGGCGGGTTGCGCGATCTTGGCGTTGAGCTGGATGCGGTCGGCGGGAAGTTTCGGGCCGATGGCGGCGGCGACGGTGTCGACTTCGACGAGATCGATGCGGCCGTCGGCGGCGATTTGCACGACGGCGGAGCCGGTGGCGCGGAGGGCGCGCAGCGGGGCGGCGGGGGTGGCGTCGTCGAAATCGAGAATCCACTCGATTTTGCCGCGGCGGCCGGTGGCGAGGTCCGAGCCCTTGAGTTCGAACACGAGGGTTTGTTGCTGCGGGAGCAAGATGCGGCCCTTGGTGGAGAGGGCGGCGAGGCGGACGACGAGCGGCAGTTGCGCGGATTGAAGGAAGCCGGCGAAGGGGGGCTTCGCGGCGGCGGGCGGGGCGGTCTGGGCGGCGGGAGCGGCGGGCGGCGGCGTGGGATTGCGCAGGTCGACGACGAGTTCGTCGATGGTGAGGGAGTCGGCGTTGACGCGGTTGCCGGTGAGGTAGTCCAGCGCGGAGTACGCGGCGGTGACGCCCTTGGCGGTGACGACGATGCCATCCTGGACATAGCGCAAATTGACGATCTCGGCGTTGGAGAAACCGGCGGCGACGCGGTTGACCTCCAGGGTGACGCCGGGTTGGCCGGCGAAGGCCTTGCGGACCGCCGAGGTTTGGAGGGCGGGCGTGAGCGCGAGGCCGAGCAAGATCGCCCCGAGGACGACCAAACCGGCAACAACGAGACCCGTGATTTTGAGCGCTTTCATGTCGAACCTTACACCGGACCAGCAACAACCGCCTGCCAACAAGCGAATTTTTCCGCGGCGTGGTGAAGTGCGCGCAAGGACGCCCGGACGAAGGAAAGGTTCCTTCGGGCGAACGGGGCGGCGTCAGGAGATACCTTGGGTCACGGAGACCACGGAGGAAAACCGGAGGGCACGGAGAAAGGGGCGCGCCGGTAGGCGAAGGTGGCGGGCCACTCGCCCACGCTCGCGGCTAAGGGCGTAGGGCCGGGCGGGAAACCTATTTCTTCAAGGCGGCGCGGAGCACCGGCTCGAAGCGGTCGGCTTGGCGGACGAAACCGAGGTCGCTGGGATGCGAGCCGTCGGTCGCGCCTTCGGCATCGTCGCCGAGCAGATCGTCGCCGCCGAGGTAGAACAACCCTTTCACCCCTTCCTTTTGCAGCGCGGCGAAGGCTTCCTTCAAGGCGGCGTGGTTGTCGGAATGGTGTTTGTCGCGCGCGGGCAGGATCCAGGAATTGGTATTTCGGCGGTCCTCGACGAGGACGATGGGCGTGTCGGGCCGCGCGGCGCGGAGCTGTTTCACGAGCGGGATGCACTTCGCGCGGACATCGGCGGCGCCCATGTTGGGCAGACAATCGATGACGAAAACGGCGGCGTCGATTTTGACGAGCAGATCGCCGACGGCGGCGTCCATGCGGCCGTTGCCGGAGAAGCCGAGGTTGACGACCGGGAGATCGAGGCGGCGGCCGAGGATCGCGGTGTGGACCATGCCGGGGCGGGAGGCGCTGGCGCCGTGGGTGATGGAGGTGCCGTAGAAGACGATCGGCTTGGCGGCGCGCGGGGCGACGGATTCGAATTTCGCAGTCGGGGCGACGCCGAGCTTGAGGGATTCGACGCCGTTGTAGAGGGGCAGGTAGACCGCGTAGTCGCGGAAGCCGGGCGCGAGGCCGCCGGCGATTTCCTGGCGGACGAGCTGCTTGTTCGGGCGCGTGGCGCCGGCCCAGCGCCATTTGCCTTGGGCGTCGCGGGCGTAGAGGTCGAGGCCGCTGGCGCCGATGGCGGTCATGTTGACCCCGGCGAGGCGTTCTTTGCTGAGGGTGTAGTCGGCCCAGATCGTCGGGGAATCGGTGCGGAAGAGGACCATCATGCCGGCGCTGTCGCGGCTGAGGCGCCAGACGGCGTCGGTGACCTTACCCTCGGCCTCGGCGGGGAAACGGTCGAACCAGCGTTTGCGTTCCAGATCGCCGAAGGCGCGGCCTTCGACGCCCCACGTGGTGACGTCGTGCCAGACGAGCTTGGGCTGGCCGCCTTTCTTTTGGTCGGTGGCCGGTTCGGCGACGAGCGGCGGCGGCGTGGCCGGCTGGGCGCGGAGGCCGGCGGCACCGGCAAACAGGAAGGCGAGGGCGGCGAGACGGAGGAGACGCGGTGACATGGAATTTCGGATACGGGAAGGCAAAGGAGGGGAACGGACGAAGCGGAGGCGGATCACTCCGTCTTCTTCGCGGGGGCGGCCTTGGCGGGGGCGGGCGGGGCCGGCTGATAGTAGGGCGTCATGGCCTCGACGATTTTGGCGATGGCTTCCTTGGGATCGATGACGCCGTTGTGGCGCCAGACGATCTCGCCGCCGGGCGCGACGAGCACGGTGTGCGGAATCGGGCCGGGCCACTTGGGGTCGAGGACCTTCATCAGCTCTTCCTGGCTGGCGGCGCTGTAGAGATAGTGGTTGGTTTTGCGGCCCTCTTTTTCGACGGAGTTCTGTTTCCGTTTCGTGAGCCCGGCACCTTGCTTTTGCAGGAACGCCTGCGCCTTCGAAAGCTGCTTCGCGTCGTCGAAACTGAGCGTGATCAATTCGAATTCGCGCAGATCGAACTTGCGGGAAATGGCGACGAGGTCGGGGAATTCCTCGACGCAGGGGCCGCACCACGTGGCCCAGATATTGAAGAGACGGTATTTGCCGGTGGGGTTGGCGCGGAGGGCGGCGACGCCGGCGGTGTCGATCGGCTCGATCGTGACGGGGATCGTGGTCCAGGACGCTTCGAGGGCCTGGTGCTTTTCGCGTTTTTCGCGCCACTTGGTGGAGCAGCCGAAGGGCTTGGTTTGGGCGACGGCGACGGGGCTGCCGGCGAAGAGGTCGGCGAGGGCGTCGCGCACATAGTGTTTCTTCACCGTTTCCTCCTGCGGATAACGGGAATCGTCGAAGGCGCCGGCGTAGCGGAGCTTCCGTTCCTGGTCGAAAATGAAGACGTGCGGCGTCGCGAGGCAGCCGTAGGCGCGGGCGATCTGCTGGGTGTCGCCGTCGTAGAGATACGGAAAATCCCAGCCGTTCTTTTTGGCGTAGGGTTTCATTTCCTCGAACGAATCGCCGAACTCGCCGTAGCCGAGTTCGTCGGCGCTGAGGCCGTCGGGGTGGTTGGGATTGATCAAGACGAGGCCGAAGCTTTTCCCGCGGTAATCGTTCCGCAGCTTCATGAGGCGGCCCTCGATGCCGTGGGAAGTCGGGCAGTGGTTCGACGTGAAGAGAACCATGAGGACGTCGGGGCCGGCGAAGTCCTGGAGCCGGTAGGTGCGGCCGTCGATGCCGGGGAGGGCGAAGTCGGGGGCGGCGTCGCCGAGGGCGAGGGTTTTGAAACCGGCGGGGTTGCCGGCCTTGTCGAGCAAGGGCGGCTTGGCGGAATCGGCGGCGCGCAGCGGGGCGGCGACGAGGCAGAGGAACGCGGACAAACGCAGGAGCAGACGGAGGGAACGCGGCATGGTGGGGAGGGGACGGAGGGGAACCGAAGCCGGGAACGGGCTAGACGGCCGGCGCGGGCAAAGCAAGCGGGGGCTGGGGCGGGGCGGAGTTGAAAGCTGAAGGTTGAAAGTTGAAAGACGGCAGTTGAGCGAACGAGAGGAGGCGGAGCGCGGCGGCGCGACGAATCGGGCGGCGGCGCAAATAAGAGTTGCCGCGATTTTCGGGCCGCGCGGATAGTGGCGATTCCCCTCTATGAAAAACGTCCGCCTCGGCATCGTCGGTCTCGGCAACATCGGCAAGTTCCACACCAGCTACCTGCTGGAGAACAAGATTTCGCGCTGCACCCTGGCGGCGGTCAGCGACGCCTACGCGCCCGGCCTCGAGCCGTTCAAGAACAAGCCGGGCCTGAAGACCTACGCGAACTGCGAGGAGATGATCCGTTCCGGCGAGATCGACGCGCTCGTGATCGCGACGCCGCATTTCCTTCACACCTCCATCGGCATCGACGCGTTGCAAAAGGGCCTGCACGTGATGGTCGAGAAGCCGATTTCGGCCCACAAGGCCGACGCCGAGCGCCTGATCGCGGTGGCGCAGCAGCACCCGAAGCAGGTCTTCGCGGGCATGTTCCAGATGCGCGTCGAGCCGCGTTACCAGAAGATCCGCCAGCTGATCGCCAGCGGCCAGCTCGGCCAGGTGGTGCGCGTGAACTGGATCATCACCGACTGGTTCCGGACCGAGGCGTACTATGCGAGCGGCGGCTGGCGCGCGACGTGGAAGGGCGAGGGCGGCGGCGTGCTGCTCAACCAATGCCTGCACCAGCTCGACATGCTGCAGTGGCTCTGCGGCATGCCGGCGCGCGTGCGCGGCTTCTGCCAGCTCGGCCGTTTCCACAACATCGAGGTCGAGGACAACGTGACCACGTATCTGGAATGGCAGGACGGCGCGACCGGCGTGTTCCTTTCTTCCACCGGCGAGGCTCCGGGCACGAACCGTTTCGAAATCTGCGGCACCCGCGGCAAGGTCGTGCTCGAAAACAACAAGCTCAGCTTCACCCGCAACGACGCCGACATGGCCGAGTTCAGCAAGACCTCGAAGAGCGGCTTCGCGAAACCGGAAGTATGGAACGTCGAGATCCCCTTCGACACGGCGAACAACCCGCACGGCATTCTGATGCAGAACTTCGTCGACGCCATCCTCGACGGCACGCCGCTGATCGCGCCGGGCGCCGAGGGCATGGGCTCCGTCGAATTGGCCAACGTGCTGCTCTATTCCTCGCTGATCAACCAGACCGTCGAGCTGCCGATGGACAGCAAGGCCTGGGAAACAAAGCTCAACGAGCTCATCGCGAATTCGAAGCACGAGAAAAAGGTCGTCGCGAACACGAGCGAGGACTTCACGAAGTCGTTCCGCCGCTGAAAGGCGGCCGCAGTGCGGCCGCCGGTTGAAAGCTGAAAGGTGAAGGTTGAAAGCAGGAGGTAGCCCGTGACGTGGCGGCCCGGCCAGCTCCGGGCGTTCCCGAAGGCCGATATAGGCGCGCGCGGCTTGCGCGCGGCGGTGCGCGGGTCTAGCGCAGGCGCATGGATCCGTTGCTTGCCGATGCCGCCGCCCGCGCCGCCCGTTATCTTGATGCGTTGCCCGCTCGGCCCGTGGCCCCTGCAACGGCGGCGGTGGCGGCGTTGACGGGGTTCGATGAGCCGCTGCCGGCCGGGCCCGGCGCTGCGGCCGATACGCTGCGGCGGTTGGATGAACTTGGATCGCCGGCGACGTCGGCGATGGCGGGTCCGCGTTTCTTCGGCTTCGTGATCGGCGGCGCGCTGCCGGTGAGCCTCGCCGCGAACTGGCTGGCGGGGGCGTGGGACCAGAATGCGGCGTTGTTCAAGCCGACGCCGTCGGCCGCGAAGATCGAAGCTGTCGCGCTGCGTTGGCTCACCGAATTGCTCGGGTTGCCGGCGGATTGTGCGGGGGCTTTTGTCACGGGTGCCACGGTTGCCAACTTCTGCGCGCTGGCCGCGGCGCGGCATGCGTTGCTCAAACGCGCGGGTTGGGCGGTGGAGGCCGACGGACTCTTCGGCGCGCCGCCGCTGACGGTGATCGTCGGCGCGGAAATCCATCCCTCCGTCACCAAGTCGCTCGGCCTGCTGGGACTGGGCCGCAACCGCGTGATCAAGGTGCCGGTCGACGGCCAGGGCCGCATGATCGCGGCGGCCTTGCCGGAGATCAAAGGCCCGACTGTGGTCTGCACGCAGGTCGGCAACGTGAACACAGGGGCCTGCGATCCTGTGGCGGAGATTTGCCGGCGCGCGCAACCGGCGGGGGCGTGGGTGCATGTCGACGGCGCCTTCGGTCTTTGGGCGGCGGCGGCGCCGTCGCGGCAACCGCTCGTAGCGGGCATGGAGGCGGCCGACTCCTGGGCGACCGACGCGCACAAGTGGCTGAACGTGCCCTACGACGCGGGCCTGGCGTTCGTGCGCGACGGCGACGCGCTGCGCGCGGCGATGGCGATCACGGCGGAGTACCTGCCGACGCAGAGCGAATTCCGGAATCCGGCCGACACCACGCCGGAGCTGTCGCGCCGCGCCCGCGGCATCGAGATCTGGGCGGCGCTGCGCACGCTGGGGCGCGCGGGCGTGGCCGACTTGATCGAACGCAATTGCGCGCAGGCAAGGCGGTTTGCGGCGCGCTTGCGCGCGGGCGGGGCGGAGATCCTCAACGACGTCGTGCTGAACCAGGTGCTCGTGGTGTTCGGCGACGCGGACACGACGCGCCGGACGATCGAGGCGATCCAGGACGAGGGCACGTGCTGGGCGGGGATCACGGTGTGGCAGGGCCGGACGGCGATGCGGATCAGCGTCTCGAATTGGGCGACAACCGACGCCGACGTCGACCGCAGCACGGAGGCGATGCTGCGCTGCTGGGGGGCGGCCGCGGGGCGGCCGGGCGCCAGCGGTTGAACTTTGAAAGGTGAAAGTTGAAAGCCGGACCAGGTGGCCGCGGCATATCCTCCGAGCCGGGGGTGGACTTTCCCTTTCCGGAAACTCCGAACCCCGAACTCCAAACTCCGAACTCCGTCGCGCGGACGCCCGCGCTCAGAGAATAAGATCCGGCGGGACGTTGCTGAGGGCTTCCTCGACGGTGGTGAGGCCCATTTTGACCTTGAGCATGGAGTCCTGGTGGAGGGTCTTCATGCCGTTCTTCATCGCGATGCGCTTCAGTTCGGCGACCTCGGCCTCCTTGTTGATGCCCTCGGTCAGCTCTTCGCTGTTCGTCATCAATTCGTGGATACCGACGCGGCCCTTGTAGCCGTTGCCGCTGCAGGTCGGGCAGCCCTGGGGGTTGGCCTTGAAGATCTGGCCGCTCCAGCCGAGCGCCTTCAGCATGATCTCCTTCTGGCGGCCTTCCGGCTCGTACGGGATTTTGCAGTTTTTGCAGACGCGGCGGAGCAGGCGCTGGGCGCAGACGCAGACGAGGGAGGCGGAAATGTTGAAGGGCTCGACGCCCATCTCGCCGATACGCGCGACGGTGGAGGGCGCGTCGTTGGTGTGGAGCGTGGAGACGAGCAAGTGGCCGGTGAGCGCGGCTTCGACGGCGATGCCGGCGGTTTCCTCGTCGCGGATTTCGCCGACGAGAATGATGTCCGGGTCCATACGCAGGTAGCAGCGCAGGGCGCGGGCGAAGGTGAGCCCGATCTGCCGGTTCATCTGCATCTGGTTGATGCCGGCGAGCGTGTACTCGATCGGGTCCTCGGCGGTCTGGATGTTGACGTCGGGGGTGTTCACCTCGCCGAGCGCGGAGTAGAGCGTCATCGACTTGCCGGAACCGGTCGGGCCGCAGTGCAAGATCATGCCGTAGGGCTGGCGGATGCACTCGCGGTATTTGGCGAGATTCTCGTCGGAGAAACCGAGGGCGGGCAACGGGAGCGTCGACTTCTGCTTGTCGAGAATACGCATGACGACCTTCTCGCCGTCCTTCATCGGGCCGGTGGCGACGCGCAGATCGATGTCGATGTTCTTCTTCGTGTACTTCTTGAAAACAATACGTCCGTCCTGCGGCAACCGGCGCTCCGAGATGTCCAGGTTGCACATGATCTTGAGGCGGGTGACCATCGAGTTGGTCACCTGCTTCGGCAGCCGGAGTTTTTCCTGGCAGAGACCGTCGATCCGGTAGCGGATCAGCAGGTCCTTTTCCATCGGCTCGATGTGGATATCGGAGGCGCCGGAGACGTAGGCGTCCTCGATGATGCGGTTGGTGAGCTGGATGATCGGCGCGGAGTCCTCGCTCTCGAGGTCCTCGGCGGTGACCTCGCCGACGCCATCGCCGCTGTAGACCGTGCTGATGACTTCGGCGACGGAGCTGATGTCGACATCCTCGGAGGTGGCGGGGCCGGCCTTCGCGTCCTTGAAGAATTTCTTGAGGATCGTCTCGAAGAGGGTGGCGGAGACGACGCTGACTTCCTCGATCGACATCTCGGTCGCCTGGGAAAACGAATCGCGTTTGCCGTAGTCGAGCGGGTTGCACATCAGCACGGCCACGGAATTCGGGCTCATGCGTTTGTGCGGGAAAATGCCCTCGCGGCGGATGATGGCGTCGCCGGTGACCTCGATCAGTTTGTCGTCGATCTCGATTTCCTCGAGTTTGGTGACGAGCGGAAGGTCGGTGAGCTTGGAGACGAAACGCGCGGTGTCCTCGGCGTTGGGGACGAACTTCGGGTCCACCATGCGGTGGATCAGGGTCGAGGAGTACTCGGCGACCTCCTGGAGCAGGGCGAGGTCCTTCTCGGTGAATTCGCCCTCGGTGCCGGCGGAGAGTTCTTTGTTGAGGACCTGGATCGCGCCGAAGGTGATCGTGGTCTTCAGCGGCACGGTGAGCATCGAGCGCACCTCGAAGCCCGTGGTCTGGGCCATCGACTGCATGAACGGCGCCTGGCTGTCGCTGTTGCGGAAGAAGACGGGTTCGGCGGTCTCGATGACTTTGCCGACGATGCCCTTGCCGACCGGCAAACGCAGCTGGAGCAGTTTCGCGGAGGTGTCCTGGAATTTCTTTTCCTTCACCGGATCGCCCTCGAACAGGGTGGGCGAGTAGTACACTTGCTTGAAGGCGATCTCGTTGCCCTCGACCATGTAGAACGTCATCGACTGCGCCTGCAGGGCGTCGACGACTTTGGCGGCGGTGAGCTCGATGACGGAGGCGACATCCTCGCGGCTGGGCGCGGGCTTCGAAATGACCTTGATGAGCAGCGAGCGGCGCAGAGTGCCGGCAATGTGGGAGGAGGCCATGGACGAAACGCGAGGATTGGGGTGAGGAGAAGATTGTCAAAGCGCCCCGGGCACCCGCAATGAGAAATCCCACCCCGGCCCGGGCAATGTTGCGTATCCGAAACTACCTTTCAGCCCTCTGGCGGCGCTGGCGCGGAGCGCGTGCCGCCGCCGCGCGCACGGGCGCGGACGGCGAGCGGCTCGCCGAGGCGTGGCTGCGGCGCGAACGCGATTTCCGGATCGTGGCCCGCAACTGGCGCAGTCCGCGCGACCGCCGGGACGAGGTCGATCTGGTCGCGCGGGACGGCGCCGTGCTGGTCTTCGTCGAGGTGAAGACGCGGGGCGCGGGCGCGCTCGTCCCCGGCTACCACGCGGTCGACGAACGGAAAAAACGCGTGCTCCGCCGCTGCGCGCGGGCGTACCTCGCGGGCCTGCGCGAAAAGCCGCGGACGATCCGGCTCGATGTCGTGGAAGTGGCGTTGCCCCCGGCCGGTGCAAAGGAGTCGGCCGCTGCGCCGGTGATTTTGCACTTCGAGAACATCCCGCTTTTCCCGAAACACTTCCGGCCGTGATTCGGGAAAACGCTCCTTCCTGTCCTGTCCATCCCGGTTCGTCCGTCCTGTCCATCCTGTCCTCGGTTCGAAGGATTGGGAAAGGGAGACAGGATCTACAGGACGGCGGAAACAGGAGGGACAGGAAGGTGAGGGGCGGACGGCGGACTTGGGCGCGAATCATGAAGGCGTTTCGCGCGAAGGATGAATTGGTTTCAGGTCATTCTGCTTTCGCTCGGCGGCCGCGCCGTTTGACCGCTGCGGGGACCGTCATAGCCTCCATTTCCCTTGCCCACGCCGACGCCCGACCGAAACACTGCCGCTCCCATGTCCGACACCCAGCGCCATCCTTTCCTGCATGGACTCAGCAAGCACCGCGGCGCGCCGCCGACCGTGGTCGTCATTTTCGGCGCATCCGGCGATCTGACGGCGCGGAAACTCATCCCCGCCGTCTACAACCTGAGCCACGACAACCTGCTGCCGGCGGATTTCCATCTCGTGGGCTACGGGCGCAAAGCGATCCCGGACGACGAATTCCGCGGGCTGGCGGCGGAGGCGATCAAGGAGTTTTCCCGGCGCGAGCTGAAACCGGAAATCTGGGACCGGGTGGCCGCGCACACGACGTACGTGGCCGGAGGATACGACGATCGCGCGGCTTTCGACCGGCTCGCGGCGCACATCGACGCGCTGGAAAAGAAACTCGGCCGCGACGTGCAGCGGCTGTTCTACATTTCGACGCCGCCGTCGGTCTTCGCCCCGATTTTGCTGAACCTGGGCGCGTCCGGCCTGGCCGCGAAACACCTCGGCCTGCCGCACCACTCGAAGGTCATCATCGAGAAACCGTTCGGCAAAGACCTGATCTCCGCCCGCGAGCTCAACGTCACGATCCGCTCCGTCTTCGAGGAGCACCAGGTGTTCCGCATCGACCACTATCTCGGCAAGGAGACGGTGCAGGACCTGCTCGTGCAGCGTTTCGCCAACGCGATCTTCGAGCCGCTCTGGAACCGCAACTTCATCGACAGCGTGCAGATTACGGTGGCGGAGGAAGTCGGCGTCGGTTCGCGCGGCGGCTACTACGAGCAGAGCGGTTGCCTGCGCGACATGATCCAGAACCACACCATGCAGCTGCTGGCGCTGACGGCGATGGAGCCGCCGGGCTCGCTGCATGCGGAGGCGATCCGCGACGAGAAAGTCAAAGTCCTCAACGCCATCCATCCCCTCACGATCGGCCCGGCGGGCGATGTCGCCCGCGCCCAGTACGCCGGCGGCATGATCGGCGGGAAGGCGGTGCCCGGTTACCTCGAGGAAGAAGGCATCGCGGCGCAGTCGAACACCGAGACGTACGCGGCGCTGCGCCTCTCGATCAACAATTGGCGCTGGCAGGGCGTGCCGTTCTACCTGCGTTCCGGCAAGCGCATGGCGCGGCGCGTGTCCGAGATCGCGATCAACTTCCGCCGGCCGCCGGGCACGCTGTTCGCCGGCGAGACCGCGCGCTTCGACCTCGCGGCCAACACGCTGTCGTTCCAGATCCAGCCCGACGAAGGTCTCAGCCTTATTCTCAATACCAAGGTTCCCGGGCTCGAGACGCGCACCCAGCCGGTGAAGATGAGTTTCCGTTACGCGACGACCTTCGGCTCCAACACCGCGGAGGCCTACGAGCGCCTCGTGCTCGATGCGATGATCGGGGACGGCACGCTCTTCATCCGCGGCGACGAAGCCGAGGCGTCGTGGAAACTCTGCACGCCGGTCCTCGACTACTGGCGCAGCGTCGGCCGCACCGGCATGGACAGCTACGCCGCCGGCGGCTGGGGCCCCCCGAGCGCCGAGGCGCTGCTGGCGAAACAGAACCACTGCTGGAGGCAGCCGTGAAGAATGTGAAAACCGGAGGGCGGAGACCGGAAACCGGAAAACGGGTGGCCGGATTTGCGCGGGCCTACGGATTCCCCGCGAGCCTTGCCCGCGAAGAGGCTGATTCTCTGCTTCGCAAATTCCTTCCGGAATTCCGGTCTCCGGTCTCCGCATTCCGGTCTTATCCTCCCCATGCCTGAGATCTTCGACACGTTGCCCGGGATCGAGGTGCCGGTGGGGGCGATCGCGAAGAGCCTCGCCCAGATGTGGACGGACAGCGCCGCCGACGGGCGGCCGGCGCCCAAGGCCGACGACGCCAAGGCAACGCAGGTCAACTTTGTCCTGCACCTCGGGCTGCACGCCACGGCCGAGGATGCCGCGCGGCAATTCGCGACCGTGGTCGAGTTTTCGAAACGCTACCCGAGCCGCATCGTGGTGCTGTGCCCGCTGCAGAACGACGTGCCCGCGCCCACCGTGCGCGCCAAGGTCTACGGCGAGTGCTATCTCGGAAAATCGAAATCCGACAAACGCTGCGTCGAGTTCGTGATGCTGAGCTATTCGCGGAGCGCGCGTCCGTTTCTCGAGAACCAGGTCTCCATCTCCCTCTCGACCGACCTGCCGCTTTATTATTGGGCGCACCGCTTTTCCGCCAGCGGCAAGCTCGCCGACTACCGCTACCTGCTGGGCCGCGCGAAACGCGTGCTGATCGACAGCGCGCACGCGCCGGCCGACGCGCTCACTTACCCTTGGCCCAATCCGACCGCGACGCGCGATCTCGTTTACTGCCGGCTGTTGCCGGTGCGGCAAAGCCTCGGGCAATTCCTCGCGGCCTATGCGCCCGCGGCCATCGTCGCGGACTTGGGGCAGGTCGCCGTGCGGCACGAACCGGGGCTCGCGGCCGAGGGCCGGGTGTTGCTCGCGTGGCTCAAACGCCGGCTCACGGCCTGCGGTGCGGCGGACCGCGTCGAGTTCGCGACGGCCTTGCTGCCCGCGGGGCAGGGGAGTCTTGCGGTCGAGTTCCGTTACGGCGTCGCCGGACGTTCGTTCCGCTGGCAGGGCGATCTCGCCACGGGGCAGGCGTTGTTTGAAGCGGACCTGGGTTCCGGTCGCACGACGCTGGCCGCCGCAGTGAGCTTGCTCGCACCGGAAGTTGCGCTGAGCGAGGCGATGTTTTTCTGACGCCGGCACTGCTGGTCTCGGAGTGGACGTCCGGGGCCGTTGATTCGGAATTTTGACCACGGATGGCACGGAGATCACGGATGGGCGGAGCAAGAATTTGTCCGTGCCATCTGTGCCATCCGTGGTCAAACCACGGGCCGGTGGCGCGGACGGTTCCCGCTGGATTGAGTGATGCCGCGTCGGTCCTCTGTTTCGCCTTACCCCTGATCCCATGATGTCCCTGCGTTCCTTCGGTCTCGTCTTTCTGCTTGGCCTGCCCGCGTGGTGCGCGGCGGCGGCGCCCGGTCCCGTGCCGGTCGGCGCGGCGCGCGTCGACGTCACGCCCGAGTTGCCGATCCAGCTCGCCGGGTACCAGCAGCGCACGACCGAAGCCGACCGCATCGCGATGCCGCTCACGGCGCGCGCGCTGGCGATTGGTACCGATGCCGACGGCGTCTCCGTCCTCGTCGCCGCCGAAGTCATCGCGGTCAGCGAGGCGATCAGCGACGCCGTCGCCGCCGCGCTGCGCGCGAAACACGGCATTCCGCGCGAGCGCGTGGCCGTCGTGGCGACGCACCAGCACAACGGCCCGGCGATCGCCGGTACGATTCCGTTCATGTTTTCGCGGGATCTCCCGCCGGTGGCGCAGGCGCGGATCGACCGTTACGCGGCGATGCTGGAAAAGAAATTGATCGAGGTGGCGCTCGCCGCCGTGGCCGCGCGGCAGCCGGCGCAGTTGGCGTGGGCGCAGGGCAAGGCGACGTTCGCGGTGAACCGCCGGAAATTGGTCGACGGCAAATGGACCGGGTACACCGACCAACCGGGTCTCGGCGGTCCGGTCGACCATGCGCTGCCGGTGCTGCGGGCCGCGGATGCGCGGGGCGGCGTGCGCGCCGTGCTCATGAATTACGCGTGCCATTGCACGGTGCTGAAGGGCGGCGACAATTACGTGCACGCCGACTGGGCCGGCGAGGCGGCGAAGCAGGTTGAGGCCGCGCATCCCGGCGCCGTGGCCCTCGTGTCGATCGGCTGCGGCGCGGACTCCGACCCGCAGCCGCGCGGCCTGCCGGAAACGGTGAAGCACGGCGCGACCGTGGCGGCGGAGGTCGCCCGCTTGCTGCAGGGACCGATGCGGCCCGTCGGACGCGTGACGCACGCGCAATTCCGGCAGCTCGATATTCCGCTCGCGCGCACCGTGACGCGCGAGGAATTGGAAACGCGCCGCAAGGGCCGGACCAACGTCGCCTACGCGGCGAACCAATTCCTGAAGTTGCTCGACGCCGGGAAACCGTTGCCCGCGGGGATCCGCTATCCGGTGCAAACGTGGACGTTCGGGTCCGAGTTCGCGATGGTGTTTCTCGGCGGCGAGGTGGTGGCGGAGTACGGCCTGCGGCTGAAACGCGAGCTCGGCGCCGACCGCGTCTGGACCACGGCCTACGCGAACCACGTGCCGTGCTACATTCCGTCGGCACAGGTGCTGGCCGAGGGCGGCTACGAGGCGGAGAACGCGATGGACTACTACGGGTTGCCGACCCGGCTCGCGCCGGATGTCGAGGAACGGATCGTCGCCGCGGTGCACGCGCTGCTGCCCGCGGACTTCAAGGCCGCCCGCTGAACGCCATGCGCCGCCGTTACCTCGGGTTGCTCGCCGCCGCGCTGTGGCCGTATCTGGCTTTCGGTTACAAGGAAGTGCCGCCGCCGGAAAAGGTCGTGCTGCCGCCGGCGCTCGGCCCCGCGGCCTCGCTGGCGGCCGTCCGCGTGCCCGCCGGTTTCACGGTCGAACTGGTGGCCGCGGAGCCGCTGGTCATGGATCCGGTGGACTTGGCGTGGGGCGCCGACGGCCGGCTTTGGGTCGTGGAGATGGCGGACTATCCCAAGGGCCTCGATGGCCGCGGCCAGCCCGGGGGCCGCATCCGTTTCCTGGAATCGACGCGCGGCGACGGCCGCTACGACCGCAGCACACTGTTCGCCGACGGCCTGAAATCGCCGACCGCGGTGCGGCCCTGGCGCGACGGCGTGATCGTCGTGTCGGTGCCGAATATCCTGTTCCTCCGCGACACCGACGGCGACGGCCGCGCGGACGAGACGACGGTGCTTTACCGCGGCTTGGCCGAAGGCAACGAGCAGCACCTGGCCAACGGACTCGTCTGGTCGCTCGACGGCTGGCTGCACCTCGCCGACGGCGACAGCGGCGGCAAAGTCCAATCTTTGAAGACGGGGAAAACGGTCGATCTCGGCCGGCGTGACTTCCGCATCCATCCGGAGAGCGGAGACATCGAGGTCCTGACGGGCATGTCGCAGTACGGCCGCACGCGCGACGACTGGGGCAATTGGTTCGGCGGCAACAATTCGAATCCGCTTTGGCACTACGCGATCGAGGAGCACTACCTGCGCCGCAACCCGCACCTCGTGCCGCCGAACGCCTTCGTGACCGTCGGCAAAGTCGCGGGCGCGGCGCGGATCTACCCGGCGAGCCGCACGCTGGCGCGGTTCAACGACCCGCACGGGTTCAACCATTTCACCTCGGCCTGCGGTATCGCGATCTACCGCGACGATTTTCTCGGGCCGGAGTTCGCGGGCAACGCGTTCATCTGCGAGCCCGTGCACAACCTCGTGCACCGCCAGATCGTGCGGCCCGCGGGCACGACCTTCGCGAGCGAGCGCGCGCCCGGCGAGCAGGAGTCGGAGTTCTTCGCCTCGGCCGACAATTGGTCGCGCTTTGTCGCGGCGCGCACGGGTCCCGACGGGGCGCTCTACATTGCCGACATGTACCGCCTCGTGATCGAGCACCCGACCTGGATCCCGGCGGCGTGGCAGAAGGAGCTCGGCGACCTGCGCGCGGGCGCGGACAAGGGCCGGATCTACCGCGTGCGTCCGGCGGACCGGGCGCCACGGCCCGTGCCGCGCCTCGACCGGGCGGACGCGGCCGCGCTGGTGGCGGCGCTGGAAAGTCCGTCGGGCGAGTTGCGCGATCTGGCGCAGCAGCAATTGGCGTGGCGGCGTCCGTCCGGGGCCGAGGCGCTCCTGCGGACGCAGGCGGCGCAGGCGGCGCGGGCCGCGACGCGGGCGCAGGCGTTGTGGAGTCTGCGCACGATGGACGCGCTGACGGCGGCGGACGTGCGGACGGCGTTGCGCGATGGCGATGCGGCGGTGCGGCGGCAGGCGGTGCGGTTGGCCGAGGACTTTGCGGCCGCGGAACCGGCGTTGGCGGAGGCGGTGATCGCGTTGGCCGGCGACGCCGAGAAGGCGGTGCGGCTGCAGGTGGCGTTTTCCCTCGGGGCCTGGCGCGAAACGGCCCGCGTCGGCGCGACGTTGGCGAAGCTCGTGGGGGAGAACAGCGACGGTTTCATCCGCGCGGCGGCGTTCAGTTCCGCGCTGCCGCAGGCGGAGGCGATGCTGGCGGCGTTGCAGGCGGCGCCGGGCGTGCCGACGGCGCTGCTGGTCGAGGCGGCGGCGGTGACGGAGAACAGCCGGGCGCTCGCGGGCCTGCTGGAAAACGTGGCGGCGCGGCGCACGGCGGCCGATTTGCCGGCGGCGTTCGGGTCGCTCGGGCAATTGCTCGATTGGCTGCAGCGGAACCAGAAATCGCTGGCGCAGCTGCAACGTCTCGCCGATGCGCCGTTGCAGCGGGCCCTCGGGGCGACGGATTTGCTGTTTGCGGAGGCGCGCCGGGTGGCCGGCGACCCGGCGGAGCCGGTGGCGCTGCGCACGGCGGCGGTGCGGGTGCTGGGCCGGGACCGCAGCCGGCAGGCGGAGGATTTTGCGCAATTGGCCGGGTTGCTCGGACCGGCGGCGCCGGAGGAACTGCGGCTCGCGACGGTGGCGGCGCTCGGCAAAATCAACCGGAGCGAAGTGCCGGAACTGCTGCTGAAGGGCTGGTCCGGATACGGCCGGGCGACGCGGGCGGCGGTGGTCGAAGCGGCTACGAGCCGGCCGGCCTGGACGCAGGCGTTTTTGGCGGCGGCCGAAGCGGACCCGGTGCTGGCGTCGCAGGTCGAGGCGGGCGTGCGGCAGCGGCTGATGTACCACATCGACGCGCGGATCGCGGACCGCGCGGTGAAGATATTCGCCAGCGGCCAGGACCGGAATCGGCAGGCGCTGATCGACCGGATGCTCGCCGCGGTGACGGGGCGGGCCGGGGACCGCGCGAAGGGCGCGGCGGTGTTCGCGCAGAGCTGCCAGAGTTGCCACAGTTTCGGGCGGGCCGGCGGCGGCGCGCTCGGACCGGACCTCGCGGTGGTGAAGGATCGCAGCGCGCCGTATTTGGTGACGCACATTTTCGATCCCAACCGTGCGGTGGAGGATCGGTATTTGATGCGCGCGGCGACTTTGCAGGACGGGCGTTCGCTTGCGGGCATGCTCGTGGGCGAATCGACGAACAGCCTGGTGCTGCGCGGGCTCGACGGCACGGAGCACACGATTTTGCGGCAAGACCTGAAGTTGTTTGTCAGCTCGGAGCGCTCGCTGATGCCGGAAGGCCTCGAAGCGGCGCTGGATGAAACGGCGATGGCGGACTTGATCGCTTACCTCGGCGGCAATCCGTGAAACGGAGTTAACCACTGATTTTCACTGATGGGCACTGATTCAGGCAGGGGAGTCGGGCGCGTTTTTCCGACTCCGGATCAGTGTGAATCAGTGGAGATCAGTGTTTCCGTTTTCAGGGATTTTTTGCCGAGCGCGGGCTGAAGCTTTGGCACGGGGAAACACTGATGATCGCTGATGGGCGCTGATTCGGACGGACTGAAGAAGTCCGATCCGTTGATTCCGGATCAGTGAAAATCAGTGTCCATCAGTGGTTCCTTCCTCCGGAACCGCACCGCGCGTCACACCAACTTCAATACGGCGTAGGTCCGCTTGCCTTTGCGGAGCAGGACGTAGCTGCCGAAGATGATGTCGGTTTCGGTCAGGGCGCGGGCGATGTCGGGGACCTTGACGTTGTTCACGTAGATGCCGCCGCCTTCGATGTCCTTGCGGGCCTGGCCCTTCGACGGGGCGAGACCGGCGGCGACGAGGGCGTCGATCAGCGACGTGCCGGCGCCGGCGAGTTTGGCGCGCTCGAAGTCTTTGTTCGGGACGTCGGCGACGATGTCCTGGAAATCCTCGGCGCCGAGGCCGTCGAGGCTGCCGCCAAAGAGGACGTCGCTGGCTTTCAACGCGCCGGCGAGTCGCGCTTCGCCGTGCACCAACAGCGTCATCGCGCGGGCGAGGGCCTTCTGGGCGGCGCGGGCGCCGGGGTTGGCCTTGAGCTCGTTTTCCAGCGCGGCGATTTCTTCCTGCGAAAGGAAGGTGAGCGTTTTGAGCAGTTTGACGACGTCGGCGTCGTCCGCGTTGACGAAGAATTGGTAGAACCGATACGGCGACGTGCGCTTGGGATCGAGCCAGACGGTGCCGGTGGCGGTTTTGCCGTACTTCGAGCCGTCGGCCTTGGTCAGCAGCGGGAAGACGAGGCCCCAGACGGTGGCGCCGAGTTTCTTGCGCGTGAGTTCGGTGCCGACGGTGATGTTGCCCCACTGGTCGGTGGCGCCGATCTGCAGTTCGCAATCGAAGGTTTTCCGCAGGTGGCAGAAGTCATATCCTTGGAGCAGCATGTAGCTGAACTCCGTGTAGCTGATGCCGGCCTCGCGGTCCTCCATGCGGGAGCGCACGGAGTCCTTGGCGATCATGGAATTGACGGTGACGAATTTGCCGACGTCGCGCAGGAATTCGAGAAACGAGATCGGGCCGGTCCAGTCGTGGTTGTTGACGAGGCGGGCGGGATTGGCGGCGACGTCGAAGTCGAGGAACTTGGTCAGCTGGACCTTGATGTGGGCGATGTTGTGCTCGACCTGCTCGGGGGTCTGGAGATTGCGTTCGGCGGATTTGCCGGAAGGGTCGCCGACCATGCCGGTGGCGCCGCCGGCGAGGACGATGGGGCGGTGGCCCTGGAGTTGGAAGCGGCGCAGCGCGAGCAGCGGGACGAGGTTGCCGACGTGGAGCGAATCGGCGGTCGGGTCGAAGCCGCAGTACAGCGTCACCGGGCCTTGGGCGATGCGCTGCGCGAGCGCGTCGGGGTCGGTGCAGTCGGCCAGTAGGCCGCGCCAGCGGAGTTCTTCGAGGATGTTCATGACGGGAATGCGGATTGAACGCGGCGGGGCCGGCGGCGCGCAAGAGCGTTTCTAATGGCCGGCCGCGCGGAAACAGAAACGGAGCTGCTACCCGGAAAAACCATTTGCGGCGGTCCGGCGCGCACCTCAACGTCGCTCCTCCGTGCCGTCGGAAATCCCCGCCGGCCCGGCCCAACCTCCCTCATCCTCCTCCCATGCCCATCGCTGTCGGTACCCAAGCCCCTGATTTCACCCTCAAGACCAAGGCCGCGGACGGCCTCAAGGACGTCAAGCTGAGCGACCACGCCGGCAAGAGCCAGGTCGTGCTGCTCTTCGTGCCCGCCGCGTTCACCGGTGTTTGCACGCAGGAACTTTGCGACCAGACCGGCGGCCTCGGCGAGTACGAGCAACTCGGCGCCGTGGTCTACGGCATCAGCGTCGACAACGCCTTTTCCCAGGAAGCCTGGGCCAAGCAGGCGAAGATCGGCATCACGCTGCTCTCCGACCTCAACAAGACCGTCACCAAGGCTTACGACGTCGTGTTCCCGAATCTCGCCGGCATCGGCGACACGTCGGCCCGCGCGGCGTTCGTGATCGGCAAAGACGGCGTCGTGAAGTACGCCGAGCAGACGCCGACGCCGAAGGACCTGCCGAACTTCGCCGCCGTCAAGGCCGCGCTCGCCGGCTGAGTCCTCCCGAAATCCAGGGCCGCGCCGGGAGCACCGGCCGGCCCTTGTTGTTTCCCCGTTTTCCGACCACCGATTTTCTCCGATGTCCCTCCCGAATCCCTTCAACACGCTGCAGACGTTCTCGGCCAACGGCGCGGCGCATAAGTTCTATTCGCTGCCCGCGCTCGAGTCGGCCGGCTTCAAGGTCTCGCGCCTGCCGGTGTCGATCCGCCTCGTGCTGGAATCGCTGCTGCGCAACTGCGACGGCAAGCGCGTCGCCGAAGGCGCGATCCGCGACCTCGCGACCTGGAACGCCACCGCGCCGCGCACGGAGGAGATTCCGTTCGTCGTCGCCCGCATCGTGCTGCAGGACTTCACCGGCGTGCCGCTGCTCGTCGACCTCGCCGCCATGCGCGCCGCCGTCGCCCGCCTCGGCAAGAATCCGAAAATCATCGAGCCGCTCGTGCCCGTCGACCTCGTCGTCGACCACAGCGTGCAGGTCGACTTCGCCGGCACGAGCGACGCCATGCAGAAGAACCTCGACCTCGAGTTCTCCCGCAACCGCGAGCGCTACCAGTTCCTCAAGTGGGGCATGCAGGCCTTCGACACCTTCAAGGTTGTGCCCCCGGGCATCGGCATCGTCCACCAGGTCAATCTCGAGTACCTCGCGAAGGGCGTGCTCAGCGACAGCGCCGGTGTGTACTATCCGGATACGCTCGTCGGCACCGACTCGCACACGACGATGATCAACGGCATCGGCATCGTCGGCTGGGGCGTCGGCGGCATCGAGGCCGAGGCCGGCATGCTCGGCCAGCCGGTGTATTTCCTCACGCCCGACGTTGTCGGCGTCCACCTCACCGGTTCGCTCCGCGAAGGCGTCACCGCCACCGATCTCGCCCTCACGGTCACGCAGCTCATGCGCAAGACCAAGGTCGTCGGCAAATTCGTCGAGTTCTTCGGCCCCGGCGCCGCGGCGCTGCCGGTCGTCGACCGCGCGATGATCGCCAACATGGCGCCCGAGTACGGCGCGACGATGGGTTTCTTCCCGATCGACGCCGAGTGCTCCGCGTACCTCAAGGCCACGGGCCGCGACGAAAGCCACGTCGCCCTGTACGAGGCCTATTACAAGGCGCAGAACCTCTGGGGCATCCCGGAAAAGGGACAGATCGACTATTCGCAGGTCGTCGACCTCGATCTCTCGACCGTCGTCCCGAGCGTCGCCGGCCCGAAGCGTCCGCAGGACCGCATCGAGCTGAACAAGCTCAAGGAAAGCTTCGTCACGTCGTTCTCGAAGCCGGTCACCGAAAACGGATTCGGCAAAAAGGCCGAGGACTTCGCCACGGTGAAAGCCGATGTCGCCGGCACCTCGCTCGGCCACGGCTCCGTCCTGATCGCCGCGATCACGAGCTGCACCAACACCTCCAACCCGAGCGTCATGCTCGCCGCCGGTTTGCTCGCCAAGAAGGCCGTGGAAAAGGGCCTCAAGCCCAACCCGCTCGTCAAGGCGTCGCTCGCCCCCGGCTCCCGCGTCGTCACCGACTATCTGAACAAGACCGGCCTCACGCCGTACCTTGACCAGCTCGGTTTCCAGACCGTCGGCTACGGCTGCACGACCTGCATCGGCAACTCCGGCCCGCTCGCCGTGCCGGTCGAGGAAGCCGTGGTGAAAAACGACCTCGTCGCCGCGTCCGTGCTTTCCGGCAACCGCAACTTCGAGGCCCGCGTGCACCAGAACATCAAGGCCAACTTCCTGATGTCGCCGCCGCTCGTCGTCGCCTTCGCCCTCGCGGGCCGCGCCGACATCGACATGTCCTCCGATCCGATCGGCACCGGCAAGGACGGCCAGCCCGTGATGTTGAAAGACATCTGGCCCTCGCTGCAGGAAGTCCGCGACCAGATGGCCGCCGCGCTCAAGCCCGAGGTCTTCCGCCGCCTCTACACCGACTTCGCCGCGCAGAATCCGAAGTGGAACGAGATCCCGTCTTCCACGGGCAACGTTTACGCCTTCGACCCGAAGTCGACCTACATCCAGGAGCCGCCGTTCTTCACCGACTTCTCGCTCCAGCCCGGCTCGATCAAGGCGATCACCGGCGCCCGCGCGCTCGGCATCTTCGGCGACTCCGTCACGACCGACCACATCTCGCCCGCCGGCGCGATCAAGAAGAGCGCGCCCGCCGGCAAGTTCCTGCTGGAAAACGGCGTCACCTTCGAGGACTTCAACTCCTACGGTTCCCGCCGCGGCAACGACCGCATCATGACCCGCGGCACCTTCGCCAACGTCCGCATCAAGAACCTGATGCTCGGCGGCAAAGAAGGCGGCAACACGCTCGGGCCGGACGGTGCCGAAACCTCGATCTTCGACGCCTCCATGGCCTACCAGGCCAAGGGCGTGCCGCTGATCGTGCTCGCCGGCCAGGAATACGGCACGGGCTCGTCCCGCGACTGGGCCGCGAAAGGCACGAACCTCCTCGGCGTCAAAGTCGTCGTCGCCCAAAGCTTCGAGCGCATCCACCGTTCCAACCTCGTCGGCATGGGCGTGCTGCCCCTGCAGTTCAAGGAAGGCACGACGGCGCAGACCCTGAAGCTCGACGGTTCGGAAACCTACGACGTCGTCGGCCTCGGTTCCGACCTCAAGCCGCAGCAGGATCTCACGCTCCGGATCACGCGGAAGGACGGCACCGTCGAACACGTTGCGGTGCGTTGCCGCATCGATACGCCCATCGAGATCGATTACTACCAGCACGGCGGCATTTTGCCCTACGTGCTCCGTCAGATCGTCGCCCGCAACTGAGCGGGCACGAACGCCGGCGGACCGGCGCGGGGCGACTCCCGCGGCCGGTTCCTTGGCGCAGCCGTTGCCCGAAAACTTCTTCCCTTGTCGTCGGGTCCGGGGCCACCGAGCCTCCGGATCCTTCGGCTCCGCTTTAGCCGCTCCCGTTTCGAGCCGAAGTAATCTATCTGCATGTCCGCCCCGGCCAGCAAACCCGTCTTCTTGGTCGATCCGACCTCCGATCCCGTCATGGTGCGGATCGAGGGCCGCGCTTCGTTCCAGAACAGCGGCTGCCTTCGCGATTTCTTCCTGGCGCTCACGGCCCGTGGGCAGACCCGGTTCGTGCTGGATTTCCGCAATTGCGCGGGGATGGACAGCACCTTCCTCGGCGTCCTGGCCGGCACGGCGATCGAGCTGCGCAAGGGCAAGCAGCCCTCGAGCCTGAAAGTCACGAATCTCACGACCCGCAACCTCGAGCTGATGCGCAACCTCGGGTTGCACCGGCTCGTGACGATCGAGACTGCGCCGGCCGCCCCGGCCGCGCCGCCGCCGGCGGGCGCCTCGCCGCTGGAGTGTGCGCCGCAGACGGAACTCGAAAGCGCGCGCATGGTGCTCGAAGCCCACGAGACCCTCGTCGCCGCGGACGAAGCCAACCGCGCGAAGTTCGAGGACGTCATCGCGTTTTTGCGCAACCGGATCGAGCAGCCCTGAGCGGTAAAACCGGAAACCGGAAACCGGAGACCGGAAACCGGAGCGTTGGGAAAACCGGAGTTCGGAAACCGGAAACCGGAGACCGAAACTCGGAGTTCGGCGCCGTCCCGAGCAAAGCGACAGTTCTCCGGCGAGTCGCGCGTTCGATGCCGTCGCTCCGGTATCCGGTTTCCGCATTCCGGTCTTCTCCAATCCGCATTCCGCAATCCGCAATCCGCGATCTATCCCTTCACCCCGCACTTGCTTCATCCCGCGGGCTGTTCTCACTCTTCGGCTTCTATGTCCGCTCCCGCGACTGCTCCGCTTGACCGTCTCTCGCTGCCCGATGCCGGCGGCCACTTCGGCCGCTACGGCGGCGTCTTCGTGCCGGAGACGCTGATGACGGCGCTCTCCGATCTCGGCCAAGCCTACGCGGCGGCGCGCCAGGATCCGGCTTATGCGTCGGAGCTGCGCCACCACCTGAAGGAATTCGCGGGCCGGCCGACGGAATTGTATTTTGCGGAACGCCTCACGCAGTACTGCGGCGGCGCGAAGATTTACCTCAAACGCGAGGACCTGCTCCACACCGGCGCGCACAAGATCAACAACGCCCTCGGCCAGGCCCTGCTCGCGCGCCGCATGGGCAAGCAGCGCATCATCGCCGAAACCGGCGCCGGCCAGCACGGCGTCGCGACCGCGGCGGTGTGCGCGAAGTTCGGCCTCGATTGCACCGTGTACATGGGCGCGGTCGACATGGAGCGGCAGGCGCTGAACGTGTTCCGCATGCGCCTGATGGGCGCCAAGGTCGTCGGCGTCGA
>NEUS01000150.1 GCA_002288455.1 Opitutia bacterium Tous-C1TDCM
CAAAGAAGTGGCGCTCGTCGGATTCGGCACCTTCGCGACCGCGCTGATTCCGGCCCGGCAAGGCTTCAATCCGCACACGCAGCGGCCGATGAAAATCCGCGCGGTGAAGACGGTGCGGTTCAAGCCGGGGGCGGATCTGCGCGCCTCGGCGTGAGGCGGTCGCGCGATTGAAGGTCGAAGATTGAAGGCGCGCGGGTGTTTCGGGTCGACGCCGCTGCGGGGTTCCGTGTGCTGGGCGGGACTTGCATATGAAGGATTCCCTCGTCGCCCAGTTCGCCGCCGCCTTCGGGCGCGCGCCTGAGTTTGTCGCGCGGGCGCCGGGGCGGATCGAGTTCATCGGCAACCATACCGACTACAACGGCGGTCCCGTGCTGGGCGCCGCGATCGACCGTGGCGTCTGGGTGGCGCTGGCGCGGCGCGACGACGGACTCCGGATTTTTGCCAGCGATCAGCGGCCGGGCGCGGTCACGTTGCCGGCCGCGACGCCGCCGGGGCGGCAAACCGGCGCCGCAAGTTGGGTCAACTACCCGCTCGGGGTCTTGGCGGCGTTGCCGGTTTTCGGCGTGCCGGTGCCGGCGGGTTTCGACTATTTCGCCGCCTCCGATTTGCCGGCGGGAGCGGGGCTGAGCAGCAGCGCGGCGATCGAGCTCGCTTCGGCGCTGGCGTTCGTTGCCGCCACAGGCGCGGCGGCCGACCGGGAGGTGCTGGTGCAGGCGGCGCGGCACGCGGAAAACCATTTCGTCGGCGTGCCCTGCGGGATCCTCGACCAGGGGGTGTCGGGTTTCGGGCGGCGCGACCATTTGGTGTTCATCGATTGCCGCGGGCCGCGGTTCGAGACCGTGCCGCTGCCGGCCGGAGTGCAGTTCCGTATCTTCAATACGCATACGAAGCACGCGCTGGTCGACGGCCTCTATGCGGCACGGCACCGCGAATGCGTTGCGGCCGCGGCGGCGCTGGGCGTCGCGCAACTTGTCGACGCGACGGCGGCGCAGGTGGCGCAGGCGGCGCTGCCGGCGATCGAGGCGCGGCGGGCGCGGCATGTGGTGGACGAGATCGCGCGCGTCGGCGCGACGGTGACGGCGCTGCGGGCGGGGGATCTTGGGGCGGTGGGCCGGCTGTTGGCGGCGTCGCATGAAAGTTCGCGCGCCTTGTTCGAGAACAGCACGGCGGAGCTCGATTTCCTGGTCTCGGCGCTGACGGCGTCGCCGCACGTGTACGGCGCGCGCCTCACGGGTGGCGGTTTCGGCGGTGCCGTGATGGCGCTGACGACGGCGGAGTTCGGCGCGGCCGAGGCGGAGGCGGTGGCGGCGGCGTATGCGGCACGCTTCGGGACGCGGCCGGACCTGCTGCAGACCCGGACCGGCGACGGGGCGGAGCGCATTTTATGAACCGCGCCATGCTGGAACGGGCCCGGCGCCTGCTTTGCGCGCTGCAGGCGCACATCCGCGACACGATCGTGGCCGCGCGGCGGCGGGAGGCGGGCAAGTTTGCGCGGATCGCGGCGGTGACGGCGGCCGACACGATCTACCATGTCGACCGCCTGAGCGAGGAAGCGATTTTGGCCTGGTTCGAAGCGCATTGGCCGCACGCGTGGCCGGTGGAGCTGGTCATGGAAGGGCTCGAGGAGGGCGGTACGACGACGTTTCCGCGGGGCACGCCGGTCGGGCGGACGCAGTGGAAATGTATTCTCGACCCGATCGACGGCACGCGGGGGTTGATGTACGACAAGCGGTCGGCGTTCATTTTGGCCGGGCTGGCGCCGCAACGCGGGCCGCGGACGCATCTGGGCGACATCGCGGTCGCGGCCATGACGGAGATTCCGGTGAGCAAGCAGGACCGGGCCGACCAACTGAGCGCGGTGCGCGGGGGCGGCGTAAAGGCCGAGACGGCGGATCTCGTGCAGGGCACGCGGCGGCGCTGGACGCCGCGGCCGTCGCAGGCGCGCGGCTTCGGGCAGGGGTTCGCGTCGTTCGCGCGGTTTTTTCCCGAGGGCAAGGCGCTGCTCGGGGCGCTGGAGGAGGACCTGTGGCGCGAGCTCGGGCTGCTGGGTAAGAACGGCGGGCAGCAGGTGTTCGACGACCAGTACATCTGCACGGGCGGCCAGCTCTTTGAACTCGTGGTCGGCCACGACCGCATGCTCGGCGACCTGCGGCCGCTGGCGTACGCGAAATTAGGATACTCCGCCGCGTCGCTGTGCTGCCATCCCTACGACATCTGCACGGCGCTGATCGCGCGGGAAGCGGGCTGCCTGGTGGAACGGCCGGAAGGCGGGGCGCTGCGCGTGCCGCTCGATACGACGACGCCGGTGGCGTGGGTGGGATTTGCCAACGGCCACCTTGCCCGGCTGGTGCGGCCGATGTTGCGGCGGATTCTGGCGGCGCGGCTGTAAGGCAGCGCCGGCGGCCCCGGCTAGCGGCGCAAAATCGCGCGGATCGGGGAGCCGTCGCCGCCGCGAAGCTTGAGCGGCAGCGCAATCAATTCGTAGACCCCGGCTGCGACGTCGCGGAGGTCGAGGCTCTCGATGATGAGAATCTTCGCCTCATCGAGCAGGTGATGGATCGCCATGTCCTTGTTGTTGAGTTCGTCGACGGAGGGCAGGTCGAGGCCGATGAGTTTTACGTCGCGGGCGGCGAGCCAGGCGGGCAGGGCACGGTCGAGCAGGGGCCACGTGGTCGGGAAGGTCGTGAGGTCCGACCAGGCGTCGGTACGGAAGAGGATCCGCGGGACGGCGGCGAGATCGGCGTCGGTGAGCCCATGGAAGAGCGCCGGCGTGAACGTGGCGTGGCCGCGCGCGTCGATCACGCGGGCGGGGCCGATGTAGAGCGAAAGGTCGAGTTGGTCGGTCGTGAGCCCGCGGGAATTGTAGTGGAACGGGGCGTCGAGGTGCGTGCCGTTGTGGACGCTGCAGGAGAGGCGGCCGACGTTGCAGGCCGCGCCCGCCGCCATGCTGGCCGTTAGATCGAGGGCGGTCGCGCTGTCGCCGGGCCAATGCGGGGACCCCGTGTAGAGCGGCCGGGAAATGTCGATGATCCGGTAGGAGGCGGGGGAATTCATGCAGCGTGGGACAGGATGGACAGGAGGGGCGGAGACAGGATGAACAGGACGGTAGTGGGCGTTGCGATGGGGGTGCTTACGCTTGAATTCAAGCCGGGCACCGCCGAATCCCAACAGCAGACCAACTTCGATTCCGGTGACCGTGAGATAGTTCACCGTCTGCACTTCGTGCGCAAGTGTCAGCGTGGATGACGCCTTCAGCTCGATAACGATTCGCGACTCCACCATCAGGTCGGGAATGAACTCCCCGACTACGACATGATCGTAGGTCACGTTCAGTTTTGCGTCCGACTCCGCTCGCAGGCCATATCGCCCCAACTCCACTTGAAGCGCCCGGCGATACACGGACTCCAGAAATCCCGGGCCGAGCTTCTTGTGCACGGCGATAGCGGCCCCGATAACTTGCGCGGTCAGGTCGGCATGATGCTCCATGCGTCCTGTCCATCCTGTCGCCTGTCCGTCCTGTAAATCCTGTCCTCACCCCGAATCCCGTCCGAGCTACGGCACCAAGCCGGGCTCGCTGGCCCACGCTTCGTAATCCCGCTTTTCCATGATCTGCCGCAGGCGCGAGATCGCGTCCGCGCAGTCGGCGAAGCGTGTGTAGAGGGGCGAGGGCGCGAGGCGGATGAGGTCGGGGCCGCGGAAGTCGGGCACCACGCCGGCGGCCTTCAGGGCGCGGCAAATCCGCGCGGCGTCGGGGTGCGCCAAGGCGAGGTGGCCGCCGCGTGCGAGGTGGCCGCGCGGGGTCGAGACCGTGAAGCCGAAGCTGCCGAGTTCGGCTTCGATCCGGGCGAGCAGGAAATCCGTCAACGCGAGCGACTTTTCCCGCAGGGCCGCCGCGCCGCCCGCGGCCGCGATCAGCTCCAGGGAACCGAGCAGCGGCGCGAGCGCGAGGATCGGCGGGGTGCCGATGTGCAGGGCGGCGGCGCCGTCCGCGGGTTCGTGTTGCGGGGCCATCGCGAACCGGCGGTCCGGCCGCACGCCCCACCAGCCGGCGAGGCCGGGGGCGCGGCCATGGTGCTTGGAATTCAGATACAGGCCGCCGGCCGCGCCGGGGCCGGCGTTGAGCCATTTGTAGGTGCACCAGAAGGCGAAATCGACGCCGTCGCGGTCGAAGGCGTGCGGCACCGCGCCGATGCTGTGGGAGCAATCGAAGCCGATCAGAATGCCGCGTTCGTGCGCCTTGCGCGTGAGCGTCGCGACATCGAGCAATTGCCCGCTCGTGAATACGACCGCGGGAAGCACGGCGAGCTGCACGTCGTCCGTGAACGCCGCGAGGATGTCGTCGAGCCGCAGCACGCGGCCGTTGCGCGACGGGATCAGCCGCAGGTGCTGCGCCGGATCGAGGCCGCGTTGCCGCAGGTGGCTCTGCAGCGCGTAGGCGTCGGAGGCGAAGTTCAGCGTGTCGCCGACGAGCGTGCGGCGTCCCGGCCGGGCCGGTTCAAAGAGCGTCGCGAGCAATTGATGGAGGTTGGCCGTGGTTTGGCCGGTGGCCGCGATCGACTGCGGTTCGGCGCCGACCAGCGGCGCGAGGGCGGCGGCCGCGCGGTCGGCCAACGTGAGCCAGGCGGGATCGGCCCCGGTCCAGCCGTCGATCCCGAGCGTGCGCCATTGTTCGACGACGCGGAGGAGCGCGGCCTCGGCGGGGCGGGACAGCAGCCCGAGCGAATTGCCGTCGAGGTAGATGCGCCCGGATGGCAGGAAGAATTCGTCGCGCCAGGGTGCCAGCGGGTCGGCCCGGTCGAGAGCGGCGGCGGAGAGGGCGGGGGCGCAGGCGGACATGCCGCGACGCCAACAGCTTTGCCTGCGGCTGCGAAGCGAAGAATGGCCGCGGCCGGCGCTTCTCCGGTTGCGCCCGCGCGGTCGGCGGCTTCGCTCGCGGGATGCGTTGCTTCCGTATCATGGCCGTGTGCGCCGCGGTTTCGCTCTGCGCCACGCCCGCCGCCGCCACTTATTCACCGGCCGAGATTGCGGCGGAGTCGAAGAAAGCGAACGACTTCTTCGAGCGCGCGTACCAGGACCGCGTCGACCGGAGTCCCGAATTGCAAAGTTACCTCGGGATCAAGAAGGACCAGGGCCGTTGGGACGACGAGTCCGAGACCCGGGTGATCGAGGATTTCGCGCGGGAAGCGGCGCTGTTCGCCGAGCTGAAGCGGACGGTGAACTTCGCGGCGCTCGATCCGCGGACGCAGCTCAGCTACCGGCTCTGGGTCGGGGAGGCGGAGCGCGCGATCGAGGGCTTCCGCTGGCGGCACCACGACTATCCGGTAAACCAGATGTTCGGCCGGCACACGGCGCTCGTCTCGCTGCTGATCAGCCAGCACCGGATCGACGACGTGAAGGACGCCGAGGCGTACGTCGAGCGCCTGCGCGGGCTCAAGGCCAGGCTCGCGACCGTGGTCGAGAATCTGGAAATCCGCCGGGCCAAGGGCATCGTGCCGCCGAAGTTCGTGTTTCCCATCGTGCTCGAGTCGTCGCGGGGCATCGTGCAGGGCGCGCCGTTCGACGGCTCCGGCAAACCGAGCGCCCTGCTCGAGGATTTCGAAGGCAAGCTCGCCAAGCTCGCGGGCGCCGAGGCGCCGGTGAAGGCGCGGCTGCTCGCCGCGGCGAAGGACGCGCTGCTGACGTCGGTGAAACCCGGATACGACGCGCTCATCGCCAAGCTCGAGGCGCTGGAGCGGGAGGCGACGGAGGACGACGGCGTCTGGAAGTTTCCCGCCGGCGCCGAATTCTACGATTACCAATTGCGCGGCGCGACGACCACGGGTCTGGGCGCCGCGGAGATCCATGAGCTCGGTTTGAAGGAAGTCGCGCGGATCCACGCGGAGATGGACGCGATCCGCGCCAAGGTCGGCTTCGCCGGCGATCGCGCCGCGTTTTTCAAACACCTGCGCGAGGACCCGAAATTCTATCTGCCCAACACGGCGGAAGGCCGGGCGGCCTATCTCGAAATGTCGATCAAGCTGATCGACACGATGCGCAGCCGGCTCGACGAGCTCTTCATCACGAAACCGCGGGTGCGCATGGTCGTGAAGCCGGTCGAGCCGTTCCGGGAACGGGAAAGCGCGTCGGCCTTCTACCAGCCGCCGTCGGCCGACGGTTCGCGCCCGGGCATGTACTACGTCAATCTTTACGACACGTCCGCGCTCCCGATTTACGAGATGGAAGCGTTGGCGTACCACGAAGGCCTGCCGGGCCACCACATGCAGATCGCGATCGCGCAGGAGCTGGAAGGCATCCCGCGTTTCCGCCGTTTCGGTTTCAGCAATACCGCCTACGTCGAGGGCTGGGGGCTCTACTGCGAACTCGTGCCGAAGGAGATGGGGTTTTACACGGATCCGTATTCGGACTTCGGCCGGCTCTCGATGGAACTCTGGCGCGCGGCGCGGCTCGTGGTCGACACGGGTCTGCACGCCAAACGCTGGACGCGCGCGCAGACGATCGCGTGGCTGAAGGCCAACACGCCCAACACCGACCGCGAGATCGTGACGGAGACCAACCGCTACATCGTGCTCCCGGGCCAGGCCACGGCCTACAAAGTCGGGATGCTGAAGATTCTCGAATTGCGGGCGTTGGCGCAGCGCGAACTCGGTCCGCGGTTCGACGTACGGCGTTTCCACGACCTCGTGCTGCGGGACGGCGCGGTGCCGCTCGATGTGCTCGAGGAAATCGTCCGGGGCTGGATCGCCCGGGGCGGAGCGGGCCGGTGACGGGCGGAGGCGGGGATTTTGCCGGGCGCCGGCGTTTCTTCCCGGATTCCCGTTGCGGCACCGGGTTCGCGCCCTTAGCCCCTGAGGTCGTTTTCCATTTCCCTTCCGCCATGTTCAAAGCCGTCGTCAAAACCATCGCGCTGCTCGCGATCCTCTTCGTGATGCTCTACGTGGGCATGCACAATACGCAGTCGATCGATTTCCATTTCCCGATCGCCGGCACCACCACGAAGACCCCGATCCAAGCCTCGGCGGCTTTGGTCTATTTCGGGATTTTTGCCGTCGGCCTGATTGCCGGCACGATCCTGGCGGTCGGCGGCGGAAAATCCGGCGGCGCGAAGAAGAGCGGCGGCGGCAAAGACAAGTAACGGGCCGCGATGGCGTCCGCGTACGAGGCCCCGACGGAAACCGCCGGCCGTTGGCGTCCCGGCACGGTGCGCGGCCGCGAGGGATTTTTCCGCGTGGCGCAGCGCACCGACGGTTGCTGGTCGCTGCTCGGGCCGGAGGGGAAACCGTTTTTTGCCAAGGTGGTCCACGGTGCGGCTTCGGCTTCGCCGGCGGCGGACCGGCCGCTGCCGCCGGACAGTGCGGGGCGGTTGCGCCGCTGGGGTTTCAACACGCTCGGCATCGGCGCGGATGCTGGTCTGCGCGAGGACGGTTTGGTTTACGTGGCGACGGCGGATTTTGCCGGCGCGGCAAGCGAGGTGGCGGCTCCCGGGGTGCGGTTGCCGGACGTGTTTGCCGCGGATTGGGCGGCGCGGGTGGCGGAGCACGCGGCGGCGGGCTGCACGCTGCACCGCGGCGATACAGCGCTGCTGGGTTGGATCACGGACGAGAATTTGGCGTGGGGCAGTGCTTTGCCGGGACAGCCGGGATTGCTTCAGGTCTGCCTGAGTCTGGAGCCTTCCTTTGCGGCGTATCATGCGGCTTGGGAATTTGTTTTGGCGCTGCACGGCGGCAGACTGGAAACGTTGGCCCGGGCGTGGGGCGTGCCGGTGCCCAACAAGGAAACGGTGCGCGACTGGACCCGCCGGGATCGCGGGGTCGTGTCGCGCGGCTACCTGCGCGACGAGACCCGTTGGGTCCGCGAATGGGCGCGGCGGTATTTCACGGCGACGGCCGCGGCGATCCGCGCCGCCGATCCGGACCATCTGGTGCTGGGTTGCCGATTCCGCCGCGCGGCGCCGGCGGCCGTGCAGGCCGAGTGCGTCTATCCCGCCGTCGATGTCGCTATGCCGGTGTGGACGGATCTGCCCGGGACCGACAGCCAGACCTTGCATCCCGTGCTCGCCGGCGAAGTGGCGTGGGATGATCCCGAATTCCAACGCGCCCCGGCCACCGGTCCGGCGCGGCGGCTGACATCCGTCGAACGCATGCTCCGGCGCGCGCGGACCGCGCTCGACCGCATGGCGCGGCACCCGGCCGTCGTGGGTTATGCGTGGGCGCAATGGCAGGATGCCGCCGGTGCCGTGCCGCCGTTTGGCCGCGGCCTGGTCCACGCCGACGGCACCGAAGCCCGCGAACACACCGAATTGCTCGCCCCCTTCAACGCCCGTATCGAAAACCTGCGCCGCCCGGAACGCGTCGCCGTCCCTTCCCCATGAAACTCCGCCGTCCCGCCCTGTTGCCCGCGCTGTGGGCCGTCCTGCTGCTTGCCGTCTCCGGTTGCGCGAATCTCGATACCACGCCGGCGGGAAATCCCGATCGGTCCCTCAACGGGGCCGTGGTCTTCGAAGGCACGCTGCCGGCGGGGACCGAGATTTTGGTCCGGCTGCTGGAGCCGTCGGCCAACGAAAAGGGCCGCAGTGCCGGCGCCGATTTCCCGGTCGCGGCCCCGTCGGCCGGGCCGCGCCCGGACCGGCTCCTGGGCGAAACCCGCCTGACGCTCGCCGCCGCGGCGATGCAGCCCGTGCCGTTCAAACTCGATTACTTTGCGGAGGATGCGTTGCTGCGCCGCGGCCTGAACCTCGACGTGCGCGTTTCCTTCGGCGGCAAGGTGCGCCTGCGGACCGTCAACGCCCACGTCGTGACGCTGGCCGGTTCGCCGTTCCGGCAGGATGTGAACGTGCAGGCGGTGCGGTAGGCGAGGGCCCGCGTTCGCGGGCCCGCGCCGTTGAAGGTTGAAGGTTGAACGTTGAAAGACCGGACCGGCGCGGCGAACGTCCGGAGGGACGAGCGCTCAACCCTCATCTCTCAACTCCTCCCTCCCTCAAGTCGCGGCGGCGAGGCGTTGCGCGACTTTGCCGAGCGGCACCGCGATGACGCAGGCCAGAGCCGGACCCCACGCGCCGACCCACGCGAGGGCCGCGGCATCCACGAGCGGAATGAAGGCGAGCAATTGGCCCACGGCGCGGCCGAGTTTCGCCGCCGGCGCGCCGGGCTTGTACTCCCAGCGCGCGATCAGGCTGAGAGCCACGATGTAGACGAAGAGCGCGGCCACCCACGTGTTCAGCGCGGGCAGCTGCGCGTGTCCGGGCAAGGATGCCACGGTTAACGCGAGAAAGACCCGGCACCCTGCCATCAGCACAACTGAGCCGAGCCAGCGTTTGTGAATCCAATCGTACGCCAGAATTGTCGCGGCCAACGCCGCGGCCAAGAGCGGCGACGCGCCGAGCCAAACCAACAAGGCCAACCCGAGGAGCATTTCCATTCCGGCCAGAATTCCGGCCGCCCCGCGCGAAATCACGCCGCTCGGAATCGCGCGGCCGGGCCGGTGCTTCGCATCGAAGCCCGCATCGAACACGTCGTTGAACGTCGCACCGCCCGCATACACGAGACAGCCCGCGAGCACCGCGCCGCCGAACACGGCCGGAGCGGGAAATCCGCCGCCCGCGGAATCCGACAGAACCAACGCCGCGAGCACGTTGCTTGCGACGGACGGAAAATTGCCGGCCCGCGCCAGATCGAAACCGGCCCGCAACGGCGAATGCGTTTTCATGGGCGTCCGCCTCAGGCCAGACCGCGCGCCTGCAGCGCGGCCAAGGTCCAGGCGTACTCGCCCGCCAATTGATCCTCGATCGGCACGCGCAGGGCCGCCGGCAGGACTTCCCAGGTGTACGTCTCCATTTCGAGATGGCCGCAGGCGCCGGGGTGCGCCGCGAGCCAATCGAGCGCGGCCTCGAGGTGGTCGCGCGTATCCGAAAAAGGCGCACCGGGGGCGGCGTGCAGCGGCACGTGGAAGTGCACGCGCCATTCGTCGTCGGGTGCGGACGCCGCCGTCGCCAGGGCCTCGGGCAAATCGACAAAACGCCGCCGCACCTCGCCGCCGCCGGCGGGCCCGACGACGACCTGATGCAGATAAGTCGGCTCGGCAAACGCGGCCAGGGCGGCGCGGCCCGCGGCGTCGGGCCGCACGCGCAGCGCCGAGCTGAGATGCAATTTGCTCAACCGCAATCCGGCCGCGGCGAGCCGGTCGAGCGCCTCGCGGGCCGACTCGAATTCGACGGCGAGGTGGCAGCAGTCGTAGTTCACGCCGACGAACCGCAACAGGCCCTCGCGGTCGACGGCCGGATCGCTCGCGCGCCAGGCGGCGAAGAAGTCCACCGTTTCGGCGGTCGTTTCGAGATGGCAGCACGGCTCCGGTTCGAGGCCGAGGTGCAGGTCGTGCCCCGTGCGCGCCGCGAGGGCGGCAATGGCGCGGCCGCAGGCGGTCAGGTTGGCAAAAATCTGCGGCAGGCGCGCGGGCTCGGCCACGACCCAGGGTTTGAACGACGCGGGCACGGTGCTGACGCTGCCGGCGACGCCGGGCGGCAGGAGCTGCGCGAGCAGTTCGAAAAGTTGCAGCGTGTAGGCGAGCCGTTCGGGCGTGGACCAGTCGGGCGCGTAGACCTGTTCCTTGACCCGCGTGCCGTGGAAACTGCCGTAGGGAAAGCCGTTGATCGTGAAAACGTAGCAGTCGTGCCGCGCGAGCCAGGCTTGGAACGCCGCGAGGGTCGCCGGCGCGGCGAGTTCGGCGGCGGCGCGCTGGCCGAGGCGCAGGCCGATGGCGTAGCTGCGGCCAGGGGCGACGCGTTGCCGCACCGGCAACGTGTGGCGTTCGAGGGCGGCGAAGGTCTCGGCCCAGGTCTCACCCCGGTGGACGTTCGTGCAATAGGCGAGATGCAGGCCGGCGCGCAGGTGCATG
>NEUS01000151.1 GCA_002288455.1 Opitutia bacterium Tous-C1TDCM
ACTGGCGGAGCACCGGGTGCCGCATGTGCACGTGGCGCTGCCGTGGGCGACGCATGCCTTCGAGTTCAACCTGCACGGCCCCGGCGGCCAGCTCACGACCTACGCGCTGGCGTGGTTCCTGGCCGCGCGGACAAAATAGCAAAGTAACCCAATAGGTTACTTTGCGGTAGGCCGCGGACGGGCAGGGCCGCGCAGCGGAGATCTGCGGCTGCTGCGGAGGGGAAAAGCAAAACGCCGGACTCGGGGGAGTCCGGCGTTTTGCAGGAGCGGCGGCGCCGCTTCGGTTTACTTGATCATCTCGGCGACAAAGGAACGCTCGTCGACGAGCTCCTTGTTGGTCGCGGCGATCTTGGACTGGGCGAAATCGTCCATCGCGTAGCCCGTGACGACCTCGTAACTGCCGGGCGTGGTGGTGCGGACGGGGACGCCGGCCCAGACTTCGGGGTCGAAGCCGTAGACGCCGTTGCTCTTGACGGCGATCGAGTGGAGGGCGCCGGGAGTGACGAGGGAGCGGACGTGGTCGACGAGGGCGTTGGCGGCGGAGGCGGCAGAGGACGCGCCGCGGGCGGCGATGATGGCGGCGCCGCGTTTGCCGACAGTTTCGCAGAACGGGCCCTGGAGCCAGGCGGCGTCGTTGATCACGGCGGCGGCGGGTTGGCCGTTGATCGTGGCGTGGCCGAAGGCGGGGAACATCGTGGGGCTGTGGTTGCCGTAGATGAAGATGTTCTGCACGGCCGTGAGATCGACGCCGGCTTTTTTGGCGAGCTGGGTCTGGGCGCGGTTCTGGTCGAGGCGCACCATGGCGGTGAAGCGGTCGGGCGTGAGGCGTTTGGCCTGCGACGCGGCGATCATGCAATTGGTGTTCGCGGGATTGCCGACGACGGCGACGCGGGCATCGGCGGCGGCGACGGCATCGATGATGCGGCCCTGCTCGATGAAGATCTTGCCGTTGTCCTTGAGCAGATCGGCGCGCTCCATGCCGGGGCCGCGCGGCTTGGCGCCGACGAGCAGGCACCAGTTGGCGTCCTTGAAACCGACGGCGGCGTCGGAGGTCTGGACGATGCCCTTGAGCAGCGGGAAGGCGCAGTCGTCGAGTTCCATGGCGACGCCTTCGAGGGCTTTGAGGGCCTTCTCGACCGGCGCTTCGATGAGCTGGAGGATGACCGGCTGGTCGGGGCCGAACATCGCGCCCGAGGCGATGCGGAAGAGGAGGGAGTAACCGATCTGGCCGGCGGCTCCGGTGACAGCGACGCGAATGGGGGAGTTCATAGAGGCGAGAGGGACAATCCACGGGCGGGCGGGCCCGCAGGCAAGAATTGGTTTTCGGCGCCGGGCTTTATGCCGCGGACTTCAGGCGGCGGAGAAACTTGCTGCTGGCTATTTTGGCGGGCGGCGTTTGGGAAGGCGCATGGCAAAGACGGCGAAGTTGAAGCAAACCGATCCGCTGCGGGCGCGGCGGGACGAAGAGAAGGAAGAACGGCGGCAGGCGATCATCGATGCGGCGGAACGCGTGATCGCGAAGGTCGGTTGGGCGGCGACGAATTTCGGCGAGGTCGCGAAGCGCGCCCGGCTGAGCCGCTCGCTGGTCTATTTTTATTTTCCCGACCGCGACGACCTGTTCCACGCGATCTGCGGCCGCGGCCTGGAGAGCATGGAGAAGCGTTTTGCCGCGGCCATGGCGGCGCACCGGACGGGCCTCGACCAGATGATGGCGATCGGGGAGGCGTACTACCGGTTCTCGCTCGATGAGCCGCTGTATTTCGCGGTGCTCTCCGACTACCAGGCGCGGGATTCCGATCCCGCGAGCCAGACCGACAACGAGGCGGCGGCCCACGGCCACGGCCGGGCCTGCCTCGGCATGGTGGCGCGCGCGCTGGCGAACGGCTTGGCCGACGGCTCGATCCGCAAGTCGATCGGGGACCCGCGGCCGACGGCGGTGTCGGTCTGGGCGTTCACCCACGGCCTGATCCAGATCGCCGCGCGGAAAGAGGCGATGCTGCGCCAGGACTTCGGGCTCACTTCGGCCAAGGCCATGGCCCACGGCTTCGCGCTCCTGCGCGGTTCGCTCTCCGCGCGCTAAGTTGTCGCATAATTAATCATTGACAGAGTGTCAGTGAAAAACACGGTGTCGGGCCATGCGCCGCGCCGTGAGCCTGCCGTTGTTGGTCCTTTGCTGCGCCGCCGGGGCCGTGCCGGGCCGCGGCGGGGAAACCGCCGCGGCGGCGGCGCCGGCCACGGCGGAGCGGTACGTGGCCGAGGCGCTGGCGGCTAATCCCGGTTTGGCGGCGCAGGGGCTGGAGGCGGAAGCGGCGCAGGCGCGCGTGGCCGAGCTCCGGGGCGCCTGGCAGCCGCGCGTCGATCTGCTGGCGCGCTATTCGCGGGCGGACGGCGGGCGCACGATCGGGTTTCCCGCCGGCGATCTGCTCAACGGCGCCTACGGGGTGCTGAACGATTTTCTGCGCACGCAGGGCCGGCCCGCGGCCTTCGCCCCGCTTTCGAACCAGACCGTCGCCCTGCTGCGGCGCGAGGAGCAGGAGACGAAGCTGCGGCTGACGCAGCCGATCTACCGGCCCGAACTCGGCCGCGGCATCGCGGCGCAGCGCGCGGCGGCCGGGGCCCGGGCGACCGGGTATGCCGCGCAGCGGCGCGACCTGCGGCGGGCGGTGCTGTCCGGGTATTACGGATACCTGCAGGCCGAGGCGGCGGTCGGGATCCTGGAATCGGCGCGGGACCTGGCCGGCGAGGCGCGGCGGGTGAATGCGGCGCTCGCGGCCGCGGGCAAAATCACGGCGGACCGCGTGCTGCGGGCCGAAGCCGACGAACTCGAGGTGGTGCAGCAGTTGGCCGGGGCGCAGCGCGACCGCAATGCGGCCCGCGCGGCGTTGAACGTGCTCCGGCACCGGCCGCTGGCCGAGCCGCTGGAGCGCGTGCCGGAGCCCGAACTGCTGGCGCTGGCCGAAGCGTGGCTCGCGCGGCCGCCGGCGGCCGAGGGCGGCGGGCGCGTCCGGGAGGAGGAGACGGCCCGGCGCCAGGCGGTGGAGGCGGCGGCCGCGGCCGAGGACGCCGTCCGCGCCCGCGGGCGGCCGACGCTGGCGTTGGCGGTCGAAGGCGGGCTGCAGGGGGAGCGTTACCGGACCGGCAGCGGCGACCGCTTCGTGCAAGGGTCGCTCGTGGCGGAATTCAATCTCTGGGATGGCCGGGTGCGGCGCAGCCAGGCGCAGCAGGCGCGGCTGGAGCGCCGCCGCGCCGAAGCGGCGCTGGAAGAAACGCGCCAGCAACTCGCGCTGGAAGCGCAGGTGGCGGCGGACGATCTGACGGCGGCGGCGGCGGGATTTCGGGCGGCGCGGCGCCGGGCCGAAGCGGCGGCCGAGGCTTACGAGTTGGTGCAGCGGCGCGAACGCGAAGGTCTGGCGAACCAACTTTCCCTGCTCGACGGGCGCGATGCGCTGACGCGCGCGCAATTGGGCCGCGCCGCGGCGCTGTACCGCATCCTGACGGCGGCGGCCGCGGTGGAACGCACGGCGGCGCCGCCGCCGGGAAATTGATTTTATGCACATGCGAATATTGGCCGTCGCTTTGGCCGGTTGCGTCTTGGGTTCCGGTTGCGCCAAGCAAACGGCCGTCGCGGTCCCGGCCGTGCCGCCGGTCGCGGTGGCGACCGTGCCGGTGGTCTATTCCGACCGGGCGTTGCCGGTGCGGGTCACGGGGCTGCTGGCCCGCGTCAACGAGGCGGAGCTCGCCTTCAAGATCGGCGGAGTGGTCGAAGTCGTGGCGGTCCGCGCCGGCGATCGCGTGAAGGGAGGCCAGGAGCTGGCGCGGCTGCGGCTCGAAGAAATTGACGCGCAGGTCGCGCAGGCGGCGAGTGTGGTGGCGAAGGCGAAACGCGATCTGGCGCGGGTGGAAAAGCTGGCGGCCGACCGCGTGGCCACCGACGAAAATCTGCAGGATGCGCGGACGGCGCTCGAGGTCGCGGCGGCGCAGGCGCGGATCGCGGATTTCAACCGGCGCTATGCCGTGGTGCGGGCGCCGGCGGACGGGCGGATCCTGCGGCGGGCGGCGGAGCCGGACGAACTGGTGGCGCCGGGCCGGCCCGTGCTGACGTTTGCGGCGGAAGCCGGCGGTTGGCTGGTGCGGGCGGGCGTGCCGGACCGGGAGGCCGGCCGCCTGCGGATCGGCGATACGGCGACGCTGGCGAATGCGGATTTGGCGGCGGAGGCGGTGGCCGGCACGGTGAGCCAAATCGCGGAGGCGGCGGACCCGGCGACGCGGACGGTGCCGATCGAGATCCGGCTGGCCGAGGTGCCGCCGGGGGCGCGGTCGGGGGCGGTGCTGGTGGCGACGATCCGGCCGCAGGCGGTCGAGCCGCGGGCGACGGTGCCGGCGGCGGCGATTGTCGAAGGCGATGCCCGCGGGGCGAGCGTGTTCGTGATCGGGGAAACGGAGACGAAAGTCCGGCGGCTGCCGGTCGTCGTGGAGGCGTTGGACGGCGAAGCCGTTTACCTGCGCACGGCGTTGCCGCGGAACCTGCGGGTGGTGAGCCGCGGGGCGGAGTTCCTGCGCGACGGCCTCGACGTGAAGGTGATTTCCGAAACCGCCGCGACGGCGCCGGGCCGATGAAAATCACGGAACACGCCGTCCGGCACTCGCAGTTCACCTACGTCGTTTTCCTCTGCCTGGCGGCTTTGGGCTGGCAGGCGTACCGCACGATTCCGCGGCTCGAGGATCCGGACTTCAAGGTGCCGTCGTTCTTCGTGGTCGCGGTGTACCCGGGGGCGAATGCGCGCGACATCGAGCAACTCGTCGCGCGGCCGCTGGAGGACGCGTTCAAGGAGCTCGACGACATCGACAAATTGCGGACGACGGTGAAGGACGGGTTCGCCTTCATCGGCATCGATTTCTTCTACGGCACGGATCCGGAGAAAAAGTACGACGACGTGCTGCGGCAGGTGAACGTGCGCCGGCCGCGGCTGCCGGCGGGAGTGGCCGAGATCGACGTGCGGAAAATCCAGACGATCAATGTGGCGCTGATGCAGCTGGCGCTGGTCTCGGAGACGGCGAGCTACCCGCGGCTGCAGGAAACGGCGGAGGCGTTGCGCAAGCGGCTCGAGGCGGTGCCCGGGGTGCGGCAGGCGCGGAAGCATGCGTTTCCGGAAAAGCAGGTGCGCATCGCGCTCGACCTCGACAAGGTCTCGCAGCAGGGGCTCTCGCTCGGGCAGATCGTCACGGCGATCGAGGGCGACAACGCCGTGCTGCCCGGCGGGGCGATCGAGGCGGGGGCGCGCCGCTTCAACCTCAAGACGAGCGGCAGCTACGCGAGTCTGGACGAGATCCGGCGGACGCCGCTGTTGGCCGCCGCGGGTGCGGTGGTGCGGCTGGAGGACGTGGCCGAGATCGCGTGGGCGACGGCGGACCGGGAGGAGTTCGGCCGGTACAACGGGGAGCGGGCGATGTTCGTCACGGCGATGCCGCGGGCGGGCCAGAACCTGCTCGGGCTGAGCGCGGCGGTGCGGGCGGAAGTGGAGCGTTTCCGGGCGACGCTGCCGGGGGACATGCGGCTGGAGCTCGGGTGGGACCAGGCGCGCAACGTGGAGCTGCGGCTCGGCCGGCTGGAGCATGATTTCCTGATCGCGTTCGTGCTGGTGCTGGTGACGGTGCTGCCGTTGGGGCTGCGGGCCTCGCTGCTGGTGGTGGTGTCGATCCCGTTGTCGCTGGCGATGGGCGTGGCGGTGCTGGCGTGGGCGGGGCACAGCCTGAACCAGCTGAGCATCGTCGGCTGCGTAATTGCGCTCGGGCTGCTGGTGGACGATTCGATCGTGGTGGTGGAGAACATCGCGCGCTTCCGCCGGCAGGGTTACGGGCCGGTGGCCGCGGCGGTGGCGGGCACGCGGCAGATCGCGGTGGCGGTGTTCGGGACGACGGGGACGCTGCTGTTTGCGTTTTTGCCGATCGTGATGCTGCCGGGCGGGCCGGGGCAGTTTATCCGCAGCCTGCCGTTGGCGGTGATCTACACCGTGCTCGCGTCGCTGCTGGTGGCGCTGACGATCGTGCCGCTGCTCGCGAGCCTCGTGCTGCGCGGCGACGAAAATCCGGAAGGCAACGTGCTGCTCCGCGGATTGCACCGGCTGATCGAGCGCAGCTACCGGCCGGTGCTGCACTGGTGCATGCAGCACCGCGGCGCGACGCTGGGACTGTCGGCGCTGCTGCTGGCCGGGAGCCTGACGCTGGTGCCGCGGATCGGTTTTTCCCTGTTCCCGAAGGCGGGCGTGCCGCAGTTCCTCGTGCAGATCGAGGCGGAGGAGGGCGCGAGCGTGGCGGCGACGGACGCGATCGCGCGGCGCGCGGAGGCGCTGCTGGCGGCGACGCCCGAGGTGGCGCGTTACTTCACGACGGTGGGCAACCAAAACCCGCAGATCTACTACAACGAGGTGCCGCAGGCGGCGAAGGCCAACGTGGCGGAGATTTTCGCGGCGCTGCACGCGTACGACCCGCGCCGCTCGCCGGCGTTGCTGGCGGGATTGCGCCGGCAGATGGCGGAGATCCCGGGGGCGCGCATCGTGGTGAAGGAATTCGAGAACGGGCCGCCGATCGAGGCGCCGATCGCGGTGCGCGTCTTCGCCGAGGACATCGACCGGTTGGCGGAGCTTTCCGCCCGGGCGGAGGCGCTGTTGCGCGGGATCGACGGCACGGAATCGGTGAACAATCCGGTGCGGATGCGGCGGACGGACCTGCGGGTGGAGATCAACCGGCCGGTGGCGGCGATGCTCGGGGTCGGCGAGCTGGAGATCGACCGCGCGGTGCGGTTGGCGTTCGCGGGGCTCGACGTCGGCCGCTTCCGCGAGCCGAGCGGCGAGGAACGGGTCATGCAGCTGGCGTTGCCGCGGGGCGACCGGGCGACGCTGGAAAATTGGCCGAAGATCAAGGTGCGGAGCGCTACGACCGGCGCGTTCGTGCCGATCGCGCAGGTGGCGCAGCTGAAGTTCGAGAGCGCGCCGCCGGTGATCCAGCGCTTCAACCGCGAGCGTTCGAGCACGGTGACGGCGTTCGTGCGCGACGGGGCGAACGTGAACGCGTTGACGCAGCTGACGGCGGCCGGGTTGAAGGCAATGGTTTGGCCGCCCGGGACGCGGTGGGAATTCGGCGGCGAGGTGGAGAGCCGGCAGCAGAGTTTCGGCGACCTGACCGGCGCGATCCTGATCGCGGCGTTCGGTATTCTGGCGATTCTCGTTTTGGAATTCGGGAGTTTCCGCGGGACGCTGATCGTGGCGTCGGTGATCCCGCTCGGTTTCATCGGCGGGCTCGTCGGCCTTTGGCTGACGGGGTATTCCCTGTCGTTCATGGCCGCGATCGGGTTCGTCGCGCTCATCGGCATCGAGATCAAGAATTCGATTCTGCTGGTCGACTTCACGAACCAGCTGCGGGCGCAGGGCGTCGAGCTGAAACGGGCGATCGAGCAGGCGGGCGAGATCCGGTTTTTGCCCGTGGTGCTGACGACGCTGACGGCGCTCGGGGCCTTGTTGCCGCTGGCGCTGCAGGGGAGCGGGCTTTATTCCCCGCTGGCGATCGTGATCATGGGCGGGTTGCTGAGTTCGCTGCTGCTGTCGCGTTTGGTGACGCCGGTATTGTATTCGTTGCTTCCGCCGCCGATGCCGGTTGAGAAAGGGGCCGGCGTCCCCGACCGGAATCCGAACGATGAAACCCGCGGCGTCCCTGCCGAAAATCCTGCTGCTCCTTGAAGGCGCGACGACCTTGCTCGCGAGCCTTGTGTTTTACCGGGCGCACGACGGCTCCTGGGGAAAATTCGCCGCTCTGTTTCTCGTGCCCGACCTCGCGATGATCGGTTACATGGGCGGCCTGAAGCTCGGCGCCGCCTGCTACAACGCGGCGCACACCTATTTTCTGCCGCTCGGAATCGGCGTGCTGTGTTACCTGGCCGGCCAGTCCAGCGTGGTGCCGTTGCTGGCGATTTGGACGGCGCACATCGGTTTCGACCGCATGATCGGCCTGGGCCTGAAGTACCCGACGGCCTTCCGGCATTCGCACTTCAACCGGATGTGACCGGGGGCGCGGCGGGCGCGGTCAGGCGAAACGCGCCGCGAGCGCGGCGTGCAGATCGCGGACAAGTTTCTCGGTGGCCGGCCAGTCGATGCAGCCGTCGGTGATGGAAACGCCGTACTTGAGCGTGGCCTTGGGCACGGGGAACGCCTGGTTGCCGGCGGCGAGGTTGCTTTCGACCATGGCGCCCATGATCGAGGTGTTGCCGGCGGCGATCTGGGCGGCGAGGTCCTGCATCACGGCGGGCTGCAGTTCCGGTTTCTTGGCGGAATTGTCGTGGGAGCAATCGACGAGAATCGATTTCGGCAGGCCGGCTTTGCCGAGCAGTTCCTCGGTTTTGGCGATGTGGGCGGCGGCGTAGTTGGGGCCGGCGGCGCCGCCGCGGAGGACGATGTGGCAGTTCGGATTGCCGCGGGTGACGATGGCGGAGGAGGCGCCGTCGAGATTGATGCCGAGGAAAGTCTGGGGCTGGCCGGCGGCCTTGATGGCGTTGATGGCGGCGGAGAGGGAGCCGTCGGTGCCGTTCTTGAAGCCGAGGGGCATCGAGAGACCGGAGGCCATCTGGCGGTGCGTCTGGGATTCCGTGGTGCGGGCCCCGATGGCGCCCCAGCACACGAGGTCGGCGACGTACTGCGGGGTGATCGGATCGAGAAACTCGGTGGCGGTCGGCAGGCCCAGATCGAGGACGTCGCGCAAGAAGCGGCGGCCGAGCCGGAGGCCGGCGGCGATATCGTGGGAGCCGTCGAGATGCGGATCCATGATCAGGCCCTTCCAGCCGACGGTGGTGCGGGGTTTCTCGAAATAGACCCGCATGACGACCGTGACCCGGTCGGAGACCTCGCGGGCGAGGACGGCGAGCCGGCGGGCGTAGTCGCGGCCGGCGTCGAGGTCGTGGATCGAGCAGGGGCCGACGATGAGCAGGAAACGCCGGTCGTCGGTGAAGATCAGCCGGTGAATCTCTTCCCGGGTGCGCGCAATGAAGGCCGCCTGGGCTTCGGACTTGGGCAACTCGGCCAGCAGGGCGGCGGGCGAGGGCAGGGTCCGGGTTTCGACAACATTGAGGTCCGAAGTCTTCTGCATGAAGGGTCAGCTTGGCGGGCTCGGCGCATCGCCTGCAAGTCCGGTGTCGGCGTAGGACGCGGCGACGGCAAACCGGCAACTTATCGGGCTGCGGGGTGAAAAGGGGAGCCTTGCGTTTCCGTGGCCGGATAAAAAAGTGGCCGGCCGCTTACCCCTAAGCGGCCGGCCTTTGCTTTCTTAGTTACCCCAAAACTCCCGCTAGGCGGGAGAAGTGTTAAAGCTGACGAGGTGAAGAGACATCATCGCGGCGGCTCCGTCAACTCGAAGTTTGCAAAATCTATCACTTTTTGCTCAAATAGCTTAAAATCAATTCCTTGGACCTTATCAATATTTCTACTTCTCCGGGCATTTTCTGGTGGCGACCGGCGGCGGCCTTGCGGGTGGGCGGGGCCGACGCCGCGCAATTCCTTCAAGGCCAACACTCCAACGATCTTCGGGCCTTTCCGCAGCAGCCGGCGGTTTACGGATTGTGGCTCACGTTGAAGGGCAAGGTGGAGGCGGACAGCTTCGTGGTCCGCGAGTCGGCGACGGGCGACTTCCTCCTTTTCAGCTACGAATCGCCGGCGGCTACGGTGCGCGAACGGCTCGAACGATTCGTGATTGCGGACGACGTGACGGTGACCGACGAGACGGCGAGTTGGCGCGCGGTGAGCGTTTTCGGCGCCGAGTTGCGGGCGGCGATCGGAACGGACTGGGCCGGCGGGGCGGTTTTCCCGGGCCGCCGCGACCGGACGGAGCAGGCGGAATGGCTGTATCCGGAATCTGCCCACACCGCGGTCGCGGCCCGGCTGGCGGGCGGGCCGGAATGGGCGGCGGCGGAAATCGAGCGGCGGCGGATTGCCGCGGGCATCCCGGCGGTGCCGCGCGATCTCGGGCCGGCCGACCTGCCCAACGAAGGCGGGCTCGAGGCGGAGGCGGTTTCCTACACGAAGGGTTGTTATCTCGGGCAGGAAGTCATGGCCCGGCTGAAGGCGATGGGGCAGGTGCGGCGGCGGCTGGTGCGCGTGCGGTCGGTCGGTCCGGAGCTGCCGGCCGCGCCGGTGCCGCTGTATGCCGGGGAAAAGGCCGCGGGCGAATTGCGTTCGGCGGCGGCGGATGCGGGCGGTGCGATCGGCTTGGCGATGGTGTCGTTGATCGCCGTGGGTGCGGCGCGCACGCTCGCGTTGCAACCGGGCGGGACCGCGGCGGTCGAAATCGTGGGGTCGCCATGACCGAGGCGGAACAATTGGAGGAACTTTGCCGCCGGCTCGGGGCGGCGCCGGCGCAGGCCGCGATCATGGCGGCGCAATTGCTGAAGCGGGCGGACCAACTGGCGGCCGAGCGCGGCGAGCCGCGGGCGGAAGCCTTGCGCGGTTTGCTCGAAGTGCTCGTGAAAGGCCGCGCGGGCGAAGTGCCGGCGCGGTTTGCCCCGCCGCCGCGCGACCCGCCGGCGGCGAGCTGACCGGGAATTCGGATTTGACCGCGGAGGCCCGGTTTCCTTGTTTCGCCGTTCCCCTACCCCGATGAACAAGGCTGCGTTGGTTGCGGAAGTGCAAAAATTGCTGGCAAACGGCACCACCAAAGCGGCGGCGGAGAGGGCGACGGACGCGGTGCTCGCGGCGGTGCGCAACGGTCTCCGCCGCGACAAAGAAGTGGCGCTCGTCGGATTCGGCACCTTCGCGACCGCGCTGATTCCGGCCCGGCAAGGCTTCAATCCGCACACGCAGCGGCCGATGAAAATCCGCGCGGTGAAGACGGTGCGGTTCAA
>NEUS01000152.1 GCA_002288455.1 Opitutia bacterium Tous-C1TDCM
CGGCGTCGGCCCCAAGACCGCCTCCAAGTGGCTGGCCGAACACGGCGGCACCGTCGAAGGCGTGATTGCCGCGGCGCCAACATTGAAGCCGGACCGTTTCCGCGAAGCCGTGGTCGTCCACGCCGACCGCCTCCGTTTGAACCTGCGGCTCACGACCTTGAACCTCGGGCTGCCGCCGGTGAAACCGGAGTGGCGCACGCCGCAACCCGAAGAACTATTCCGCCTGCTCGACGGCTACGAAATGCGCGGCACCGCCGCCGAAGCCCGCCGCCGCTACGCCGGCCTCGCCGCTCCGGCCGCCCCCGTCGCCCCGCCGCCCGCCGCGCAGCAAGGCGAATTGTTCTGAGGAATTCCCAAAGGCGGTAAACGTGATCGGCTGCTTCGAAACTCCAAACTCCGAACTCCAAACCCCAAACTTCCCGTAGCGCGCGCCGCGCGCTACAGATCCTGCAACGCGATGAACGCTCCGCCGTGCTGGTACGTCACGGTGCGCATGAGATTCGCGAACTTCAGGCCCGTGTTGCCCATCGAGAACGTGTAGCGGATCGTGGTCGGGAAACCGATCGCGTTGATCACGACCTTGCGGTTGCCGTTTTCATCCGCCGGATTGAGTTCGTCCAGCCGGCGGATCACCGGGTCGGCCGTCTCGATGAACTCGTCGCCGAACACATAGATGCCCATCTTCATCTTCGGGTTGTCCTTGTCGTAGAGGAAACGCAGCGCGTTGAATATTCCGGGCACGGGATTCGAAATGGAGTCCTGGTTGTAGCGGCGCAGCGAGCGCTTGATCGTGTCGCGCAGGTCGGGCGTGTCGGCGATCCAGCCTTCGGTGCCGGCGCCGCGGCGGCCGAGGATGAAGCGGCCGTCGCCGTCGATCAGCTGGAAGCCTTCGAGGGCGGGGTAGGAGTCGAGCACTTCGTCGACCTTCCGGATCACGATCGGCCAGAGGCCGCCGTGGTTGGGGTCGCGCATCGAACCCGAGGTATCGATCACGATGGCGATGTAGTTGCTCTCGGTCGGCAGGCCGACCGGCGTCGGCTTGATGTCCGGCAGCAGTTTGATTTCCGGTTTCTTCTGCCGCGCGGCGAGTTCCTTCTTGAGGTCGTCGATGTCGGCGAGGAGCGCCTGCAGGCCGGCCTTCTGGCGCTGCACCTGGTTGTCCATGTCGTCGAGCAGCGCGCGGGTTTCGGCATTGGTCCGGCGGGATTCGACCACGAGGTCGGTGACCTGGCGCTCGACGCGCTTCATTTCTTCCTCGGCGCTGCGGAGCTTGGCCATTTCCGCCAACTGGGCGGCGAGCTCCCGCTGCAACTGCAGCAGCACCTCCATCTTTTCCTTTTCCCGCGAACCGATCGTGAGCACGAAAATGAGAATGATCGCCCCGAAACCGCAGCAGATGCAGTCGAGAAACGACATGCTGAAGGTATGGGTGGAACGGCGGCGGATCATGTGTCGGGCCAGGACTTCGACGGACTCACCAGCGCGCCGCGGGTCGCGTTGGCCAATTCCCAATACAGGCCGGGCGCGCCCGGATCGCCGCTGAGCAGGGGAAACAAAATCGTGCTGACGGGGATGCGCGGCGGCAGCTGCTTCGTCGCGATTTCGAAGAAACGGATGCGGTAGCCTTCGTCGACGTCGCCCTCGACCGGGAGCGAGTCGCTCTTGGTCGGCAGTCCGTCCGTCAGGAGCACGATGCTGTCCGGCAGACGCGGCAGAAAACGGATTTTGGTGAACGCGCGTTCCAGGTTGGCGCCGCCCTGGGGCACGATCTCGTGCAGCTTCTTGATGATCTGCGCGAGCGTGGGTTTGTCCTGCAGCGAGAACCACTTGTCCTCCTGGTTCGGCAAAATCGAAGCCGTCTCGTCGTTGAACAGCAGAATCTGGAACTTCGTCTCCGGATCGAGCGTGGCGATGAGCCACTCCAGCGACTGTACGACGCGCTGCCATTTCGGCGCGGAGCGTTTCTTCTCGTCGGATTCGGCGAGGCGGGTGACGGCATCGTCGATCGTTTCGCCGAGCATGGAACCCGAAACGCGGACGAGGAACACGACGAACTCGCCGTTGAGTTTCACGCCCGTGAGGTACTGGCGCCGGTCGACTTCCGGAATCGGCACCGGCGCGACGTCCTCGGTCGGGATATTTTTCTTTTCGCCGAGCAATTGGTCGATGGCGTCCTTCAGGTTGCCGCTTTGCTGCAGCATCAGCATCATCTCGCGTTTGCGTTCGCTGAGTTTCAGCTGCTCGGCCTGGCTGCGTTTCTGCAGGTCCTCGAGCTCGAGGCGCAGGGCGGCGACGGAGCGGCCGAGCCGGGCCAGATCCTCGGTCGACAGGTTGACCTCGGTCTTCGTTTTCTCGACGCGGCGCTGCACGTCGTCGACCACGCTTTTGTCGACGAGCTGCTTCTGCGAGACCGTGAGCAGAAAGACGAGCAGCACCGCGCCGAACCCGCAGCAGATGCAGTCGAGGAAGGAGAGGCTGAAGACCTCCGTCTCGCGGCGTTTCGCGGCGATCGACATGGCTCAGTCCACGCTGCCGTGCTGGGAGTGGAAATCCGGGCAATGGGCGAACAGGATGTTCGCCGTGGCTTGGCCGCAACGGATCGTCAGGTGGTCGCCCGCATCGATCGTCGTGCGCGAGATGCCCGCGGCCCCGTGGGCGCGGCCTTGGTCGAGAAACCAGAGACGGCCGCCTTCATGGAGCAACGGCACGGTGCAATCGGTGGCGGCGCCGAAACTTTCCGGCAGCACGAGGTCGGCGCCGAGTTCGCCGAGTCCGATGAGGAAACGGGGCTTGGTGCCGAGGACGTGGCCCACCCCTTCCATGATCGCATGCGTGGGGATCAGCCGGCTCTGCGTGTGGCGGTGTTTGTGCAGGCGGGCTTCCCAGAGCGACGTCGCGCCGCGGTGCGTATCCGTGAGGGGGACGCTCTTCTCCAGCGGGACGTCGGCCAAGTCGGACGGCACCGCGAGGCGGTTGGCGGCGATGCGGGCGGCGCCGCAGGCGGCGGCGCCGCGGGGCAGACGCAGCAGGCGGGAAAATCCGGCGGTCCGGAGTTTGGTTTCAATGCCCGGGAGGTGGCCGGTCCGATCCGTGAGGGCGATCGTGCAGGGCTCGGAATGATGCGGCGACTGTTGCAGGAAAGTCTGGAGTCCCTGGACGAGCGTCTGCGCGAAGGCATGGGTGTCGCCGGCGAGCTGTTCGCGTTTCGCGGTCATCTCGTAGCCGCGGGTCGCCGTGTTGATGTGGTAGCGCCATTCCGGGGCGTCGCTGAGGAGAAACTCCTTCGTCTGGCGGAAAAACGTCTGCTCGATGCGGCCGTCCTCGAGAATGTCGAAAGCCGTGTGCCGCAGGAAGCGGTTGCCCATCGTGCCCGTGATCAGCTTCAGCAGGTGCGCGTAGCCGGAGTTGGGCAGATGGATGAAATCCTTCCGTTCCAATTTGCCGTCGGTGCCGCACAGCGTGATGTCGGCGCCTTCCAGCTGGAGATCGATGACCACCACCGGCAGCGCGGGATTGAAGCCGTGGGCGCGCGGATCGCAGAGCGCCGCGCAGGCCATGTCGACGAGACCGGCGACGGGCAATTTCAGTTCGCCGGCCATGCCGAGGAGCAAACCGACTTTCTCGTCCTCGGTGGCGGCGTCCTTGAGGTAGGCGGACGGCACGGCGATCGCGATCTTGTCGACGCTCTTGGCGGCTTTGAGCCGCGCGGCGTACTCGCGCAAAAAGAAGTAGGAGAGTTCGGAAAACGAGAGCAGCTTCGTGCCGTTGGAGAGCGTCGAAGGCTCGTGCGCGAGGCGCGCCCAGAACGTGTGCAGCACGCGCCGCGGATGGACGAGCCAGTTGTCCTCGCCGCCGCGGCCGAAGACGAGCTTGGCGCCCTCGGCATGACAAAAACCCGGCCACTCCGTGTGGCCGGCACCGTCCGGCACCTCGAGCGGCGCGGGGCTGTTGGCGTCGTCGACGGCGGCGGTCTGGATGCCGGCGTCGCAAAGTTCGATTCCGATCGTGGCCATGGGTGGCGTTTCAGGCGAGGTTGCCGGCGGACTCTTCGCGGACCGGCACCTTCATCACGTCGATGAGCTTGGTCCGGCAGTAGGTCTGCGTTTCGATGACGAACGCCTCCTGCCGCGACTGCACGATGTGCATGATGTACATCAGGACCATCGAGATCACGAGGGCCACGAGCGTGGAATTGAAGGCGAGGCCGAGCGCGTCGGTGACGGGCCCGATGTCGCCCTTGATCGCGTCCTGCGCGAACGAGAGCGCGAGGCCGATGCCGCGCACGGTGCCGATGAAGCCGATCGCGGGAATCGCCCACGCGATGTAGCGGACGAGGGAGAGGGAGGAGTCGAGGCGATCGGCCACGAGTTCGGCGCGTTCCTTGACGGCGTTGGCGGCATCCTGGATCGAGCTGGTGGCGTGGAAACGGTGGAGGGCGGCGAGCATCGCTTCCGGCAGCAGGCGGTCGCGCCATTTGGCTTCGCGGTCGACGGCGGTGCGGAGCTCCTTGTAGCGGTCGAGGGCGTCCTCGGGAATGATCCGCTCGCCGGGCTGGAGGCGGATGAAGTCGTGTTTGAAGAGCCGGCGCTCGGCGCGGACCTGCATCAGCTTGTGGCCGAGAATCGCGAAACCCCAGAGAGCGAAGACGATTTCACACTGCTGCTCGGGATCCTTGATGATGACGTAGATCGAACGTTGCTCGGAATTGGCGCCGGCGGAAACGCCCTGCGCGGTGAGCAGTTTCTGCTTCATCTCGATATCCTTCACGCGCGGGGTGACCGCGACCCGGTAATAAAACTCCACCAGCAGGAGGGAGAGAATCAGGCTGATGGTGGGGACAAGGAAGTCGGGGGAAAGAATCCCCTTGTTTCGCGAGGTCATAAGCTTAAGAGAGATTCCGCTTCACGGTCCGGGAGACGGTTGGATTCATAGCTGGGATTTTCGCGATTTCAAATTTCGCCAAAATCCGCGGTGGGGAGACGCCAGAAAACCGGCAACCGGTTGAAGAAAACAACGAACACATTCTGTTAGGTGCGAGTCTAAACCCGCGTGCCGAGCGTCTTTCCCCGACTAACCATGACCTCTGTTGTTTTGAATTTCCGCCCGGCTGCCCGCAAGGCGGTCGCGATCGGCACCGCGGTAGCGGTCGGCCTGCTTTCCGGTTGTTCTTCCGTCGCGCCTTCGAAGACCGCCACCGGCGCCGGCACGGGCGCGATGATCGGCGGCGCGGGCGGCGCGATCGTCGGCAGCAACAGCAGCATGGGCACGGGCACGGGCTTGGTCGGCGGCGCCGCGGCCGGCGCGTTGATCGGCGGCATCGTCGGCATGGTGCAGGATGCCAAAGACCGCCGCGAGCAGGACCGCCTCGCGCAGGAGCGCGCCTACCAGCAGGAGCTGGCGAAGAAGCGCGCCGAAGAAGCGAAGCTGAAGGCCTCGATGGAAGAGGAACTCGCCATCGCCGAAGGTTTCCGGATTTCCGATCTCGAGCTCAACGATGCGAAGAAGAAACTCGAGCAGGCCAGCGACCGCCTGAAGAAGCTCCGCGACGAACGCTCCGCCGCGCTCGCGAAGAAGAAAGAGTTGGACGACGCCCACGAGAAGACGCTGAGCACCGAGGCGGAAATCGCCCGGCTCGAGGAAGAGTTGGCCCGCCTCAAGGGCGAGGATGTGCCCGGTGTGCCGAAGAAGGCGGATGCGCCGGCGGCGAACACCGGCAAGCCGGGGATCTGATCCGGCGAGGATTCAGCCGCGGCCGCGGGCGAAGCGGCCCGGCGGCAAGGATTCGGCTTCGGCTGCGGCGAAGCTCAACATCGGCCGCCGCGTCTTTCAGCGGTTCCGCAACGCTCAATGCCCCGACTTTGACTTCAGCCGGCGGCCGGCGGTTCGGGCGTCTTGGGCGCGAAAACCTCTTCGATGCAACGGAGCAGTTCGCTCGGCGTAAACGGCTTCGCGAGAATTTTGCGCGCCCCGATTTTGCCCGCGATTTCGAGGTAGAGCTTCGAGTTGCTCAAACCGCCGGAGATCGCGATCACGGGCAGTCCCGGGTGATCCTGTTTCAACGCGACGATCGTCTCGATGCCTTCCTTGCCGGGCATGATCAAATCGGTGATTGCCAGATCGATGTTCGTGACCCGGGCCAGGTCCAATCCCTGTTGGCCGTCCTCGGCCTGGATGACTTCGTGGCCCGCGTAGCCCAGCGCCTTGGCCAGCACTCCGCGCAGCATGGCGTCGTCGTCGATCAGAAGAATTCGGAGCATGATTTGGGTCGGAACAGATTCGGCAAAAAGGACGTTGGGCGGGTGCTGGAACCCGGCCCGCTCCCGGGAGGGATAGGCGTTACCGTAATTCCCGAAACAGGTTTGTCGCGGGCAAAAAACACGTAGCGGGGTGGAGGTGAGACGGTTGCGCCGGTGTTGTTCGCCGCCGGGCCGGTGGGCCGCGGCCGGGCGATTTTTCCGGAACGCATGAAATTTGTGCGAAAGTTCCCCAGGTTCGGGCCGATAACTACTTGTTCCCCCATGTGTGTCGCCCTCCCAACGACTGCTGTCTGCCTGACGCCCGAGGACATCGTGCGCGAGGTGAAGCATCTGCCTTCGGCGCCGAAGGTGCTGCCCCGGCTGAAGCGGTTGCTGACGGACGGGAACTCGGCGATGCAGGAAATCGTCGCGCTGATTCGGCTCGATCCCGGAATTGCCGCGCGCGTGCTGCAGGTCGCGAACAGTGCCTATTTCAGCAAAGGCGAGCGTTGCACGATCGTCGATGACGCCGTCAACCGCGTGGGCTTCGACCAGATCTACGAACTGGTGGGCTACGCCGTCTCGTCGCAGGTCCTCGTGCGGCCGCTCGACTGCTACGGCATCGAGGCGGACGAAGTTTGGAAGATGTCGGTTTCCTGCGCCCTCGCCGCGGAGGCGCTGGCCAAACGCACCGGGCTCGAAGGCGACGTCGCCTACACGATCGGCCTGTTGCACTGCGTCGGCATGGTCGCGATCGACGAATGGAGTCTGCGTTCGGGCCAGCGGCTGCAGTTGGCATTCCGCGGTTTTCCGCACGAGGCCGTAGCCAGCGAACGGGAAGTCTTCGGCTTCACGCAGGCCGAAGTGGGCGGCGCGCTGATGCGCGAATGGGAATTTGCCCCGACGATGTCGGAGCCCGTGCGGCACCAGTATGCTCCGGGCGCGTCCGCGGTGCATTCGCGGCTGGCCTCGCTGCTGGTGATTGCCAAGTGGGTGCGCGGCATCGTCTGCGGGCACTTGGCGGCCGGCGAAATGCCCGCGCTGCCCGAATCCGCCCATCTCGCGCGGCTCGGCCTGCGCACGACGGTCCTCGCGGAAGTGGTGTTCGAGGTGCAGCAACGCATCGCGGAAGTGAGTTCGCTGCTCGAGATCGAGAGCAACGTGCAGGTCGCACGGCACGCGTTTCCGGCCCAGCAGTGGCGTTGACGGCGTGGGCGGGCCGGCCGTCGCGTCAGTAGAACACCGCGCGGTCGAGACTGCGGTATTGGATCGCTTCGAGCAGGTGCGGGGCGGCGATTTTTTCCGCGCCGGCCAAGTCCGCGATCGTCCGGGCGACCTTGAGAATCCGATCGTAGGCGCGGGCGGAAAGCGAGAGCTGCTCCATCGCGTGCTGCAGGAGATCGCCCAATTCCGAATCGATGGCGCAGTCGCGGCGGATCTCGGCCTGCGTCATGCGGGAATTCGCCACGGTGCGTCCGCCCGTGAAGCGCCCGGTCTGGCGGCGGCGGGCCGCGGCGATGCGATCGCGCAAGCGCGCGGAGGATTCGCCGGGGGCGGCGGAGCGGAGTTCGGCGATCGACAGGGCCGGCGCCTCGACGTGCAGGTCGATGCGGTCGAGCAGGGGACCGCTGATGCGGGCGCGGTAGCGCTGGATTTGCGGCGGCGTGCAGCGGCATTCGTGTTTCGCGTCGCCGAGATAGCCGCAGGGGCAGGGGTTCATCGCCGCGACCAGCATGAAGGCGCAGGGGAGGGTGATCTTGCCCGCGCTGCGCGAAATGGTGACTTCGCAATCCTCGAGCGGCTGGCGCAGGACTTCGAGGGCCGAGCGTTTGAACTCGGGCAATTCGTCGAGAAACAGCACGCCGTGATGGGCGAGGGAGATTTCGCCGGGGCCGGGAATGGTCCCGCCGCCGAGCAGGGCGACATCGGACACCGTGTGGTGCGGGGAACGGAACGGCCGCGATTGCCACGAAGTCTCGCCGGTCAGCGTCCGGCCGGCGGCCGAGTGGATGCCGAGAATCTCGAGACGTTCGTCGAGACCCGGTTCCGGCATGATCGTCGGGATGCGTTTCGCGATCATCGATTTGCCGGAACCCGGCGGTCCGATCATCAGCAGATTGTGGCTGCCCGCCACGGCGACCTCGATGGCCCGGCGCAGGGCGTGCTGGCCTTTGACTTCGGCGAAATCGCCCGCGGCGTCCGCTCGCGGCGGCGCGGCGCTGGCGCCGGCAAGGTCGCGCAGCGCGGTGGGCGCAAGCGGCGGCAGCGGGCGCGTGCCGTCGAGAAACCGCACGGCTTGGTCGAGCGAATCGATCCGGTAAACGGATACGCCCTCGACGAGCGCGGCTTCCTCCGCGGAAAGGCCCGGCAGCAGCAGGCCGCGTTTGCCGAGGCGGCGGGCCAAGCGGGCCATCGCCAGCGCCCCGCGCACCGGCCGGGTCGCGCCCGACAGGCTGAGTTCGCCGGCGATCAGCCAGTCGCCGAGATTCTCGCCCGGGAATTGGCGGGTGGCCGCGAGGATGCCGAGGGCGATCGGCAGATCGTAACACGGGCCTTCTTTGCGCAGGTGGCCGGGCGCCAGATTGATGGTCGTGCGGGTGCGGGGCGGGCGGAAACCGCTGTTGCTCAGCGCCGAGAACACCCGGTCGTCCGACTCCTTTACCGCTGCATCGGGCAGGCCGACGAGGATGAGCTTGGGCTCGCCGGCCTCGCCGGCGTTCACCTCGACCTGCACCGGCTCCGCCTCGATTCCCTGGAGGGCGGCCGACGAAATCGTCGCGAGCATGGGCTGGAGCGGGGCGGTTAGTTGGCGGCGGCGGAGGTCGAGAGGGCGGCGCGGCGCTTGATCTTGGCGATGTTGCGCTCGACCGCTTCGAGATAGAGGTTGCGCCCGTGCGGATACGGGCGGGCCAGAAACCGGTACACGGCCTGGAAATCGCTTTCGAGTTTCGGCTGCACAAACGCGTGCCAAAAGGCCGGGGTGCGCGCGATGAGATCGTCGACCGATTTGAAGGCGCGGCGCTCGGGCGCGCGATTGATGTAGTCGTCCGACTCCTGGAACTCGGCGAACAGGATCTCAAGTTCGTCCGCGTAGTCGTCCGCGGCCATTTGTCCGAGAAAATCCGAGGTCGCCAGGGCGCAGCCGATGATCCGCTCCGCGGGTTCGCGGAAATAAAGCCGGCTGATTTCCTTGGTCGGTCCGGTGCAGTTGATAGCACCGAGTACCGCTTCGACTTCGTGGTCCGTGGCGCCGAGCGCAGGCAGGTAGGACGCGGCGAAGGCGCAACTGCGCAGCACGTGGCAAAAGGTATACTTGGCGCCGGTACCCGAGGTGTCGGACCTCAGCTTCAGGTAACCGGAGTCGTGAAGCAGCACGCCGGCGACGCCCAACTCGAACATCCTGGCATCGATCGGCGGTTCGACCCCCGCCATCAGCCGCCCTTCGAGGAGCGACGTGATGCAGACGGTGGCCTGGAGCGTGTGCTCGAAATCATGATACTTGACGTCGTTGGCCGAGTAGTCCGGGTGCCGGCCGGAAAAGAGATCGTCGACATCCCGCATCACCGTGCGGATCCATTTCATGTTCGCCCCGGGGTACATGGCCGCGAATCGATCGGCGACGAAGGTGGCGACGGCTTGCGGATTCTTGGTGTCGACGGGAGGGAACATAGCCTGCGCGGGACTCGGTGTTAGGGGCGGGGGGAAGATGCGTCCGTTGAAGCGAGGCGTCGCAAGCGAGCCCGGATTAAAAATTTGCGAACGGTGCCAGCAAGCCCAAAGCTTTACGGCAATTACGGCATGATGATCGCGGGCATTACGGGAGGGATGGGATGCGGCAAGTCGACCGTCGGCCTCGGCTTCGAGGCGCGCGGTTTCCGTCGGCTCGATTCCGACCGCATCGTGCGCGAACAGGTGCTGACGGCGCCGGCCGTCATGGCCGAACTCGCGGCCGACTTCGGCCCCGGGATTCTGGAAACGGATCCCGCCGGCGGGCAACGCGTCTGCCGGCCGCGGCTGGCGGAGTTGGTTTTCGCAGACGATGCCGCCCGGCTCCGGCTCGAGGCGCTCACCCATCCGCGCGTCCTGCAAGTGTGGCGCGAGGCATTTGCGGCGGCGCCCTCGGGCCGCTGGGTCGTCGAAGTCCCGCTGCTCTTCGAGAAAGCGTTGGAAAATTGGTTTGATTTCACCGTATGCGTCGCGTGTTCTCCCGAACAGCAACTCGCCCGGCTGGAGCAACGCGGTCTTTCGCGCATGCTGGCGGGACGGCGAATTTCCAAGCAACTGCCGCTGGCGCGAAAAATCGAACGGTCTGACTTTGTCCTCTGGAACGACGGCTCCGCTGTCTTTCTCGGGCAGCAAATCGACCGTCTGGCGGACGCACTTCCGGTTGCCTGAAACTTCGCGTCGGACCCTGCGTCTGCCGCAGTGCGCGTCTGCTTCTTTACTTCCGAAACCCTCGACATGGCCCAATCTTCCAAATCCGACGCCGACACGCCGTCATCGTCCCGCGCCGATTCCGGCGACGCCGACGCCAAGAAACCGCGCCCATCGCGCCTGACCCGTGCGCGCACGACCAAAGTCGTCGCCGACAAAACGGTCGCGAAACCGGCCAAGGTTCGCACGCG
>NEUS01000153.1 GCA_002288455.1 Opitutia bacterium Tous-C1TDCM
TTCTACAACCGCTCCCGCCGCCACTCCGCCCTCCATTACCTCAGCCCCCTCGACTTCGAGGCCTCTCTCACCTAACCAAAAACCACACGCTCAACGCGTGTCCGAATTATCCGGGGAAGCACATATACAAATATATAGGCTTTCCGCTTAAAGCTTACCGCTTACCGCCCCACCTCAGTAGTGCGGCGGCCGTTCGTCCACCGGCGACCTTTCCTCCGGACCGGAGCCGGCGCCGCCGTCCGACAGGCGCTCGCGGAAACGCAGCATTTCGCGCCGCAGGCGCGCGATATCGTCGGCCATCTCCAGCATCGCCTTGTCCTGCTCGGTCACGTGCCGCTCCAGGTAGGCGATCTTTTCCTCAAGTTGCCGGATGTTTTCGTTGGGCAGTGCAGACATGTCGCGCGGCCATCGCCGCCTTCACCTGTTCAAGTTCCGGGATCACGACCCGCTGGTAGCAATCGGGGCAGACCGAGTGGCTGAAATCGCTGCCGGTGCGCTCGCTGATATAGCCCTCGATTTGCTGCCAGTAATTCTGGTCGTCGCGGATTTTTTTGCAGTACGAGCAGATCGGCATCATCTCCTCCAGCTGCCGCACCTGCGTCGTGTATTTGAGGATACGCTCGGCCACACGGAGCCGCGTCCAGAGTTCCGGCAGGTCGAGCGGCTTGGTCAGAAAATCGTCCACGCCCGCATCGGCCGCGCTGCTCTGATTTTCCTCCGAGGCATCGCGGCTGGTGAGCAAAATGAAGTAGAGGTACTCGGCCTTCGTGCGTCCGCGGATCCGCCGGCAGAGATCAAGTCCGTCGAGCCGCGGCATCATCCAATCGCTCACCACGACGCGCACCGGCTCGTCCTGCAGCAGCGACCACGCGGCTTCGCCGTCGGCCGCTTCGACCACATCGTGGCCCAGCCGGCGGAGGGCTTGGCGGAGCACAGCCCGCGCAACGGCATCGTCTTCGACGGCGAGGATTTTCACGTGGGGATGGGGGAAAGTGACGGGAACCGGCGGAATCGCGCAACGTGCAAAAACGGAATTGTCGCCCGAATTCCGGCCGACACCCCGCCGCGGGCGTGAGTGAGTGGGCACCCCGGAACGAGCTATGGGACCAAAATCCCACCCATTCGCTTACGCTCGCAGCCACGGCTCCGGCGGCCCGGGCTCCCAACCCTCAGCCGAACTCATGCAGTTGAGTGAGCTTGTTGGGAGTTGAGAGCAAAACCGTTCGGTTTCGAACGTACCGAGCTACGGTTGCGTTTTCCGTGCCTCGACGGATCGATCTCTCAACCCTCAGCTCTCAACTCTCAACTTACTCTACCCCTTCAGCCGCCCAGTTGGCGGCGCAACTCCGCCGGCGACGTCGCCGGCGCCTGGCAGGTGAAGTCCTCGCACACATACGCCGTCGCGAGCCCGGACCGCGGCGCCATCGGCGCGATCCACGGCGCCCGCTCCGCCAACCAGCGCTGGCCGGCGCCGCCGTCGGCCGCGAGCAGGGCGCGGCGCGGGCCCAGGCGTTCGTGCAGGACGGCCGCCAAGGCCCGGAAATCCGGCGCCGCCGGGTCGCCGGCCAGCACCACATGCCGCGGCGATTCGAGGGCCGACTCGAGCGCACAGAGCAATTGCGGCATCGCATGGGGCGCCCGCGTCCATTGCGCGCGAAACGCCTCGATGCAGCGCACGCCGCGGCCGCGGTAGCCGTCCGCACGTTCGCCTTCGAACACCGCCGCGAGCCGCAGGAGATTGAGCGCCGCCACGCTGCTCGGAGCCGGCTCCGCGCCGTCGTAATCTTCCTTCAGCCGCAGCACGATATCCGCCGCCTCCGCCGCCGAATTGAAGTAGCCGCCGCGCGCCGCATCCCAAAACACGGCGTCCATCGTCGCCTGCAACCGCACCGCCCATTGCAGCCAGCGGATTTCGAATCCCGCTTCGTAAAGATCGAGCAGGCCCTGGATGAGGTACGCGTAGTCTTCGGCGAAGCCGGGCGCGGTGCCGCGGCCCTGCCGCCACACGCGGAAGAGCGTGCCGGTGGCCGGATCGGACAATTCACGTTCGACAAACTCCGCCGCCCGCGTCGCCGCCGCGAGATACGCCAGCGGTTCGTCGGCCCCGCCGCCGAGGATCTGGTGCGCCTTCGCCAAGGCGGAAATCATCAGGCCGTTGTTCGCGGTGACGACCTTGTCGTCGCGCAACGGCCGCGGCCGGCCCGCGCGCGCCGTCCGCAGTTGCGCCAGAATCGCGAGCAGCCGGTCGTTGGCCGCTTCCGGCTCGAGCCGGAATTGCCGCGCCGTTTCCGCGAGCCCGCGCGGCATCGCGAGGATGTTCTTCCCGCGCAACTCGCCCTGCGGATCGAGGTTTTCCGGCACGTTTCCGTCCGGCTTGACGCCGAAATGCGCCGCCGCGAATCCGAAATCGTCGCCGAGCAAGCTGCGCAATTCGCCCTCGGTCCAAACGTAGAACGCGCCCTCCGCGTGCTCCGCGGCGCCGGCCGCGACCGCACTGTCCGCATCCTCGGCGGTGTGGAAACCGCCGGCCGGATCCGTGAGATCGCGCGCGACGTACCCGAAGATATCCCGCGCCATCCACGCGAAGCGCTCGTCGCCGGTCGCCTGCTTCGCCTCGAGGCAGTTCACCGCGATCTGCGCCTGGTCGTAGAGCATTTTCTCGAAGTGCGGCACGAACCAGCCTTCGTCGACCGAGTAGCGGTGGAAGCCGCCGCCGACGTGGTCGTGGATGCCGCCCCGCGCCATCGCGCGCAGCGTCGCGCCCGCGAGCTTCACCGCTTCGCGGCCGAGCTCGCTGTCCGCGCCCTGCAACGCCGCGATGCGGAAGAGAAACGCGAGATTGGACGCGCGCGGAAATTTCGGCGCCCCGCCGAAACCGGCATGCGCCGGATCGAAGGCCTCGAAGAAATACTGGAAGCCCTGCTCGAAAGCCGTGCCCGCCGCCTCGATCAACGGCTTGCCGCCGCTGCCGTCGTCGTCCTGCGCGACGCCGTCCTGGTGCCCGCGCAAAGCCGAGAGCACGCGCTCGCCCTCGGCGACGAGCTTGTCGCGTTCGTTGGCCCAGCCGCCCGCGATGGCGCGGAGCAACGACGGAAAACCCGCGCGCCCCTGCCGGTCGTCGGGCGGAAAATACGTGCCGCCGAAAAACGGTTTCAGCTCGGGCGTCAGCCACGCGCTGAGCGGCCAGCCGCCGCGCCCGGTCATCGCCTGCACGTAGGCCATGTAGACTTTGTCGACGTCGGGCCGCTCCTCGCGGTCGACCTTCACCGGAATGAAATGCATGTTGAGCAAGGCCGCGATGGCCTCGTCCTCGAACGACTCGTGCGCCATCACGTGGCACCAGTGGCAAGTCGAGTAGCCGATGCTCAGGAAAATGGGTTTCTGTTCGGCCCGCGCGCGCGCGAAGGCCGCTTCGCCCCACGGCAGCCACGCGACCGGGTTGTCCGCATGCTGCAACAGGTACGGGGATTTTTCCTGGGCAAGGGCGTTGGGCATAGGGTAAAGCGGACCAAACACACGTTTCCGGCCAAAGCGAGCCGGTTGGCGGGACCGTTCAGCTTGGATCATGCAGTTGCGAGTTGAGAGTTGAAAGCCGAAGGGTGAGCGATCGAGCCGCCGCCGCATGCGAGGCGAAAAAACCGATCGGTTCTGCTCTCAACTCTCAACCAAGCTCTCTCAACTGCATGAAGAGCGTTCAAACAGGTCCGGCCGCCCGCCGCGCCAGCGCGGGTTGCAACCGGACCCGCGCCGCCGCGACGGCGGTGAACGCCGCCTGCGCCGCGCTCCAATCGCCGGCCCGGGCCGCGCGTTCCAAAGCCAGCAGCGCCTCGCGGTATTCGATCGCCCCGAGGCTCGCGCAACTGCCGGCGAAGCGATGGGCATCCGCCGCCAGCAATTCCGCGGCCCTGGCCTCCAGGTGCCGCGCGCAGGCCGCCAGCCGCGCCGGCTCCTCTTCCGTGAACGCGGCCAGCATCGCTGCCACCAGCGGCCGCCCGCCGGCCGCCTGCAGTCCGACAAATTGGGCCAGCACGCTCTCGTCCAGCACGGCGGGCACCGCGGCCGTCGGCCGGGGCGCGGGCGGCACCGCGCCCGCCCCCGGCACGCAACGCCCGAGCGCCGCGGCGAGTTCACGGCTGCGGACCGGCTTGGGCACATAGTCGTCCATGCCCGCCGCCAGACAGCGTTCGCGATCCTCGGGCAACGAGTGCGCCGTCAATGCGATCACCGGAATCGCCGCGTCGATTCCCATCAGCGCCCCGCGCCGGATCCGGCCGGTGGTCTCGTAACCGTCGAGGCCCGGCATCTGGCAATCCATCAGCACGGCGTCGAAGGCTTCCCGCGCCAGATACTCCAGGGCCGCGGCCCCGTTGTCCGCCCATTCGGCGGTGTGCCCGAGCCGACCGAGCAGGAGCGCGGCGACGCGCTGGTTCTGCGGGTTGTCCTCGACGACCAGCACCCGGAGGGAGCGGCCGACCGCGGCCGTTTGCGCGGGCTCCGCCGCGTTCCGCTCGCCCGCGGCGATTTCGAAATCCGCCTCGAACCAGAACGCGGTGCCGGCCAATCCCCGCTCCCCGGCCAGCCCGGCGAATTCCGGATCCGCGGGCGGCGGGCTCGCAAACCCGATCATCCCGCCCATCAGCACCACGAGCTGCCGCGAAATCGCCAACCCCAATCCCGTCCCGCCGAACCGGCGCGTCGCCGAACCGTCTTCCTGCAGGAACGGTTCAAATAGGCGGCTCTGGAATTCCCGGCCGATGCCCACGCCGCTGTCGCGCACCTCGAAACGCAATCGGATGCGGCCCGGCTCCGCGGCGCGTTCCGCCCGCTGCACCGTCACGCGCACCGCGCCGGCATCGGTGAACTTGATCGCGTTGCCCAGCAGGTTGGTGAACACCTGCCGCACGCGGCCGGCATCGCCCCGCAGCCGCACCGGCAAATCAGTCGGCCAGACCAGCGCGAACGCCAGGTCCTTCTCCCGCGCCCGCGGCCCGAGCAACGAAACCGTATCCTCGATCACCTGCCGCAGATCGAACGCCGCAAGCCGCAGCTGCAACCGACCCGCGTCCATCTTCGAGAACTCCAGCACATCGTTCACGATCGTCAGCAGGCCGTCGGCCCCGGCGGAAATCGACCGCACCATTTCCCGCTGCGCCTCGTCGAGCCGCGAGTCGCCGAGCAATTCCGCCATGCCGACGACGGCATTCATCGGCGTTCGGATCTCGTGGCTAATCGTCGCCATGAACTCGGACTTCAACCGCGATGCTTCCAGCGCCGCGTCGCGCGCCTGGGCGAGGCTTTCCTCGAGCCGGCGCCGCTCCGTGATGTCGATCTGGATCGCGATGTACTGCCGCGGCTCGCCCTGTTCGCCGAGCGACGGCACGACCGCGGTGGCGACCCAGAAATCCGCACCGTCCTTGGCGCGGTTGCGCAGCTCGCCGCGCCAGACCGCGCCGCGCCCGATCGTGCGCCAGAGGTCTTCGAAAACGTCCGGCGGGTGGTAGCCGGACTTGAGGACGCTCGCCTTCCGTCCGACCAACTCCGCCTCCGTGTAGCCCGACACCGCGCAGAAACGGCTGTTGGCTTGCCGCACGATGCCGTCGCGGTCCGTGATCAGAACCAAGGCGTGCGCATCGAGCGCGGCCCGCAACTCGCTCACCTCGCGCAGCGACGCGCGCAAGGCCAGCTCCGCTTCCTTCTGCGCCGTGATGTCGACGACGGCCGACAATTCCTCGAAATTTCCCGCGCCGGGCAGAATGCGCCGGAACCACGTCACCATCGCCCAGCGCACCCGGCCGCCCGCGTGCAGATAGCGTTTCTCCATCGCGAAGTGGCTCAGTTCGCCGCGCCGCATGCGCTCCATGGAGGCTTCCTGCGGCGCGATGTCGTCCGGATGCGTGCGCTGCAGGTAGATCCCGGGCACGTCGGCCTGGGTGCGGGACACGCCGGTGATTTCCTCGTGGGCCGGATTGGTGACGAGCTCGACTTTGCCTTCGGACTTCCGGATCCAGCGCAAGCCCACCGGCATCTCGTCCACCACCAGCCGCAGCCGGGCTTCCTGTTCGCCCAGATCGAGCGCCACGCGCCGGCGCTCGGTGATGTCGGAGAAACTCGCGACCACCAGTTTCACTTTCCCGTCGTCGCCCCGCAACGGCCGCGCCGAAATCGAAATCCACGAAAGGCTGCCGTCGGGTTTGCTCACCCCCATGACGACGCCTTCTTCGGCCCGTCCGGTGCGCAACGCCACCGCCGCCGGATGTTCGGCTCCGGGAAACGGCGCGCCGTCTTCGCGCACCGTCTGCCAACGGGGATCGAGGCTGCTGCGGCCGGTGAGCTGCTCCACCGTCAGGCCGAGGATGCGCGTCGCGGCTTCGTTGCACTCGATGATCGCGCCGTCCGGCCCGTGCACCACGATGCCGTCCGCCACCGTGGAAAAGATCGTGGCGAGGCGCTCGCGCGAGACCGACAGCTCCGCCGTGCGTTCGGCCACGCGCCGTTCCAGCGTCGCGGCGGCGAGTTTCTGCTCGTGGACATCGGTCGACGTGCCGATCCAGCGCACGAGCCGGCCGGCCTCGTCCCGCTGCGGGTGCGCGCGCCACAGATGCCAGCGCCACTCGCCGTCGTCCGCGCGGCGCAGCCGGTATTCGCCGCCGCCGGTGCGATCCTCGCGCTGCATCGCCTCCCACTCCGCGGAGGCAGCCGGACGATCGTCGGGATGCAGGGCCCGCAGCCAGCCGGAGCCCAGCGATTCCGCCGCGGCGAGCCCCGTGAACGATTCCCAGCCGCGGTTGAACGTATCCGCCAAGCCGTCCGGCCCGCAGGTCCACACCAGCTGCGGCATCGTGTCGGCCAGGAAACGCAGGCGTTCCTCGCGCTCCCGCACGTCCTGCTCGGCCCGCCGGCGCCTGGTGACGTCGACGGCCTTGGTGACAAACAATTTCCGCCCGTCGGCCGTGCCCCCGATGCGCGCCGTATGGAAATCCCAAATCGCCTCCGTGCCTGCCTTGGTCCGGATCCGACGCTCGCCCTCGTGTTGCCGCGACCCCGCCCCGTACTGCCGGACCAAGTCGGAATCCGGCAAGGCCGGCCGGTCCCCGAAGGCCCTCGCCGACCAGGCCGCGAGCGTCGGCAATTCCTCCGCGGCATAGCCCGAGAGCTCCAGCCAGACCCGGTTGACGAGCGCGATGTTGCCGTCCTCGGTCCACAACAGCACGGGAATCGGCGCTTCCAGCAGGGCCGAGCGGAACTGCGCTTCCGCGGCCTCATGTTGCGCGCCGGCCCGCGCGAGTTCGGCGGTCCGCTCCGCCACCCGCTGTTCCAGCCCGTCGTTCATCCGGCGCAAGCCGCGCTGGGCGCGCGCCAGCATGAGCAGGGCGGTCGCGAGCAGCCCGAGCGTCGCGCTGCCGCCGAGCGCGAGCACGACCTGCAGCCGGAGTTCGCGGGCCTGCGTCACCTCGTCCCGCCGCGCGAGTTCCCGGTCGGCCGCCGCGCCGATCGCGGCCGTCGCCGCCCGCAGCGCTTCCATCACCTCGGCCGGTTCCGCCGCAAACGCCGCCACCGCCGCTTCGACCCCGCCGCGGCGCCGCGCTTCCATTTCCGCAAGTTTCAACCCGAGGTTGCGCTCCGCCGCCGCCCGCAGACCGGAGGCCTGCACCTCAGGTTCGGCCAATCGCTCCAAGTCGCGCAACGCTGCCAGCACGCTCTCCCGGTGCACCGCCACGCGCCCGGCAAAACGCTCGTTGCCGGTCAGCGCAAAATTCCGCGCCGAGGTATCCGTCCGGGCCATGGCCGCGATGAAACGTTCGATCGCCGTCTTGGTTTCGAGCGCGGCCCGCACATCCTGGCCGGCCCGCCAGCGGACCACGTTGCTTTCCGGTACGATCAGGCCGAGGATCGCCACCAGCGCCGCCGCCACCGCGAAAAAGGGAAACAGCCGCACCGAGGTCCGCTCCCGCTCCGGGGTCAGCCGCAGCACGCAAAACAGCACCGTCACCGCCACCGCCAAGAAAGCCGTCGCCGTGTGCACCGCCATGCCGGTCACCTGCCACCAACCGGAAACGTCGCGCAGACCGGCGGCCTGGCCCGCCAGGGCGAGCCCCGCCAGCGCCAGCAAGCAGGCGGCGCCGATGGCCAGCAGCCGCCGCCACTGCGGCCGCAGGATCATGATAACAAAGGTCAGGCCGGTCAGGCCAAAGGCGGCCGCCACCGCGGGGGACATCCGGCCGTCGAAGCCGACCCCGGCCGAGCGCAGCGGCGAGGCCGGATCATGGACAAGCCACGTCCAACCCAGCGGGCCGGCCGCCGCATAGGCCGCCAAGGTGCCCCAGCCGTGCAGGGCCACGACCACGGCCATCGCCAGAGCCGGGCGCCGCCGGCCGCCGGCCAGAGCCGCCAGCGCCGCCGCCGCGACCATGAAGCCCAACGCAGTCGGAAAAGCCATCGGGACGCCCCCGGCCGTCAGCGTGACGAGCTCCGTCCGGCCCGTGAAGCGGCCGAACAAAACCGTCGCCGCCAAGACCGCGAGCCCGGCGCCGACGGCGCCCAGACTCCGCTTCACCCCCCGGTCTGGAGTTTCCGGATACAAGCGTGGCGAAACTAGGCGCGGGGCGGGCGCACGCGAGCCATTATCCGCGCCCGGCCCGCCGGCCGGGGAAACTCCGGGAATTCCCCGCCGGCATCGCGTATCCGCAAGGTTGTTACTGGCCGAGCACCCAGGCGAAGATCAGCGGCGCCACGATCGTGGCGTCGCTCTCGACGATGAACTTCGGCGTCTTCTGGCCCAGCTTGCCCCACGTGATCTTCTCGTTGGGCACCGCGCCGGAGTAACTGCCGTAGCTCGTCGTGGAATCGCTGATCTGCGAGAAATAGCCCCACAGCGGCACGCTCGTGCGGCCGAGATCCTGGTGCAGCATCGGCACCACGCAGATCGGGAAATCGCCGGCGATGCCGCCGCCGATCTGGAAAAAGCCGATCGAGCCCTCGCCGTTCTTCAGCAGCTTCGCCGTCTTCGTGTACCACTCGGCCAGCCAGGTCATGTACTCGATGCCGGTGCGGACGGTGTGGACGTTCTTGATTTCGCCCGTGATCACGCGGCCCGCGTACATGTTGCCGAGCGTCGCGTCTTCCCAGCCGGGGACGATGATCGGCAGGTTCTTTTCCGCCGCCGCGAGCATCCAGGAATTCTTCGGATCGATCTGGTAGTACTTCCGGATTTTTCCGGAGCGGAGCACCTTGTACATGAACTCGTGCGGGAAAAAGCGTTCGCCGACCCGGTCGGCCGCGACCCATTCCTCCGCCACCGCCGCCTCGATGCGGCGCATCGCCTCGCCCTCGGGGATGCAGGTGTCGGTGACGCGGTTCATGTGCCGGTCGAGCAGCTTCTGTTCGTCGGCCGCCGTGAGGTCGCGGTAGTGCGGCACGCGCTCGTAGTAGTCGTGCGCGACGAGATTGAAGATGTCCTCCTCGAGATTCGCGCCGGTGCAGACGATGGCATGGACCTTGTCGCGCCGGATCATCTCCGCGAGCGAGATGCCGAGCTCGGCCGTCGACATCGCGCCGGCGAGGGTGACGAGCATTTTGCCGCCCGCCGCCAGGTGCGTCTCGTAGCCCTTCGCGGCATCGAGCAGCGCCGCCGCGTTGAAATGGCGGTAGCTGTGCGCAAGGAACTGCGAGACCGGCCCCTTCTTGGCCGCGAGCTTCGCGTTGAGGTCCTCGGGGCGTTTCGTCTGGCGTTTCGCTTTCATGTGTTCCGCAAAGTGAGGAAGTCCCGTCCGGAAAAAAGGAAAATTTTCGTTCCGGCCGCTTTCTTCCGGCCCGCCGCCGGCCGCAGCCCGGATGGATTCGCCGGCGCGACTGTACCGCTGCGCGGACGGAATAGATTTCCGCCGCGGGCGCTTTCCGCTCTGGCTCGCTCCGCCATGTTGCCCGCCCTCCTTGCCGCCTGTTTCTTCGCGCTCAACGCCACCTGCGCGAGCCACAGCGTGCGCACGCACGGCACGGTGGTCGCCAACCTCGGCCGCCTCGCGATCGCGGCGCTGCTGCTCGGTCTCTTCGCCCACACGCTCGGCAACGGCTTCGCCAGCGCGAGTCTGCCGTGGTTTCTGCTCAGCGGCGTCATCGGCATGGGCCTCGGCGACCTCGGTGTCTTCGCCGCGCTGCCGTTGCTGGGTTCGCGCCTCACGGTGCTCATCACCCAATGCCTCGCGGCCCCGCTCGCCGCTCTCGGCGAATGGCTCTGGCTCGGCACGCGGCTCACCGCGGCCCAGGTCGCGTGGGGCGTCGTGATCCTCGCGGGCGTCGCCGTCGCCATCATGCCCAGCCGCCGCGACCCTCCGAAAGTGAAAGTCCGGCCGATCGGCTTTCTCTTCGGCCTCGTCGCCGCCGCCGGCCAAGGCTTCGGCGCCCTCGTCAGCCGCAAAGGCGTTAACGTCGCCGAGGCCGCCGGCGAAACCGCCCACAACGCCACGTTCGGCCTCACCGCCGCCTACCAGCGCATTCTGGCCGGCTTCGTCTTCGTGATCCTCTGGTTCGCCGTCCTGCGCTGGCTACGCCGGCTGCCGGCCGCCCCGGCCGGCGTGTCCGCCGCCGCGCGCCGCCGTGGACTCTGGTGGATGCTCGCCAACGGCTGCGCCGGCCCGGTCCTCGGCGTCGGCTGCTACCAGTGGGCCCTCGCCACCACGCCCAGCGGCATCGTCCTGCCGATCGCCGCGACCACGCCGCTGCTGGCCATTCCCATCGCCTGGTGGCTCGAGGGCGACCGCCCGACGCGACGCGCCCTCGTCGGC
>NEUS01000154.1 GCA_002288455.1 Opitutia bacterium Tous-C1TDCM
TTTCATCGTGGGGCAAGAAAAAGGGCGAGGAACTGCGGGAATTCTCCTGATTCTAGCGAAATTGTCCCCTGCCCCGCCGCGCACGGCTTGCGGAGCTTTGATCATGGGCTGCGGCTCGTCGGGCGGGAGCGGGATGGCGCGGAGCCGCGGCGTCCGGAGCGGGCAGAAAAAACCCGGTCGTACGACCGGGTTGAGGAACCGTGATCCGGATCGGGTCAGCGCCGGCGGCGTTTGACCGCGAGCTGTACGCCGGAGTAGCGAACGAGGCCTTGCAGCCGCTCGTACTCCTGCGGGTCGAGATTCTTGGCGTCGGAGATCTGGGCTTCGGCGCGCTTGAGGGCTTCTTCCACGGCCTTCTCGTCGATCTTCTCTTCGGAGATGGCGTGTTCGGCAAGGACGTGGACGCGGTCGCCTTCGACTTCGGCGAAGCCGCCGCTGACGGCCAAGAGCAAGGTCTCGGTTCCCTTGGTCACGCGGAGTTCGCCATCCTCAACCTGCGTGAGCAGCGGAATGTGACCGGGCAAAATGCCGACTTCGCCTTCGACCGTCGGGATGACGACGGAGTCGATCGTGTCGGTGTAGACGCGCGCGTCGGGCGTGACGATTTCGAGGGTCAGAGGCATGGTGCTGAAGTAGTGGGTAGCGGGTAGCGAGTGGTGAGTAGACCGAAGGAGTTATGCGTGATGCTCGCTACTCGCTACTTTCTACTCGCTACTGCCGTCGTCAGGCCTTCTTGGAGGCGGCGAGCACCTCGTCGATGCCGCCCTTCATGTAGAAATCGCCCTCGGCGACGTCGTCGAGTTGGCCGTCGAGGATCATCTTGAAGCCGCGGACCGTTTCCTTGACGGAGACGTATTTGCCGGGCGAGCCCGTGAAGACTTCGGCGACGTGGAACGGCTGCGAGAGGAAGCGCTGGATCTTGCGGGCGCGGTAGACGGTTTGCTTGTCCTCGGGGGACAGTTCATCGAGACCGAGAATCGCGATGATGTCCTGAAGGTCCTTGTAGCGCTGGAGGACGCGCTGCACTTCGCGGGCGACCTTGTAGTGTTCGTCGCCGACGATGTCGGCCTGAAGGGCCTTCGAGACCGAGGAGAGCGGATCGACGGCCGGGTAAATACCGAGCTCGGCGATGGAGCGCTCCAGCACGATCGTGGAGTCAAGGTGGGCGAACGTGTTCGCCGGGGCCGGATCGGTGAGATCGTCCGCGGGCACGTAGACGGCTTGGAACGACGTAATCGAACCCTTCTTCGTGGAGGTAATGCGTTCCTGGAGGGCGCCCATTTCGTTGGCGAGCGTCGGCTGGTAACCGACGGCCGACGGGGAGCGGCCGAGCAGAGCGGACACCTCGGAGCCGGCCTGCGAGAAGCGGAAGATATTGTCGACGAAGAGGAGCACGTCCTGGTTTTTCTCGTCGCGGAAATATTCCGTCATCGCGAGGGCCGACAGCGCGACGCGCATGCGGGCGCCCGGCGGCTCGTTCATCTGGCCGTACACCAGCGCGACCTTGGACTTGCTGAGGTCCTTCTGGTCGATGACGCCGGCTTCGGACATTTCGTGGTAAAGATCGTTGCCCTCGCGGGAGCGCTCGCCGACGCCCGCGAACACGGAGTAGCCGCCGTGGGCCTTGGCGATGTTGTTGATCAGCTCCATGATCACGACGGTCTTGCCGACGCCGGCGCCGCCGAAGGCGCCGACCTTGCCGCCCTTGGTGAAGGGGGCGATGAGGTCGATGACCTTGATGCCGGTCTCGAGGATCTCGGCGGTGGTGTTCTGGTCCACCAGCGAGGGAGCCGCGCGATGGATCGGGTACTTCTTGGTGAAATTGACCGGGCCCTTGCCGTCCACGGCGGCGCCGGTGACGTCGAAGATGCGGCCGAGGACGCCCTCGCCCACCGGCACGGAGATCGGGGCGCCCGTATCCACAACGGTCGTACCGCGCACGAGGCCTTCGGAGGAAGACATCGCGATCGCGCGCGCCACGCCGCCGCCGAGATGCTGCTGGACCTCGAGGGTGAGCAACTGCTTCACGCCCGCGGCCGTGAACTCGACCGTGAGGGCCTGGTAGATCGGGGGGATGGTGTTTTCCGCGAACTGCACGTCAACGACGGGGCCGATGACTTGGACGATTTTGCCGGTGTTCATTTTCTAAAGGGTCGAGGGTCGGTGGAAATTGAAGGAAGCGGATCAGGCCGTGAATTGCGCGGCGGCGATCTCGAGGATTTCCTGCGTGATCGCGGCCTGGCGGGCCTTGTTGTATTCGAGGGTAAGATCGCCGAGCAGTTTGGTGGCGTTGTCCTTGGCGGTCTTCATCGCGACCATGCGGGCGCTGTGCTCGGATGCCTTGGCGTCGAGCACCTGCTGGTGGATCTCGCGGTTGACGTAGAGCGGGAGCAGCGCGTTGAGCACCGTCTCGGCATCGGGTTCGAACAGCATCTGCTGCTCGACGTTCGATACGGCGGCGGGCGCGGCGTGGCCGGAATCGGAACGCAGGTCGGCGATGACATCCTTCACGCTCGTGAGCGGCAGGAGCGGCAAGAGCGTCGGGACCTGGACGAGCGTGTTCCGGAAACGCGGCCAGAGAATCTCGACGGTGTCGACGACGCCGTCGAGGAACTGCTTCACCATGAACTCGGCGACGACCTTGACCTCGGCAAACGCGACGCGGTCGGTGACGGAGAAGTCGGCGAGCAGATCGCGGTGCGTGCGGGCGATGAATTGCGCGCCCTTGCGGCCGACGACGACGTACTTGGCCGGGGTCTTGATCTCGGTGACGAGCTTGAAGAGGTTGGCGTTGAGCGGACCGGCCAGACCTTTGTCGGAGGTGACGAGAATGATGCCTCGGGTCTTGACCTCGCGTTTGATCAGGAAGGGATGCTGGGCTTCCTCGACGCGGTCCGCGAGGGCGGCGAGCATGCGGGCCATCAGCTCGGCGTAGGGCCGGCCGGCGAGCGCCGCCTGCTGGGCCTTCTTCATCTTCGAAGCGGCCACCAACTCCATCGCCTTGGTGATCTGGCGGGTGTTCTTGACCGACTTGATGCGGCGGCGGATATCGCGGGTTGAAGCCATGCTCTGAAGTAGTGGGTAGCGAGTAGCGCGTAGCGGGTAGGTGAAGGGCGGTGGGCGGCTTTCTTTCGGATGCTCGCTACTCGCTAGTCACTACTCGCTGCTGTTTTCAGGCGTTGAAGGAACCCTTCCACTCGTCGCAGGCCGTCTGCAGTTTGGCTTCGAGATCCTTGTCGAGGGCGGCCTTGGTGCGGATCTCGGTGAGGAGGGGGTCTTTGCGGGTGGAGAAGAATTCCTTCATCGAGGCCGCGGCGGCGACGACCTTCTTGGTGTCGACGGCGTCGAAGAGGCCCTTCTGCATCGCGAAGAGGATCGCGACCTGGAGCTCGATCGGCACCGGACTGAAGGCGGGCTGCTTGAAGAGTTCGACGATGCGGGCGCCGCGCTCGAGCTGGGCCTTGGTCTTGGCGTCGAGGTCGGAACCGAACTGGGCGAAAGCCGCGAGTTCGCGGAACTGGGCGAGCTCGCCCTTGAGTTTGCCGCCGACCTGCTTGGTGGCCTTGATCTGCGCGGCGGAACCGACGCGCGAGACGGAAAGACCGACGGACACGGCGGGGCGGATACCTTGGTTGAAGAGATCGGTCTCGAGGAAGATCTGGCCGTCGGTGATCGAGATCACGTTCGTCGGAATGTAGGCGGACACGTCGCCGGCCTGCGTTTCGATGATGGGCAGCGCGGTGAGCGAGCCCTTGCCTTCGAGGCGGGCGGAACGCTCAAGCAGGCGGGAGTGGAGATAGAACACGTCGCCCGGATACGCTTCGCGACCGGACGGGCGTTTCAGGATGAGCGAGATCTGGCGGTAAGCGACGGCGTGCTTCGAGAGATCGTCGTACACGATCAGGGCATCGAAGCCATTTTCCATGAACCACTCGCCCATCGCGGCACCGGAGAACGGGGCGAGGTATTGGTTGGCGGGGTTGTCGGCAGCAGGCGCGGCGACAATGATGGTGTACTCGAGCGCGCCGGCGGCCTCGAGGGCGGCCATGGTGCGGACGATGTTGGAATTCTTCTGCCCGACGGCGACGTAGATCGAGTAGACGGGGCGGAACTTCGGATCGCCGCCGGCGATGCCGACCTTGTTCATCTTCGCGTTGTTGATGATCGTATCGATCGCGATGGTCGTCTTGCCGGTACCGCGGTCGCCGATGATCAGTTCGCGTTGGCCGCGGCCGATCGGGATCATGGAGTCGATCGCCATGATGCCGGTGAAGAGCGGCTGGGAAACGGATTTGCGGACGATGATGCCGGGAGCGATTTTTTCGACCGGGTAGGTTTCCTTCGCGGCGATCGGACCTTTGCCGTCGACCGGATTGCCGAGCGCGTCGACCGCGCGGCCGAGCAGGGCTTTGCCGACGGGAACGGAGAGGAGCTTGCCGGTGGTCTGGACTTCGTCGCCTTCCTTCAGCTTCGAGATGTCGCCCAGCACGACGCAGCCGACTTCGTCTTCCTCAAGATTGAGCGCGATGCCGATGGCGCTGCCCGGGAACTGCACCATCTCGTTGTACATCACCTCCGAGAGACCTTCGATCTTCGCGACACCGTCGGCGACGGTGCGGATGTTGCCGGTGTTCTTCTTGACCGCTTTGGTCGAGAGCTTGGCGATCTGTTGTTCGATTTGTTCGAGGACGGTGCTCATCGCGGGGAAAGGGAGGGTTGGCGGAAACGGACGTAGTGAGATTGCTTAGACGGCTTGGCCGAGGGCGGCGAGTTGGCCGGCGACCGAGGATTCGTACACATCGTCGCCGACGCGGACGCGCAGACCGGCGATCAGCGCATCGTTGCGCTTCGCGATCCACACGACGGGGCGACCGTACTTGCGGGACAGGGCGGCACTGACCGCATCGAGGGCGGCCGACGGGACCAGTCCGGCGTGTTCGACCACGGCTTGGCCGCGGGCGACTTCGGCGGCGACGAGGCGCGCGTAGGCCTTGAGGACGGCGACGGCCTGCACCGGGCGGTGCTTCTCGATATACTGCAGCACGCCGGCGACACGGTCATCGGACAGGCGACCGTCGACGAGGCTGAGTTTGAAGAACTGCCGGGCGAGTTCGAGAACCTGTTTTTTGGCGGAGGCCATCGCAGCGCGGGTAAAGGGAAGAGGCGCGGATCAAACGCCCGACAGCTCTTTGGCCGCGGTCTCGTTGTAGGAGGCGCGGTCGGCGTCGGTGAGTTTCTTGGCGAGGACACGCTCGGTCGTGGCGACGACGAGGCGCGCGATCTCGGTGCGGGCGTCGGCGAGCATCTTCTTGTGCTCGAGCTCGATCGCCTGCTGGGCCTTGGTGAGGAGGTCGTTGGCTTTGGCGCCGGCTTCCTGCGTCTGGCGGTCGGCGTAGTCCTTGGCGGACTTGCGGGCGTCCTCGACGATCTTGGTCGCTTCGGCGTTGGCTTTCTTGATGAGGGCGGCGCTTTCCTGCTGGGCGGCGGCCAGCTTGGCCTGCATTTCCTCCGCGTGCTTGATGCCGGATTCGATCTTCTTGGTGCGCTCCTCCATCGTCGCCGTGACCGGCTTGATACCGAACTTGTAGAGTACACCGAGGACGATCAGGAAGCTGATCACCTGCATGACGATGTACTTCGGCTCGAGACCGAATCGTTCCGGGATGCCCGGCTTGGCGGCGTGCTCGACAGCGGCAGCGAAGAAGAGTGACAGCGTCATGGTACGAAAAACAAAGTGGCAGCGCGCCGGGGCGCGCTGCCGGTTGAATCACTTAGCCGAGGAACAACGCCAAGATGCCGAGACCTTCGGCGAGCGCCATACCGATGATGGCCTGAACGAGGACCTTGCCGGAAGCGGCCGGATTGCGACCGACGGCTTCGGCGGCTTTGAAGCCGATGAGACCGACGCCGATGGCGGCGCCGAGGAGGCCGAAGGCACTCGTGAGATTACCGGTAATGCCGGCGGGAGCGGCGGCTTGGGCGAGGATGTCGATCATGGGATGGAGGTTTCTATCGGTTGTTGTTGTTCTGCCGTGCGCACGCGAGGCACGCTCCCGGCAGGAAAGTGATCAATGGTGCGCTTCGCCTTCGGCGCCGTGTTTCTCATGGCCGTGATCGCCGCCCTCGTGATTGCACAGGAGGCCGATGTAAACCGAGGTGAGCAGAGTGAAGACGAGGGCCTGGATGATGCCCACGAGCAGCTCCATGAAATAGAACACGAAGAAGAAACTCGTGCCATGGAGCAGATTCTCGCCGCCGAACACGTTGCCGAAGAGACGGACCGAAAGCGTGAAGGGCCGGATGACGATCGAAAAGACTTCGATGCAGCCGACGATCAGAAAAACGAGAGACAGAATCGGATAGAGCCAACCCGGGGTCTCGCTCTTTTCCGCCTTGTTGCCGAAGAGATCTTTGAAGATCAGCGCCGGACCGGCGAACTTGAAGACGATGATCGCCCAAGCGCCGAACGAGATGGCCGCGAGGGCAATCGTCCCGTTGAAGTCGGCATTGTGCGGCCGGATCAGCGGACGCGTGAGGTGAAAATGATTCGCCGCATCATAGAAGCCCCAGCCCATGGTGCCGACGCCCGGCAGCAGGCCCATCCAGTTGTGAAACAGGATAAAGATGAAGAACGTGACCAGCAGCGGGAACGCGGTCGGAAAAGCGGCCTTGCCGACGATTGGTTCGAAAATGTCGCGGAGCCCCTCGATCAAAGATTCGACCACCGCCTGGCCGCGGGAGGGAACGATCGACGGCTTGCCGATCAGCCAAAGCACAAAGCCGACGAGCAGCGCGGAAACGGCCCAGCCGGTGAGCATGCTGTTCGTGACACCGGGCAAGATTTCGACGGCCTTGGCCGCGACACCTTCAGCGGCCAACGGCGTGGAACCGAGAGCCAGAAGGATGAGAGTGGAGGCGATTGTGGAGACCCGTGACATGCGAGCGCGATGCGTGTGCGACGTGATAAAGCGATCAGCAAAGGCGAGCGCCCTGCCCTCCGTCAACCCTCGAAATCTCCGGCCGGAGTCCTCTTGGGATTAATAAGCACCCCCGGATTCCATCGCCGGAGCCCTAATGAGTGAAACTACCGCACGCCCGCGCAGGCATGACTCAAACGACCGGCGACGGTGCGGGCCGAAGGACGGCGGAAGCGGATTCGTAGGTCGGCGCGCGTTGCTGGAAAACGGTCTCCTGCTCGAAGGGCCAAGGTTCGGCGCGGACCTCCCAACGAGGATCGGCGGCGAGGGTCGCGGATGCCGATTCGAAGTACGGGGCGAAGTCCGTGCGGAAATGCAGACGGGCGGCCGGCTGCGAACGGCCAGCCAGTTGGTGCAGGAAATCCGGCTTCAGAATGCGGTGTTTATGGTGCCGGGACTTCGGCCACGGATCGGGAAAGAGAATGAAGGTCCGGCTGATCGGCATGGCCGGAGTCAGAACCTCGAGAAACAGACGCGCCTCGGCGTGGAGGAAATGCAGGTTGGCGAGCCGGGCCCGGTCGCGTTTGCGCAGCCCGCGGGCAATGCGGTCGCCAGCGATATCGATCCCGATGCAGATCTCGTTCGGATGGGCCGCCGCATACGCCGCGAGAAAGTGGCCATGACCGCAGCCCATTTCCCAGACGAAGGCGGACGGACAGGGGAAGATTTGCCGCAATTCCCGACGCAAGACCTCGGCCCGACCGGCCATCATGGAGCGGTAGGCGGCGGTGCGCTCCGGCAAAGGCTCCATTTTATCCCAACTTGCTTTGCTAGAATCAGTTGAGTCACTATCGGCGTTCACGCTCTCCCCTCCCCTGCCCTTTGAGTTTCGAGCCAGATCAAAAGGACGCCGATGTCGGCCGGATTAACCCCGCTGATGCGTCCAGCTTGGCCCAGCGTCAGGGGTCGAACATCGGCCAATTTGAGGGCGCTCTCTTTTCTTAAGCCTTTGATTTCAAGGTAATTGATATCGCTGCGGAGCCGGACGGATTCGACGCCGGCGAGCTTCTCAATCTGGCGCTCCTCGCGCTCAAGATAGCCGCGGTAGGAGACCCGGTAGAGGACCTCGTCGCGAATCGCTGCCCCTTCGGCCATGAGCTCTGTGGGGAGCTGATCCCCTACCCGCTTGCGCCGAATCTGTTCCGCCCAGGTTCCGCCCGCGGTGCGCGTTTCTTCGAGCCGCTTGATCCACTCCTGGATGCGCTGGCGCTTGGCCTCGATGCGCGCGAGCCGGGACGGCGTCAGGAGCCCATAGCGCCGGGCATGATGAGCCAGCCGCAGCTCGGCACTGCCGTGATTAAAAAGCAGGCGGTGTTCGGCGCGGCTGGTGAACATGCGGTACGGCTCATTGGTACCCTTGGTGACGAGATCGTCGATCAACACACCGATATAGCCCTCGTTGCGACCCAACAGCAGCGGCAGCTCTCCCCTCACCTTGTTGACCGCATTGACGCCGGCGATCAGGCCCTGGCAGGCCGCCTCCTCATAACCGGATGTCCCGTTGATCTGGCCGGCGAAGAAGAGGTTCTCGACCTTCTTGGATTCCAGGGACGGAAGCAGCTGGGTTGGCGGCGCGAAGTCGTATTCGACCGCGTAAGCCGGACGCAGCAGGACGGCGTTTTCCAGCCCCGGAATGCTGCGCACCATGCGCACCTGAACCTCGAACGGCAGACTTGTTGACAAGCCATTCACATAAAACTCGTTGGTCGCCCGCCCCTCCGGTTCGAGGAAAAGCAGGTGGCGCGGCTTGTCGGCAAAGCGCACAAATTTGTCCTCGATACTTGGGCAATACCTTGGCCCGACGCCTTCTATCTCACCGGAGTACATCGCGGACAGATGGAGGTTGTCCCGGACCAACTGGGCGGTCTCCGGCGTGGTGTAGGTCATCCAGCAGGAAACTTGTTCACAACCGGGAGCCCAGCCGAGGCGCCGCTCCCCGGTTTGTTCCACGTGGAACAATTCGGCCTCATCACGGGTGTCGTGGAACGCAAAGAAGGTCGGTTGCGCGTCGCCTTTCTGTTCCTCCATCTTGGCGAAATCGAGGCTGCGACCGAGCAAGCGTGGCGGGGTGCCGGTCTTGAGGCGGCGCAATTCGATCCCGGCGGCCTCGAAACTGCCCGACAGGGTTTTCGCGCTGAAATCGCCCAAGCGACCGCCTTCATTCTTGTTTTGGCCAATGTGCATGAGGCCGCGCAAAAACGTGCCCGTTGTCACCACCACGGCCCGGCTGCGGAACTCGAGGTCCAAGTTCGTCCGGCAACCGACGACCTTGCCGGACTCGAACACCAAGCCGGTCACGGTCGCCTGAAAGATCTGCAGATTCGGCTGCAGTTCGAGGGTGTGCTTGAGCCGGAATTGATAGGCCTTCTTGTCGCATTGGGCCCGAGGCGACTGCACGGCCGGGCCTTTGGATTCGTTGAGCAGGCGAAACTGGATGCCGGTGACATCCGTGTTGATGCCCATCTCGCCGCCGAGGGCATCGATCTCGCGGACGATCTGGCCCTTGGCCTGGCCGCCGATGGCCGGGTTGCAGCTCATTTGGGCGATCGTATCAATGTTGCCGGTCAACAGCAGGGTGGAGGCGCCCATGCGGGCCGCGGCCAGTGCGGCCTCGACCCCGGCGTGGCCGGCACCGCAGACGATGACGTCGAAGGGTTGCGGGTTGAAAATCACAAGAGGACGAATTCGGGTCGGAAAACCACCGGGATCAAGTCGGGGCTATTTGCCGATGCAGAACGACGCGAATAGCCGGTCGAGCATGCGCTCGTGGTCGATCTTGCCGGTGATCTGGCCGAAGGCCTCGAGCACCCCGCGCAGGTCGCTCGCCACCAATTCGACTTCACCGTGGCTCGAGAGCTTTTCCAGCGCCTCGCGCAATCCGGCCCGCGCCTCGGACAACGCATGCGCGTGCCGGGCGTTGATCGCGACCAGGTCCTCGCCTTGGTCGGTCTGGAACGCGTCGGCCCGCGCCGCAATCAAGCGCGACAGCTCATCCATCCCCGCACCGGTAAGCGCCGAAACTGCCAGCCGCGGGGTAGGGGAGGAGGGCAATTCGGAGATGGAGCAATTATTACCTAAGTCACTCTTGTTTAATACTATAAGTGACTTATCAAACACGGCAGCCACCTGCAATTCCGGCGGGATTTGCGGGTTCGGCCGCGAGCCATCGAGCACGACCAACACCACATCGGCCTCGGCCAAGCGCTCCCGGGTCCGATCCATACCCAGCTTCTCCAAGGGGGCAGGGGACACATTGAGTCCGGCGGTATCGATCAGCCGCAGACAATGCGGGCCGACCATGATGCGCTCCTCGATGAAGTCGCGGGTGGTGCCCGGTTCGGGGCTGACCAAGGCGCGTTCCGACCCAACGAGGCGGTTGAGCAGGCTGCTTTTGCCGACGTTCGGTTCCCCGACGATCACGGTCCGGATGCCCTCGCGCAAAATCTGGCCGTAGTGGCCGGTCGCGAGCAGCCGGTCGGTCTCGCCGGCAAGGTGCTGCAGGTTGCGCAGCACCGCCGAGCGGTCCTCGGGCGGCAGGTCCTCGTCGGGAAAGTCGATGTAGGCCTCGATATGGGCCAAAATCCCGAGCAATTCGTCGATCAAGGCCTGCATCCGGCGGCCCAAGGCGCCGCGCAACTGGTCGTTGGCGGCCGCCAAGGCGCGTTCGCTGCGGGCATTGATCACATCCATCACC
>NEUS01000155.1 GCA_002288455.1 Opitutia bacterium Tous-C1TDCM
GCCAGGAACCACGCCAGCGCGTAGGTCGTGAGCTGGCCGCCGGGGCCGTGCAGGTTGAACTCGAAGGCATGCGTCGCCCACGGCAGCGCCACGTGCACATGCGGCACCCGGTGCTCCGCCAGTTTCGCCGCGAGCCGCTCGCTGTGCCGGTACCAGACGAGGGCGTCGATCGTCCCCTGCAACAGCAGCGTCGGCGGCGCGCCCGGCCCCGCGAGGTACAACGCGCTCGCCGATTCGTACGCCGCCCGGGCCGTCTCCGGCGTGCCGCCGAGGTACTGCCGCATCAGCGCCGGCGACTTCAGCATGTCGTTCTCGTGCGTGTTGACGTATCCAAAAATCAAATCCGACGGCGCATACAGCGCCACGATGCCGCGGATCGCCGGATCGTTCCCCGCATACGCCGTCGCCTGCACGATCTGCCCGCCGGCAGAGCGGCCGAGCAGCACGAAATTGCCGGGATCGATCCCGAGTTCGCCCGCATTCGCTTTGAGCCACGCGATCGCCGCGCGCAGATCTTCCCGCGGCGCCGGCCAGCGGTGCTGCGGAGCCAAGCGGTAGGAGATGGCCGCCACGGCGTAGCCGGAACGGGCCAACCAATGGTTGAGACCCGCCAGCTGCGTGCGATCGCCGCTGTCCCAACCGCCGCCGTGCACCACGATCACGCAGGGCGCCGGCCGGCCGTCGCTCCGCTGCGCCCGGTAAAAATCCAACGGCAGTCCGGGCGCCGGCTGCAGCGTCGTCACGGCCACTTGCTCCGGATCGCGGCCGAACCAGGCCGCCGGCGAAAACGCCGCGCGCCCGACTTCCTGTTTGCCGAATGCCCGTTCCAGCCGCGCCGGCAATTCGCGGCCGAGGCGCCAGGCCTGCCACGTCGGCACGAGCAGCAGCCCCGTCGCCACCGCCGCCAATCCCGCCGTCGGCCAGGCCCAACCGGGCGCGCCACGTCCGCCGATGAGCACCGTCGCCGCAAACATCGCCGTCGCGCCGGCGACCCAATGCCCGAATTCCCCGGCCAGCACCGCCAGCTTCCACGGCGACCAATCGGGCGCCTTCACCACCGTCAGGCTCGCGAGCAGCGCGAAAGCAACGGCCACCACCAACAGCAGGATTCGGAACATCGGCATGGTACGCGCGGCATGGCCGCAAAGAGGCGGCCAAAGCGCAAAGCCGAATCGCCGCGCCGGTTTTGGCTTTGCGCCGCGGCCCGTCTTCCCGGCCAATGGTCGCCCATGCGCCGCCTCGACCAACTCCTCGCCAACCTCGGCTACTGCAGCCGCCGCGAGGCGCGCGAGTGGCTCGACGCCGGCCGCGTCACCGTCGGCGGAAAAGTGGCCGACGACGTTTCCCGCAAAGCCAATCCCGCCGATGTCCTCATCGACGGCGAGCCGCCCGACCATCCCGACGGCCTGCTCCTCCTCGTGCACAAACCGCTCGGCCTCGTCTGCTCCCACGAGGAGCGCGAGGGGCCCAACGTCTACTCGCTGCTCCCGGAGCGCTGGCGCCGGCGCAACCCCGTCGTCACGAGCGTCGGCCGTCTCGACAAGGACACGAGCGGCCTGCTGCTGCTCACCGACCAATCCGCGCTCGTGCACCGGCTGACCTCGCCGAAACACAAGGTCCCGAAAATCTACCGCGCCACCGTCGACCGCGATCTCGACCCCGCGCTGATCCCGCAGTTTGCCGCCGGCACCCTGCTGCTCGCCGGCGAAAAAGAACCCTGCGCGCCCGCCCTCCTCGAGTTGGCGGGTCCGCGCGAGGCCGTCGTCACGCTGACCGAGGGCCGCTACCATCAGGTCCGCCGCATGTTTTCCGCCGGCGGCGCGACCGTGCTCACGCTGCACCGCGAACGCTTCGGCGATCTCGTCCTCGGCGACCTCGCCCCCGGGCAATGGCGGCCTCTGCCGCTGGACACCTTCGGCCCGGTCTGAACCAGCCGCGCGGATTTTGGGCTGTCGCTCCGGCGTCCGATCCGCCAAACCCGCACGACATGTACGACTTTCCCCTCACCGGCGCGCAGAAATCGTTTCTGCGCAGCCGCGGCCAAACGCTCGAAGCGAGCCTCAAGGTCGGCCGCGGCGGGCTCTCCCCCGAGTTCTTCGCCGAATTGCAGAAACTGCTCCGCGCGCACGAGTTGGTGAAACTGCGCTTCGCCGGCGCCGACCGCGACGAACGGCCCGCCCTCTGCACGCAGATCGCCGACGAAGGCCGCTGCGTCTTCGTCAGCGCCGTCGGCCATACCGCCCTCTTCTACCGCCAGCATCCCGACCCGAAGGCCCGCTCGGTCGCGCTGCCCGAATAGAGTAGCGCGGCGCTTCAGCCCGCGGCCGGCCCGGCCCCCACCTCAAATCGAATCCTGGAGGTGAAGGGCGAAAGCCGTGGGTCGAGCGGTCGGGTCGGCCACAGCCCCCCGCTTCCTCGACCGCACGGCATGACGTCGCGTCAAAACTGATACGCGATCACCGTGTCCTTGCCCTTGAAGTGGAAGACCCGGTTCATCGGCTCGTCGACCGTGTAGTTCGGCTCCTTTTCCTTCAGCACGAGTTCGCGGTCGGTCGCGCCGGTCGCGAGGTTCACGCCGACGACGCCGATGTCCTTTTCCACTTTCGTAAGGACGTAGGTGTAGCCCTGCGTGGTCTTGGAACCGCCGGCGCGCCGCGCCGACTTCTCGTTGTAGCTGTGGTAGCGGTCGAGGTTGCTGTGGATCGTGTTCACGCCGCTGTTGTAGCCGCTGGTGCCGAAGCCGCCGCCGGCCGCCGCCTGGCCGTTGCCGTAAACCGCGGCCGCGGCCGTGACGGCGAACATCGCGACGTTCGCGAGCGCGTCGCTCGGCGCCGCGTAGAACAGCGACCAGTTGGCCGCCTTGGCCTTCGGGTCGAAACTGAGCAGGTGCTGCTTGCCCTGCACGACGACGTTGCCGTTCGAGAAATGCACCGCGACGGGCACGTCGAGCAGCGCCTTGTTGGCGGACATGCCGGCCTTCACCAGACCCGTCACGCCGCCGAGGGCGCCGAGGCCGATCTTGGCCACGCCGCCGACGCCGAGTTTGCGCTTGAACTCGATCGGCACGCGGAACGCCTCGGCCGGCGTTGCCGCCGCGGCATCGATTCCGATGACATGCGCGCCGTCGGCAAATACGACCGTATTGGCTTCCGGAACCGACACGAGGTTCGTGATGCCTTCCTTGGCGGAATCGAAATGGTAGAGCGATTTGCCGTCCGCCGGATCGAGCACGACCACGCCGAGCGGTTCGCGCAGCGCCGCGGTCTTGCCGTCGGAGAAATTGCCGCCGTAGCGCGAGAAGATTTTCCCGCCGACGATTTCGAGCTGGGCGACGATCGCGTTGTCGCGCGCCTTGAACAGGCCCGCGTAGTCGGAGATGCGGTCGCTCTTCCACAGCTGCGCGCCGGTCTTGCGTTCGATCGCGTAAACGCTGCCGCCGCCGCCGCCATAGACCCGGTCCGCGGTGAGGCGGAGCGGCGCGTACGTTTTCTTCAGCCCCTTGTTGCCGGCCGGGAATTCCGTTCCCCACTTGATCGCGCCGGTCGCGAGATCGACGCAGTGCACGCCGAGGTAGCCGAGAAACATCTCGTCCCCGTCGATCACCGGATCGTGGTAGCCGGAAAGATCCATCGTCGGGATGAAGCGGCCGGAATTGTCCGCCATGTGCAGCGGAATCGCGCCGGACTTCGCGAACTTCGTGGCCCACTTTTCCTTCCCGTCGAAGTCGAAGGCCTTGAGGTAAATGCCCGCCTCGGTGCCGTCGGCGCCGAAACTGTTGAGCACGAAAACGACGAGGTTCTTCTCGGCCACCGGAATCGTGCCGAGATGCTGGCCCATGATTTCCGGCGTCTGCCACACCGTCTTGCCGGTGAGGTAATCAATCTGGAACAACGTCACCTTCGTGCCGCCCAAGCCTTCCGACGTGTTGCACACCAGGTACGGCGTGCCGGGAATCTCGCGGGCGTTGTGCGGCGAGCTCTTGCGGAATTCGCCGCGCGTCCAGAGCTGCTGGCCGGAGTCGGGATCGAAGGCGAGGATCGCGTCCGGCGTGCCGACAAGCAGCGTGCCGAGGCCCGTCAACGCGTGCCACTTGGCGTCGCCGGGCAGCTTGGCGGTCCAGAGTTGTTTCGCGGCGGCCCACGCGGGCGCGGCCGAAAGGGCCAGAACGAGCAGTGCGGCCGCACTGCGGCGGAAGAGGGAATTCATCGGTTTCATGGGGAGGCCGGCCGCGGAAGCGCGGGGCCTTAGAGTGTGCCGCAAAGTATCCCGTCCCGGAATACGCATACCTGCGTACGGTGGGCGGCCGGCGCCGAACGCGGGGCTTTCCGACCGCGCGATTGACTCCGCCCCGCGCGGCGCTTCGCTTCGCACGTCCGCCTCCGCCGAGGCCCAACCGCCACCCTTAACCTTCGCGAAACCATGAACGAGATTGTCCTCTCCCTCGCTCCGCTCCCGTCGGTGGGTCTGCCCGCGCGTCGCTGACGCGCCCCGCATTTCGCGCTTTGCGCCGCAGGCCGCCCGACCCGGGCGGCCTTTTTGTTTTCCGTCCGGCCGCCGCGCGCCGCCGGCCGTGCCCCCGGCCGCAGCCGCAGTTCCGTATCCATTTTTCCGACATGACTCTCTCCGCTCTCGGTTGGGACGAGGCCCGCGCGGCCGAATTCCGACCCCACGCCGCCGCCGGACTCGTCCCGGCGCGCGTTGTCCTCCCGCATCGCCATGCCTGCGAAGTCCTCTCCGCCCTCGGTCCGCTCGCCGCCGTCTGCACCGGCCGCCTGCTGCACCACTCGGTCGCCGCCGCCGAATTGCCGGCCGTCGGCGACTGGCTCGCCGTCCGGCCGCGGCCCGGCGAACCCCGGGCCGATATCCACGCCGTCCTGTCCCGGCACACGGCCTTCACACGGCGCGCCGCCGGTCCGGTGCCCGAGGAACAGGTCGTCGCCGCCAACCTCGACACGGTCTTCCTCGTCACCGCCCTCGACCAAAACTTCAACCTCCGGCGCATCGAGCGCTACCTCGTCGCCGCCCGCGCGGGCGGTGCGCAACCCGTGATCGTGCTCAACAAGGCCGACCTCGCCTCCGATCTGCCCGCGCAAATCGCGGCCGCCGTCGCGGTCGCCGACGGTGTCCCCGTCGTGGCCCTCAGCGCAACCGAGGCCGCCGATCCCGCCGGTTCCCTCGCGTCCTGGCTCGCCCCGGGCCGCACGGTGGCGCTGGTCGGTTCCTCCGGCGTCGGCAAATCCACCCTGATCAACCGCCTGCTCGGCGAAACCCGGCTCGCCACCGGCACGGTCAGCGTCGCCGTCGGCAAAGGCCGGCACACCACCGTGCGCCGCGAGCTGCACCTCGCGCCCTCCGGCGTGCTCGTGATCGACACCCCGGGCCTGCGCGAACTGCAACCGTGGTCGGACGCCGCGGAACGCCCCGACGGAAACTTCCGCGATCTCGCGGAGCTCGCGGCCTGCTGCCGGTTCTCCGATTGCAGCCACCGCGGCGAGCCCGGCTGCGCGGTCGCCGCGGCACTGGCGGACGGCACGCTCGATCCCGGCCGCTGGGCCGGTTTCCTGAAACTGATGCGGGCCGATGCCTACGCCGCGCGCCAACAGGACGCCGGGCGCGCGCGGGCCGCGAAGGCGGAGTGGAAAAAACGCCACGTCCAGCTGCGGCGGCGGCAGCGGTTCGAAGCGGACCTCTGAATCCGCCGCCCGTTACGTGCTTCTGCTTAAGGCGCGGGCCCGGGGATTGACGCCCCCGGCCCCGCGCCGTCTCGTGGCCCCGCTTGAGGCCCCGCCACCATCGCCGTATCCAGATCGCCGTGACCGCCTTGGTGCTGGGTCTCGCCGGTCCGGCCAACGCGGCCGAGAGCGCGTTCGACGCGGAGCGCGGTCTCCCGCCGCTGCAGCGGTTTCTGCCGGATACCTACCAAGGTCACTACCAGGTCAACGACCTCGCGATCGCTCCCGACGGCCGGCTCTACGGCACCTCCCAGCGCGCCGTGCTGCGCTACGACGGCGCCCGCTGGGAACGCCTCGACTATCCCTCGCTCTGGGCCTGGCGGCTCGCCGCCGCACCGGACGGGCGCATCTATGTCTCGGGCGACGAGGAAATCGGCTACTTCGCCGAGGGCGCCGACGGACACACGGCCTACGTTTCCCTCGTCGCCGCCGTGCCGGCCGAGGCGACGCCCCTCGGCAACGTCCGCGGCGCCAAGGTGGCGGGCGAGTCGGTCGCGTTCGCCGCGGAGAAGGGCTGGCTCGTCTGGCAAGGCGGGCGTTTCACCTTCACCCCGGCTCCGGCGTCCGGCCGCACCCAAGTGCACAGCGCCGGCGGCACCTTGTATGCCAGCGGCACCAACGCCGGGCTGCACCGTTGGGACGGCCAGACCTGGCGCCCCTTCGCCACGGCAGCCGCGGCCGCCCGGAGCACCATCACCGGACTGGCAACGCTCCCGAACGGGCGCCTGCTCGCCCTCGCCGCACCCGGCGGCCTGCTCGTGCTCGGCGCCGACGGCGCCACCGCGGAAAAGTGGACCGGCCCGGCCACGGAAGCGTTTGCCGCCGCCCGCCCGCTCGGCCTCATGGCGCTGCCGGACGGCCGCATCGCCGCGTTCACCCGCCAGTCCGGTCTGCTCATCGCTTCGCCCGACGGCGCGACCCTGCTGCGCTACGACAAATCCCACGGTCTGCCCAGCGACACGACCTACGGTCTCGCGCTCGACCGCGACGGCGGCCTCTGGACCGGCGGCACCAACGGTCTCGCCCGGCTTGATCTCGTCACTCCCGCGACCGTCTTCGACGAGCGCAACGGACCCGGACCCGGCGGCATGCGCTCGTTTGCCCGGCAAGACGGCTCGTTCTATGCCGGCGTCGTCAACGCGGTCTACCGCCTGGCTCCCGGCGATGCCGCCACCGGCCGCCCGGCCCGCTTCGATCCGATCCCCGGCGCCACGACGATCATCAACGAAGTCGCTCCCCACCCGGAAGGACTGCTCGTCGCCATGTCGGGCGGGGTCCATCTCTACCGGCCGGAATCCGGCTTCCGGCCCGTGCTGCAACGCGCCGAGGATTTCAGCGTCGTCTGGACCACGCCCGGGGATCCGGCGCGCGTCTTCATCGGCGCCGACCGGAGCGTCATCGTCGGCCGCCTCGGACCGGACGGATTCGCCCTCGACCATGAATCCGCCGCCACCGGTTTCCCCGAGATCATCACCGCCGCCGCGGCCGACACCATCTGGGTCGGCACCCGCGGCCGGGGATTTTTCCGCTTGCGCGCCGCCGCCGGGCCGGACGGCTGGCGGCGGCCCGAGGTCGGCAATTTCGGAACGGCGGAAGGTCTGCCGCCGACCCGCAACTACACCGCGGCCTTCGGGGTCCCGTGGGGCGTCGCGTTTCACTCCGCCAAAGGCGTATGGCGGCTCGACGAAACCAAGCGCCGTTTCGAGCCGGAGCCGGCGTTCAACTTGCCCGACGGCGCGCGTCATGCTTTTCCCAGTACGCTCGATGCCCGCGGCCGGCTCTGGGCCAGCGGCGGTCGCGTCGCGGACCGCAGCGGGCGCCCGCCGGGCTGGTACACCTTCGCGCCCGGCTCGCCCCGCGGCCCCGCGGCTTGGCATCCCTTGCCGCCGGCCCTGCAGGCGCTCGCCGGCGCATACGGCTTTCTCAACTTCCACGCCGATCCCGCGGCTCCCGGCGGCGAGGTCGTCTGGGCGAAGTCGCCTTCCGCCGTGGTCCGGATCGAGGCCGACCGTCTCGCCGCGCTGCGCCACGCTCCCTGGCAACCGCACCTGCACGCCGTGCGCGCCGGCGGCCGCGCCTGGCCCCGCCGCTCCGGCGGCCCCGGGGGAATCCGCTTTCCCGCGTCCGCGGAGCGCACCGTTTTTCAATTCGGGCCCGGGCGCATGGACGGCGGCACCGTCACCTACCGCACCCGGCTGCTCGGCCACACCGCGACCTGGAGCGCGCCGTCCGCGCATCCGGAAATCAGTTACACCAACCTCGAGGGCGGACCGTTCGTCCTCGAAGTGGTCGCCACCGACGCCGCCGGCGGCGACAGCGAAGTCCTGCGCTACACCTTTGCGGTCGCCGCCCCCTGGCATCGCACGGGCGCCGCCTTCGCCGGCTACGGGGCCGCCCTGCTGGCCGCCATGGCCGGCTTCGTGCGCTGGCGGCTCGGCCGCGCCGAACGCGAGCGCCGCCGCCTCGAATCCGTCGTCGCGGAACGCACCCGCGATCTCGCCGCCGCCCGCGACCAGGCCGAATCCGCCAGCCGGGCCAAGAGCGCCTTCCTCGCCGCCATGAGCCACGAGCTGCGCACGCCGCTCAACGGCGTCATCGGCTACGCGCAACTGCTCCAGCGCGACGCCCGTCTCGCCGCCGACCAGCGCGAACGCGTCCGCATCGTCCACCAGAGCGGCGAACATCTGCTGCGCATGATCAACGACGTCCTCGACCTCGCGAAAATCGAGGCCGGCAAAATCGAGCTCCGCCCCGCGCCGTTCGCGCTCGCCGAACTGATCGCCGATGTCGCCGCCGCCCACGCGCCCGCCGCCGCGGCCAAGCGGCTCGCGTTCCTCAAGGAGCTCGCACCCGATCTCCCGGCCTGGGTCGAGGGCGATGCCCAGAAACTCCGCCAAGCCCTCGACAACCTCCTCGGCAACGCCGTCAAGTTCACCGCCCGCGGCGGCGTCACCCTGCGCGCGGCCGCCGCTCCCGCGGCCGCCGGGCGCGTCGCCTTGCGCATCAGCGTTTCCGATACGGGCCCGGGCATCGCCCCGGACGACCAGGCCCGCCTCTTCCAGCCGTTCGAACAGGCCCGCGCCACCCGCCCCGCCGCGCCCGGCACCGGCCTCGGCCTCGCCATCAGCCGCGCCCTCGTCGAACGCATGGGCGGCACCCTCGTGCTCGAAAGCACACCCGGGGCCGGCAGCGTCTTCGCCTTCGGCCTGGAATTGCCCGCCGGCACTTCCCCCGCCGCGCGCGCGCCCGCTCCCGCCGTGATCGGCTGCGCCGGTCCGCGGCGCCGTCTGCTCGTGGTCGACGACCATGCCGTCAACCGCAGCTTGCTGACGGATCTGCTCGCGCCCCTCGGTTTCCCCTGCGGCGAGGCCGCATCCGGCGAAGCGGCCCTCGCCCGGCTCGCCCGCGGCGAGGAACCCTGGCCCGATCTCGCCATCGTCGATCTGCGGATGGACGGCATGGACGGCCTCGAACTCACGCGCCGCCTGCGCGCGTTGCCGCGCGGCGCGGATCTCCGCGTTCTGCTCACCTCGGCGTCGGTCCTGAGTTTCGATCCCGCCGAAGCCCGCGCCGCCGGCTGCGACGATTTTCTCCCCAAACCTTTCCGCACCGAAGACCTCGTCGCGAAACTCGGGACGCTGCTGGGCCTGCAATGGCTCGCACCCGCCCCGGCCGCAACCCCGACCGCCGCCGCCCCGGCCGAGGTACCGCCTATGCCCGCCGCCGCGCGCGCGGAATTGCGCGATGTCCTCGCCGAGGGCGACCTCGACGCCTTCCGCGCCGCCGTCGCCCGCATCCGCGCCGCCTATCCCGCCGCCGCGGTCCACTGGGACGCGCTCGACGCCGCCGCGGCCGGCTTCCAGCTTTCGCGCCTCCGCCACCTGCTCGACCAACCGTGAATCCTCCCGCCGTCCTCGTCGTCGACGACACGCCCGCCAGCCTCGGCGTCGTGTGCGATGCCCTGCGCCACGAAGGCGTCAAGGTCCTGCTCGCGGACAGCGGCGGCGCCGCCCGCGACGTGCTCGCCCGCACCCTGCCCGATCTTGTGCTGCTCGATGTGGTGATGCCCGGCGAAGACGGTTTTGCCGTCTGCGCCTCGCTCCAGGCGGACCCGCGCTGGCGCGCCCTGCCGGTGATTTTCCTCACCGCCATCGACGCGCCGGAACAGAAGGTCCGCGCCTTCGCCGCCGGCGCCGTCGACTACGTCACGAAGCCCGTGCACGTCGAAGAGCTGGTCGCGCGCGTCCGCGTCCAACTCGAATTGCGCGCCGCCCGCCGCAAACTCGAGGCCCAGAATGCCGAACTCGAAGCCGAGGTCGCGTTGCGTCTCGACGCCGAAGCCCAGCTCGCCAGCTCGCTCGACCGCGCCGTTTTGGTCCTCGGCCGCCAAGGCGAATTGCTGTTCGCCACCCGGCTCGCCCACGACCTCGTCGAAAAATATCTGCCCGGATCTTCCCCCGCCGCGCTCTTCGCCGGCGGCAGCTACACGCTCGGCGATGCCGTGCTGCACGCGCGCCGGTTCACGGAACCCGGCCGCGACGATCTCGTCATGCTCGCGCTCGAGGAAGAACACGCCCCGCCCGGTCCGTCCGCGCTGCTCGCCCTCGGCCTCACCACCCGCCAGGCCGAAGTCGCCTACTGGGTCGCGCAGGGAAAAACCAATCCCGAGATCGCCGTCATCCTCGCCGCCAGCCCGCGCACGATCGACAAACACATGGAGCGCATCTTCGAGCGCCTGCACGTCGAGAACCGCGCTTCCCTGATGCTGCGCGCCGGCGAACTGCTCCGTCCTTCCCGCTGAAGCGGCGGCGCATCCGGCGGAACCCGCCCGCGCCGGGCCGCGCGTGTCCGTACGCGGACCC